>CAZZDO010000104.1:0-13687 GCA_964653205.1 uncultured Armatimonadia bacterium | reverse complement strand
GTGACACGCGGGGCGGGGTACAAGCCCCCGCCCTACAATGACAGGCCGCTACATCCTCGCCTCGACGTCCTCATCCGCCACGACCCGCAGGATCTGGCCAAAGTAGATGCGGTGGTAGTCGCCGCTGCTGTAGCACTGCTCGCAGATGTCGGGCAGGATGCGCTCGGGCACGAAGTCGGCGTGATTGACGACCTGGCACTGGTAGCAGACGCCGCACTCATCAATGCAGGGCGAGGTGAGCCCCTCGGACGGGACGGCGGTGAAGTCGCACTCCTCGAACTTGTCCACGTCGCGCCCACTCTCCGTGCCGCAAAACAGCACCTGGTCGGCCTGGTCGGGATAGGGCACGCAGACGGTGAAGTCGCCGCTGGCCTCGATGCACGGGTAGGTGTAGCGCGAGGGGCGGACCATGACGCTCATGATGCGGCGGCCCCAGATGATGCCGATCTGCGCCCAGCCGATGGTCATGGCGTTGGGGCGGCCGTCCTTGTCGCACGACACCAGCAGCGCCCCGCCGCGCGAGAGCGACTTGAGCAGCAGCGGGATGTGCTGGTCGTAAGGTACCTCGATCTTGGCCATGGTCGGTCCTCCTCAGTCCCCCTCAGGGAATCACTCGTAGATGCCCAGCTCGGTGATCTCTTCCCACACCCACGTGCCGTAGCCCTGGCGCTGGGCCGTGGGGTGGACGCGCAGGCGGTCGGTCGTGACCGGCGCGCCCTCCCATTGCAGCTTCGGTGCGAACTGATCCTGCCATTTGTGGATCGTCTTCCACGCGCCGTCCTGCCAGATGTCCAGGTCGGCGGACTTGATCGTTGAGGTCCAGAAGCTCAGCCGCCGGAACGTGATGGGCCTGGCGAAGTTGACGACACACTGGGTGCGGTCGCTGTACACCGGTAGCCAGGCGGCGGCGTCGGTGACGCTGTCGGCAAGGTCCACATCGGTTTGGAACTCCGCGCCGGGCTGGCCGACGTACCAGCGGACCTTGCCCTGCGCGAGGAGGTTGCCTTCGTCGGCCGGGCGCTGGAGGGCGGCGTTGATCTGCTGCTGAATCTCGGCCAGCGTCTTCATCGCCGGCAGGACTTCCAGCGTCGTGTAGATGTGTACGCCCAGGCCGGGGAAGTCGTCCGTGAAGACGCCCTCCTTCACCGGCACGACGCGGTTCTCACGGAGCACCAGCAGGCGGGTCTTCTTGTTTTCGGCCAGCGCCGGGACCGTCATGGTGGCCTTCGTGGGCTCGTAGCTCTGGTTGGCGGCGATGATGAAGGCATGGCCGTAGTCTTGCGGGCGCGGGCGGTGGAACCTGGCGACGACGTCCACACCGGGGTTGTCCGAGGTGGCCGGGCGGGCGCTGCCGGGCGCGTTCCACGCCGGGGCCAGGAACGCCAACTCCTCGAAGACGGCGTCCATCGCGATCCGGTTCTCCAGGTGGTTCCAGTAGCCCGAGAAGATGAACGGGACCATGCCCTTCGCGCCGCAGGCCATGGCCGTGTGGGCGAACCAGCGGGACTCGGTGAAGTTCGGGTCCTGGCCGTACAGGCCGCCGTAGCTGAAGGTCTGCGGCATGGCCCAGACGGCCTTGCTGCCGTCGTTGGCGTCGCGGGCCTCGCTGATGATCTTGTGGATCGAGTCGATCGGCGAGCTGAAGGAGCGCTTGCCGTCGCGCACCATCGGGTTCATGTACGGGTGGGGGCACATGACGTCGCTGGCGGCCATGTATTCGGCGGGTGAGCGGGACACGACCATGCAGAAGCGGTACGGGTCCAACTCGGCCATGTAGTCGTGGAGGCTTTGCAGGAAGATGGGGGAGAGGCCGCGGCATTCGGGCTCGTCGGAAATGTAGTAGCCGATGATGTTGCGCTCGTGCCAGACGCGAGCGACGGCCGCGCGCACCTTCGCCTTCAGGTCGCTGTCAATGGGCTGGTCCAGCTTCGCTTTCGCCTCATCTATGTCGCGGGTGACTCCGGAGAGGCTGTAGAGGTTCATGTCGGCGCGCTCGAAGTCGCTCGCGCCCATCATGAAGTTGGTGGAGTGCGGCAGGTTGGCCTGCGGGAAGGAGGAGGAGCCGACGCAGTAGGCGAGGCTGCCGTACCAGCCGCGGATGAAGACCGGCGTGCCGTTGATGAGCAGGTTGCCCTCACTGTCCACGCGGGCCTCGACGGCCGGGGCCGGGGGCAGCTTGCGCAGCGCCGCCTCCGTCTCGGCGACAGTCTCGAACTGCTTGTTGGACAGCGGCTTGAGCAGCTCGACGCGGATGATGTATGCGCCCTGGGGCAGATCACGAGCGGGGAACGCGAAGGCGACGTGCGGCCCGGCGACGGGCGCCTCAACGCTGACCGGCGCGGCGTTGGCCCCGCTGAGCGTCGTGCGCACCGTGAGGCCCTGGGCCTGTTCGGCGGGTAGGCCGAGCGTCACCGTGCCCTCGATCTGCTCGACCTGCTGGGTGGCATAGATGCAGTTGCGGTAGTTGGGGCTCGTGAGGCGCACGGTCAGCGGCGTGTAGCGGAACCAGCTATCGCTGCGCAGGTTCATGGCGGTGTAGCCCGCCGCTGCCTTGGTCCGGAAGATGACGGGCAGCTTGCCCTGGGCGGCGACGAACGCGCCGGGAAGGGTGATGGTGGCGGCAGTGTGCGGGGCCAGCTGCACGGGGGCTGTCGCGCCGCGGGCGCCGTCGGCGAGGATCTCCATCTCCAGCGTCCCGGCGAAGGGCTGGTCGCCGCGGTTCTCGAGCTTCAGGGAGCCCGTGACGGCGAAGCCCTCGGGGGCGGGCTGCAGGCGGAAGGACGGGCTGTCGGGATAGAGGTTGTAGCGGCTCTGGTCGAGCTTGATCGGACCGAGGGTGCCGAAGTTCTTCACATCGTGGTAGCGCTCGGCCGGGCTGAACTGCGAGTAGTAGCGCGGGGCCGGAGTGCGCGTGCGCGACATCGAGAAGACCCACTCGTCCGTCCACGTCCGGCTGGGGCGGTTGTGGAACATCGCGAACGGCAGGGCCAGCTCGACGGTCCAGAAGTCCGGGCCCTTGACGGTCGCGGACTTCCACTCCGCCGACCAGCCGCCCTTGCCGGTGTTGCCCGACTCGATCAGGTACAGGTCCACCTGCGTGCCGTCGGCGTTGATGGCGAGCTGCGTGTATTCGGTGCGGTCGCCGACGGGGTCGAGGAATAGCTCGACGTCATCATCGGACCACATGGCGGCGTCGTGCTGCCGGGCGGCGAGGGTCGTCAGCTCCGCCATCTTCGGCTCGTTGCAGCGGATGCCGAAGTACAGTGTGCTGTCGTCAACGAGCACGCGGAAGGAGGTCTGGCGGTCGGCCGGGATGGGCTCGCGGTTGGCGCCGCCGAGGGGCATCTCGAAGCCGGTGTTCTCGGGCGCCTTGGCCCAGGCGGCTTCGTCGAGCTTGCCGTCAATGACGATCGCGCCTGTGCGCGGGGCGACGGCGGCGTGTTTGCGCGGGGCGGCCGGGGCGGCCAGGCAGTTGAGGGCCACAACCTGCAACAGGGCCGCGAGGGCCAGAGCCATTCGTGTCATGCAACGACCTCCGAGGGAACTGGTGCGGCGACGCCCGGCGGGGCTCAGTTCGTGGCGTCCTTGATCTCCAGGCTGCCGTCCTGATGCACCAGCAAGACGCGACGCACCTGCATGGTGGTGCGGCGGAGCTTGGTGGGCTCGAACGGGTCCTGCTCGTAGTCGGTCTGCGCCTGGTACGGCATGGCGGCCACCACGGGGCTGGGCTGGGTGATGGCGGCGATGTCCACGGGCTTGTCCTGCGGCTTGTCGCCCTGGGCGAAGGCGATGCCCGGCGGCCCGATGAGCAGCATCCCGGCGATGGCCCCGGCCAGTACGCCTAACAGAATGATGGCCCACGTCGTGCGATTCATCCGATGCCTCCTGAAGTCGGGCGGATGATTGTTAGAGGCTCCGCCGGCCCCGGTGGTTCCTGCCTTGCAGGAAAGGGGGGAGAGTGGTATAAGGAATGTGATTTCCCTCACTGTTCGCTCCGAACAGCCACCGCCATGACCACACCACGCCCGGAGGGATCAGCCATGCGCCGTATTCTGCCGCTCGCCCTGCTCCTCCTCTGCAGCGCCTGCTTCGCCTTCGGACCCACACTCCACCTTCCCTTCAGTGGCACCGTCGTCGGCGCACCGGGCGGCAAGCCGCTGAGCGCCACCGGCCCCAGCAGCTTCGTGGCCGGGAAGTCCGGGCAGGCGCTGTCCCTTCCCGCGGGCAGCCTCATCACCTTCCCGGGCAAGGGCCTCCTGGACAAGGCCCACGGATCAGTGGCCTTCTGGCTGAAGCCCAACTGGGCTGGCGACGACGGCCAGAACCACGGGTTGGTGGCGGACGTGTCGGACTTCAATGACAAGCTGCAGAACACGCTCTACCTGTGGAAGTGGAGCGTGGGGCAGTTGCGGCTGGACTTGCGCTCCCCGGCCGACCAGTACGTGACGGTGGACGTGCGCCAGTGGAAAGCGGGCGAGTGGCATCACCTCGGGGCCAGTTGGGACGCGGCGACGGGCTTGGCGCTGTTCGTGGACGGGCAGTGCGTGGCGCGGCGCGAGGGGACGTACGAGCCGCGCGCCTGGCCGACGTTCAACGTCGGCGGGGACTGGGGCAATCACGGCACCGGCGATGCGGTCTTCGACGACTTCCGGCTGTATGACGCGCCCCTGGAAGCGGCGCACATGGCGGCGCTGATGCAGGGGCTGCCGCTCGAGCAGGTGGCCGTCAAGAGAGTGACCGCCCCCAAGACCGTGAAGATCGGCACGCCGTTCAGCCTGCAGGTGGAGACGCAGGCGCTGCAGCCGCTGACGCGCGACTATCCGCTGCTGGTGCTCGTGGACGGGGTGGAGATCGCGCGGCTGTCGGCAGGGCCCCCGGCAACCCAGTGGACTGCCGACAAGCCTTTGGACCTGCACCCCGTTAGTGCGGTGATCCCGACGTACTTGCGGGTGCAGCCGGGCAAGCATACGCTGACGGTGCAGTTCGAGGGCGCGGTGGCCGGGCCGCCGGCCCCGGAGGCAGTGGCGGAACTCCGAGTGCAGCCCGCCGTGACGACCCATGTCGGGCACAAGTACAGTGTCACCGACGACGGCCGGCCGTTGCGCGATGGGGAGCCCTTCCCGCCGGCCGTGCAGGGGCAGGGCTTCCTGCATGACGGGGTGTTCTACTCGGACAACGATGAAGGGCGGGCCAAGGCCCGCGCGCTGATCCAGAGCGGGATGATGCACGACGCCATCCCCTGCCGGCTGCTGGACACGGTGGATTGCTCCGGCGAGGACCACGGCTTCCGCGAATGGGGCGTCTCGACGGTGCAGGCACTGTCGCGGGGCCAGAAGTTCCGCGTAACCGGGCCGGCGGAGTCGGTGCTGCAGCAGGTGGATGTCTACGGCACCAAGCGGCACTGCCTGCCGGGCTTTGCCTACACGCTGGCCAACACCCCCCTGCCCAAGATGCACCTGTTGGTGGCGGAACTGCCCAACGACCGCGAGCGCTATACGGAGATCGCGGTGGACGCGGCGGCGGGGAGCCAACTGGCGCCGCACCTGGCCACCGGCGGCCCGGGCGACACGCGGCTCATCAACCTCTCGACCGTCTACACCGGCCGGGAGTATGTGTGCAACGGCGATCCGATCCACCACTGCCTGGTCTTCTACCCCAAGAGCAACGCCTGCGAGGTGACGGTCACGACGTCCGGGCCCGACCGTCTCGGGCAGACGGCGGCCGGGGCGGCGGTAGCGCGGCTGTCGGTGTATGAGGTGATGGACGACGAGGCGGCGCTGTACAACCCGATTTCGCTGCCGGAGAAACTGCCCTCGCGCAGCGTGTCGCTGTTCTTCCCCGAGCACCGCTTCCTGTACACGCAGTGGGGCTTCTCGGGCGTGGGGGACCAGCAGCGGCGGGCCTCGATCCTCAGCCTCTTTGACACCATGAAGTTCATGGGCATGAACCGGCTGGAGTTCCACCCAGTCAGCTTCGGGATGAACTGCTACTACAACGGCGGGGTGCTGCCCAACGCCGCCAAGTACGACGTGTTTGACGATGTGTTGCCGCTGGCCGAGGAGCGCGGGATGCAGGTCGTGCCGTGCCTGGACGGCATGGCGTTCTATGACAAGTTCGAGGACTTCACGGACGACAGCTTCCAGCTTGACCGGGACGGCAAGTCAGTCCGGCAGGTGTTCGGGAAGGTCCCCGACCCGCTGCGGCCGGAAGTGCAGGCCCGCCTGAAGGGCTTCATGGCCGAGTTCCTGGAGCACACGCTGGGCAGCCCGGCGGTGCCGATGGTGTCCTTCAAGGCCAACGGCAAGATGGGGACCTGCTATTCGGGCGACCGGGCGGACCACCCGGCCGAGGACGCCGGGTACAGCGAATGGGACCTCAGCCAGTTCGAGCAGGCGCTGGGGATCAAGGTCGGCGGGACGGCGGGGGACACGCCGAGCCGGTACGCGTGGCTGAGCGCGCAGCCGGACCGGTGGACGCAGTGGATGGACTGGCGCTGCCAGGCCACGCGGGACTTCTGGCTCAAGACGCGGGATCTGGCCGTGTCGCGCGGCAAGCAGGCGCTGCTCATCAAGACGATCCTGCCGAACAACTTCCCGGGGCAGTTCAACTTCTGGCGAGAGCGACAGCGTTCGCCGCTGGAGGTCTTGCGCGGGCACGGCTATGACCCTCGCCTGTACAGCCAGGAGAAGGGGTTGCGCTTCAGCCGCTGTCTGCTCGTGGGATCGGACCGGTACTTCGGCGACGAGGCCAACAAGACGTGGCAGTATGACCAGAGTCAGGCCGACTTCTACCGCACGGGGGAGGGCACGGAGACTGAGCTGTACTTCGTGTACTGGGAGTTGCCGCAGCACCCGAAGGGCTTCCGCGTGGGGCCGTCGTCGGGGCCGGGGCGGGCGTTCTTCGAGCCGCTCACCTACACCTTGCGCGTGCATGACCCGGTGAACCTCGGGTTCTACAACTGGTACGCCGGGAGCATCGGGCACGAACTGGACCTGCGGCGGTTCATCCGGGCCTACCGCGCCCTGCCGGCCGTGCCGGGGCGGGAGTTCGAGGGGGACGTCTACCCGACCGATCCGCGCATCTGCGTGCGGTGGCACGGGGACCGGCTGGCGGTCATCAACGACTCCGACCAGCCGCGGCGCATTCGGCTGACGTTCCCCGAGCTGTTCCCGATGGGCACGATCGTTCGGGACATCGGCAGCGGGCTGACGATGTCGGACTTCCCCGGGCGGAGCAAGACGCGGCTGGACCTGAGGCTGCAGGCGTGGGACCTGGTGACGCTGGAGATCATGAGGCCCAGGTCGAGCAAGACGGGGGGAGGGTGAGGCGGAAGTATGAAGTATGAAGTATGAAGTATGAAGTATGAAGTATGAAGTATGAAGTATGAAGGGGCAGGCAACTGGGTGGCTGCCCCTTCATCGGTGAGGTCCGGCGCTGGGGCTGTGCCCTAGCCGAGGTGGCGCCAGGTCATGTTGACGACCCGGCCGTCGCGGAAGGTGAAGGTCTTGCGCCAGTTGGAGTGCGAGCCGCCGACACTCACGGTGCACTCGACCGTCAAGGCGCCGTTGCCATCCACGACGTTGTCGCTAAGCACGTCCATCCGCACGGTGTCTTCCCCGTAGGCGGACTTCAGGTACGCCTGGGCGGTGTGCAGCAATTCATCCTGGGTGACAGCAGTGGCCATGCGATAGTACCTCCACGGGTGTGGCTGGGTGCTTCGCCGGGCGGCGGGTGGGAACCTGCCCCGGGGCTTTGCGCGCTTGATTGAGGGGGTTGTTGCCTGTAGAATACCAGCGGCCCAGGCCCGACGGGTCGGAGGCGGGACATGAGAAGCAGAATGCATCGCAGCTCACGGATCGGCGAGATCGTCACCTTCTGGGCGATCATCGTCGCTTGTTCGCTTGTCCTCAGCGGCCTGGCGTTCGTCGGCGCCAAGTACTGGATGGGCGGTCTGATGGCCAAGTCGAAGGCCGCGCAGTCGTCCCCACAGGTGGTCCTTAAGACGCCGTCCGAGCAGCCCGAAGAGGACTCCGACATGGGGCCGGAGCGGGTCAACCCGCCGTCGCAGGCCGTCGTCAAGATGCAGCAGCGGGCGCCGACCGACGCCGAGAAGGGCGAGATCGAGCAGAAGTACCCGCAGGACGCTGCCGACTTGCACGAGGGCGGCAAGCAGGGCTCACCGGACGAGAGCACCGGCAGTGACGACAAGGCCCTGGACCCGGACAAGGCGTCCGGCGACCAGGGCGGGGGCGGGAGTCGCTATTCGGTGGTGGCCAACTCCTATCGCGATGCAGCCAACGCCCGGCGCGCGGCCGCGGACCTGGAGGGGCGCGGCTACAACGCCCGCATCGTGGAGGTGACGCGGGACGGCCAGACGTTCCATCGCGTCGTGGTGGCCGAGTTCGACGACCGCGCCGAGGCCGAGCACATGCGCGACCGTCTCAAGGGTGACGGGGTCGCGGCGACGATCATGACACGCTAACGCCCCGGGCTCACCGGGGCCGCCGGGGGAACGAGAGCCTATGAGCATTCCTGTCAACGAAGCCATCGCAATGTTCGTGGCCGTACTGCTGGCCCTGGGGTTGGTCAGCTTCCTGGCCTACGGCCGGATGATGCAGGCGGGGCTGTCGGCCCCGCGGTGCCAGCAGGTGCTGGTGTCGCTGTGGCTGCTGGTGCTGGGGCTCATCGCCCTGCTGGTGGCCCTGCGGGTAGTGAGCGGCGGACCGGTCATCGGGGGCAGCCCGACCGCCGGGGGCGTGTGGCTGGGCCTCGAGCCGCATCAGGTCATCGCCCTTGTCGCCGCGATCGTGCTGCTGATCATCGGCTACGCGCGCATCCGCGGGATCTTGCAGCCGCTTGAGAGCGGCGAGCCGCCCCGCCCGCCGGAACCCCCGGACGACAGCCCTGAAGCGGACCCGGATACGTGATTGCCGCCCTGCTCTGGCTGCTGGCCAGCCTGCTCGTCGCCTTCGCGATCTACTCGTACTTCGTCGAGCCCCGGCAGTTGCGGCTGACGCGGCGGACCGTGCCCGTGCCGGGGCTGCCCGCGGAGCTGGACGGGCTGCGCCTCGCGCACCTGGCGGACCTGCACGTGAAGGGGGAGCACCAGCGCTTCCCGCAGGAGATGGCCCGCCGGGCCGTGGCGCTGGTGCAGGAACTGCAGCCGGACCTGATCTGTCTGACGGGTGATCTGGGGCAGGGATCGCGGCACGTGCATATCGCTACGCGCCTGCTGCAGCCGCTGTCCAGCCGCCTCACGTTTGTGGTCATGGGCAACCACGACCATGACAAGATGATGGAACACGAGTTCAGCGGCCCGCCCGAGACGCGGGCCGGCATGCCGGAGTGGCGCGAGCGGGTCACGGCGGCGGGGTTTGTGGTTCTGCACAATGAGTGCACAACGCTGACCGTGCGCGGCCGCCGGGTGACGATCATGGGGGTGGGCGACCCGTCGTGCGGGTGGGACGACCTGGACCAGGTGCTGCCGGCCGGGGCATCGCCCGACGGCGACCTGCGCCTGCTGCTGGTGCATTCGCCCGACCTGGTGGACGACCCGCGCACCGACTGGGCCGACCTGGTGCTGTGCGGCCACACCCACGGCGGGCAGGTGCGGCTGCCGGGCGTGGGCACGATCTGGGCGCCGGTGTGGCGCGACCGGCGGCGCGCTGCCGGGCTCTTTGCCGTCGGGGAGACGCTCTGCCACGTCACCCGCGGGGTCAGCGCCGGCATCCGCGCGCGCTTTCTGTGCTGGCCCGAAGTCTGTGAGTTGACGCTGCGGCGCGCGGAGCCTACGGGCGTGCCGCGCCTGCCCCGATACCGACTGTTTCAGGCATCATGCGAATAGAAAGAGACGCCATGCCCGCCCAACAGCCCAAGACCCTTGACCGCATCCTGGTGAGCCTGAAGCTCAAGAAGGATGAGCCGGCGCTGACGCGCGAGCAGGCCATGCAAGCCTGGCCGGTGCGCAACCCGGCGCTGAAGGTGCACGTGGCCGACGACGACCTCGTCACCATCGAGCTGCCGCGGCGCAAGGACTGGATGGGCGGGGTGCTGGGCTTCATGTTCTCGGTGCCCGAGGCCAAGCCCGTGCAACTGGACGAGGTCGGCTCGCTGGTGTGGAGCCTGTGCGACGGCGAGAACACGGTCAACGACATCGTGGCGGCGCTGGTGGATGAGTACAAGCTGAACCGGCGGGAGGTCGAGGTCTCGCTGACGCAGTACCTACAGACTCTGGCCAAGCGCGGCATGATCGGTTTTGCGGTGCCGCGCGAGGTGGCCGAGGCGGCGGGGTTGAGCGGCGAGGAGATTGGCCCGACGGCGCCGGCCGAGGAGACGGCCGTCGCGGAGGACGCGCCGGCGGCGGACGACTTCCACCCCGAAGAGCCGGCAACCGAGGCGCCGGCCCTGGAGGACACGTCCGACTTGCCGCCGGTCCGTGCCGACGCGCCGGACGACGCCGCACCTGCGGAGCGAACGGATGATCAAGAACATCCTGGTGGGCTATAGCGGGGGGCACGGGTCGGAGGTCGCCTTTCGGCTGGCCGCGCAGTTGGCCCACGCGACGCAGGCGCGCTTGCGCCTGGCGCACGTCGAGCCCGTGGCGGGGCCGACCAATGTGCCGCTGACCGCGGACCTGTCCGCCGAGGCCCACCCGGCGACGCTGCCGGGCACGATGGTCCCTCTGCCCGAAGATCCCTCGGAAGCTCCCCCCATCTTTGCCGGCATCGCCGACGCGTGCCGTGACGAGCGCCTGCAGTGCACGTTCAGTCACCTGTACGGCGAGCCGGCACAGCGGCTGTCGGACCTGGCGCGGCTGGCGGGGCTGGTGGTGCTCGGGCGGCACGATGAGCTGCCCCGCGCGGGCGAGGCCCCGCTGGGGCGGGTGGCCCGGCAACTCGTGACGCGCATGCCTGCGCCGCTGCTGCTGGCCGGGCGCGAGATGCCCGAGAGCAAGGCGCTGACGCTGGTGTATGAGCCGACGTCGGCAGGCGGGCGGGCACTGGCGCTGGCCGGGGAGATCGCCTCAGCCCAGAACGCGACGCTGAATGCGGTGGCGCTGGGACATGAGCACGTGGAGCCGGCGGTCGCCGCCGAGGAGGCGCGGCTGACCCTGCGGGCGTATCACGTCGAGGGGGATGTGCTGCCGCTACCCGCCACCGGGCCCGAGGCGCTGCAGACGGCGATGCTGATGTGGAGCGAGGCGCTGGTGGTGCTGGTGGCGCCGCCGCGGCGGTGGCTGTCGCGGCCGGTGGACAGCGTCCGTCCGGCGCTCACGATGCAGAACCGCAGCGTGTTGTTGGTGCCGTAAGGCGGACGGAATGACTCACGACGCGTGGGTGTGCCGGTCCTCCGGCGCACTGGGCCGTCCCTTCCGTCCGCCTCGGTTCGCCGTGGCGGGAGCCGTAGCGGCGCGATTCATCGCGCCCCGGCGCCGTGAATGGCGCCGCTACACCGCCAGCATCGCGTCCTTCAGGATCGCCAGCCCCTCCTCGGCCTCGGCCTGGGTCAACACCAGCGGCGGGGCCAGCCGGATGAGCTGATCCTGCAGCTTGTTGACGATCAGGCCCCGGTCGCGGCAGGCCGCGTCCAGTTGCGTCCCCTTGGGCTCCGATAGCTCCAACCCCAGCAGCAGCCCCTTGCCCCGCACGCCCGCCACCAGCGGCACGTCCGCCCGCATCGCCAGCAGTTGCTCCGTCAGGAAGGCGCCCATCGCGGCAGCCTTGCCCGCCAAGTCCTCGTCGAGGATCACCGACACGGCGGCGCACCCGGCCGCGGTCGCGAGATGATTGCCGCCGAACGTCGAGGCGTGGTTGCCGGGCTCGAAGGCGCAGGCGCTGTCCTTGGCCAGGCACGCGCCGATGGGGAAGCCGCCGCCGAGTGCCTTGGCGAGCGTGAAGATGTCCGGCTCGATGCCGAAGTGCTCGTAGCCGAAGAGCTTGCCCGTGCGGCCCAGGCCGGTCTGCACCTCGTCGAGGATCAGCAGGATGCCCTGGTCGTCGCACAGCTGCCGCACGCCCTGCACGTACTCGACGGAGGGCACCAGGATGCCGCCCTCGGCGATGATCGGCTCGAGCAGGATGGCGCAGACGGTGCCGTCCACGGCGGCCGCCATCGCGTCGAGATTGTCATAGGGCACATGCGCGAAGCCCGGGGGCAGCGGGGCGAAGGGCGCGTGATATTTCTCCTGCCCGGTGGCGGTGACGGTCGCCAGGGTCCGCCCGTGGAAAGAGTGCACGGCCGACACGATCGTCCGCTGCCCCTCGGGGAGGTTCAGCAAGGCCCACTTGCGGGCGAGCTTGATGGCGGCTTCGTTGGCCTCGGCGCCGCTGTTGCAGAAGAAGGCCTTGTCGGCGCAGGAGTTCTCGACGAGCAGCTTGGCGAGCTTCGCCTGCGGCTCGATCTGGAACAGGTTCGAGGTGTGCATGAGCTGCCCGGCCTGCTCGCGGATGGCCGCGACGACCTTGGGGTGGCAGTGCCCGGTGCCCACGACGGAGATGCCGGCGAGGAAGTCGAGGTACTGCTTCCCGTCGGCATCCCACAGGCGGCAGCCCTCGCCGCGCACGAACGAGATCGGCAGGCGGCCGTAGGTCTTCATGACGTACTGGTCGGTGAGGGCGACGGTCTCGGTGTTATTCATGGCATGCCCCTTGCGACGGTGTGTGTAGGAGCGGTCACCAGACCGCGACCGCAAGCCTATCGCGGTCCGGTGACCGCTCCTACACTCCACGTCTGTTGCTTATTGCTTGGCGATCATCGTCCCAATCCCCGCATCCGTGAACAGCTCAATCAGCATCGAGTGCGGCAGGCGGCCGTCAATCATGTGGGCGCGGGGGACGCCGCCCTCGATGGCCAGCAGGCACGACTCGAGCTTGGGGATCATGCCCTTGCTGACCTTGCCCTGCGCCACCAACTCGCGCGCCTGCTCGGGCGTGAGTTGGCTGATGAGGGAGTTCTCGTCGTTCACGTCATCGAGCAGGCCGGGGATGTCGGACAGCACGATGAGCTTCTCGGCGCCCAGCGCCGTCGCCACCGCGCCCGCGGCGGTGTCGGCGTTGATGTTGTAGCTCTCGCCCGCCTCGCCGATGCCGATGGTCGAGATGACCACGACGTAGCCGGCGTCGGTCAGCGTGTCCACGACGCCCGTGTCCACATCCACGATGTCCCCGACCGCGCCCAGGTCGCCCTCGGCGCATTCGAGCTTGCAGGCGCGGATGAGCCCGGCGTCCTTGCCCGACAGGCCGACCGCCTTGCCGCCGTGGGTCTGGATGAGCGACACCAGTTCCTTGTTGACGGTGCCGACGAGGACCATCTGCGCGACTTCCATGGTCTCGGGGTCGGTGACGCGCAGGCCGCCGACGAACTTGGGCTCCAGGCCCAGGCGCTTCATCATGTCCGACACCTGCGGCCCGCCGCCATGCACGACCACCACGCGGATGCCGACATAGTGCAGCAGCGCGAGGTCCTTGGCGACGGAATTGCGCAGGACGGGGTCGTCCATGGCCGCGCCGCCGTACTTGACGACGATGGTCTGGTCCTGCCACTGGCGGATGTACGGCAGCGCCTCGGTCAGGACGTGCATGCGTTCGCGGTAGATGTCATCGAGCATGGTTGTACCTTTCGCTGTCGTCACCATTCCGGAGGGGCCGCGCTTCAGCCGGCCCCATTGGCCCGCAGACAACGGGGGCCG
>CAZZDO010000103.1:4876-13689 GCA_964653205.1 uncultured Armatimonadia bacterium | reverse complement strand
GCGAGGGGCAGCCTCCGGGTTGCCCCCTTGTACCTGCGTGCATTCGCGCCCGGGTGCGTCCCTCTACGAATTCTCATCGCAAGGCGGTTTGCCAAATGGCTGTGGAAACCGGGGCTATCTTGGATGGCACCGTAGTAAAGCTGCTCAAATACGGCGTGATTGTGTCGCTGCCGGACAACCTGTCGGGACTGATCCACATTTCCGAGATCGCCGACCAGTACGTCCACGACGTCAGCGACTTCTTCCGCGAAGGCGACGCGGTCAAGGTCAAGGTGCTGGGCAAGCGCGATGAGGGGCGTTACGAGCTATCGGCCAAACAGGCCGAGGCGCGCAAGCCGCTCGAGAACGCGCCGCCCCGGCCGTCCGGTCCGAGCCGGGGTGGGGGCTTTGGCGACGAGCGCGGCGAGCGCGGCGGCGGCGGGCACCAGTCCTTCGAAGAGCGCCTGACGGACTTCCTGAAGGAAAGCAATCGCAAGCAGAACGAGTTGAAGCGGGACCGTGAGGGCCGCCGCCGCGGCCGCCGCTAGCGGTCCGTTGCGTGGTCCCCGGCGCCGCTGTCCGGGGTGTCCGTACCCGCGACCGTAAGGGAGCATCTTCATGCCCGATGTCGCTCCGCCCGAGGATGCCGATCAGCTCCGCAAAGAGCTTGAGCGGTACCGCCTCGTTGTCACTGACCTGCAGTCCAAGATCGGCAAGCTGGAGGAGGAACTCAGCGCCGCCGCCACCATGGCGGAGGTGCCTGCGGTCGTCGTGACACAGCCGGAGTTGCGGCAGACGCTCTCGCGCCTGATCAAGAAGGTCGCGATGATCGTCCAGGGCGAGAAGGTCATGCTGATGCTGTACAACGCCGAGTTGGGCGAGCTGCAGGCGTTGCAGCCGGCCCTCGGCGTCAGCGAAGAGCAGGCCGGGCAAATCTCCATCCGGCCGGATCGCGGCATCACCGGCCTCGTCTACTCCAACAACCAGGCCATCGTCTACAACGACGCCCTCTCCGATCCCCGCACCGACAAGGACAAAGTGGCGCTGTTGCGCGTGCGCAACGGCATTGCCGTGCCGCTGGCCATCCAGCAGCGCGACGAGGAAGAGCGCATCATTGACGAGCGCGTCATCGGCGTCATGCATGTGTTCAACAAGCGCTACGAGCAGGACTTCAACGACGACGACGTGCGCCTGCTGGAGATGCTGGCCGACCAGGCCGCCGCCGTCATCTCCAACGCCCAGCTCTACATCGAGCTGACCGAGAAGAAGCAGGAGCTGGAGGAGACGTTCGAGAGCATCCACTCCGGCGTCATCGTCATCAGCCCCCGCAACACGGTTCGTCTCATCAATCCGGCAGCCTGCCGCATGCTCAGCCTCAGCGACGGCAGCCGCGCCGGGCAGCCGCTCGCCGACGCGGTCGAGGAGAAGTCCATCCTCGAGCTGTTCGAGGAGACCATCCGCACCGGCAAGGAAATGACGCGCGAGATCGCGCTGGACGGCGGCCGCCACATCTACCAGGCCGAGACCTCCATGATGGGCGATGAAAGCGGCGACGCCCATAGCGTCGTGGCCATCTTCAACGACATCACCGAGATCCGCCAGGTCGAGCGCATGAAGACCGCCTTCGTCTCGACGGTCTCGCACGAGCTGCGCACCCCGCTCACCTCCATCAAAGGCTTCATCGCCACGCTCATTGACGACACCGACGGCATCTACGACGATGAGACGCGGATGGAGTTCTACAACATCATCAACACCGAGTGCGACCGCCTCACCCGCCTCATCACCGACCTCTTGAACATCTCGCGCATCGAGTCCGGCCGCGGCATTGACATCATCCTGTCCGACGTCAACCTCGCCGAAATCGCCGCCCAAGTCACCCGGTCCCAGCAGACCTACACCGACCGCCACAAGGTCTTCAGCACCATCCCGCCCGACTTCCCGCTCATCACCGGCGACGCCGACAAGATCACCCAGATCCTCGACAACCTGATCGGCAATGCGGTCAAGTACTCGCCCAACGGCGGCAACGTTACCGTGGGCGCCGAGGATGAGGGCGCGACCATACGCCTGGACATTTCCGACCAGGGCCTGGGCATTCCCGCCCACCACCGCGATAAGATCTTCCAGCGCTTCCACATGGTGGATGACGACGTGGATCACAAGGCGGTCAAGGGCACCGGCATCGGGCTCTACCTGGTTAAGCACCTGGCCCAGGCGCATAGCGGCGATGTGTGGTTGTCGCGGTCCGAAGTCGGCCAGGGCTCGACGTTCAGCGTGCGGCTGCCCAAGCAGCCCGCCGTGGACCAGAAGGCCGCCAACGCCATCGGCGGCGGCTAGTCACGACCCGGGAACGGAAGAACAGCACCACAGAGAAACCGGGGGACGACAGCCCTGGCGGCGGTCCCGAGAGCGTTTTTCTGTGCTTCTGCTTTTCCGTTTTTCGCCGTCAGGAGCAGTGCCAGACATGAAGGTCGCCATCGGTTGCGATCATGGGGGCTTCCTGCTCAAGCCGGATGTCCGCGGCGTCATTGAGTCGCTTGGCCACGAGGTCCTCGACCTCGGCGCCTGCAGCGAAGACCCGGTGGACTACGTGGACTTCGCCGTCCGCGTCGCCCGGGCCGTGGCCGGTGGCGAAGCCGACCTCGGCGTCTTGACCTGTGGCACCGGGATCGGCATGAGCATCGCCGCCAACAAGGTGCCCGGCGCCTATGCGGCCCGCGCCGAAGAGTGCTACGGCGCCCGCATGGCCCGGCTGCATAACGGCGCCAACGTCCTGTGCGTCGGCGGCCGCACCGTCGGGCCCGAGTTGGCCAAAGAGGTCGTCCGCGTCTTCCTGACGACCGAGCCATCCCCCGAAGCGCGGCACGTGCGACGGCGGGAGAAGATCAGAGCGCTGGAGGGTCGGTAGCCCCCGGCGGATTGCCGGGCCGCAGGCCCCCGACGGACTCGCCACCATGACCGAACAGCCGCCCGCGAACCAGCCCCGCCAGGATGTGCTCCAGCGGACCGACCGCCCCTCCTGGGATGACTATTTCATGGAGATCGCGCACGTCGTCGCCAAGCGCTCGACGTGCCTGTCGCGCCACGTGGGCTGTGTGCTGGTGCGGGACCGGCGCATCCTGACCACCGGCTACAACGGCCCGCCGCAGGGCCTGGAGCATTGCGAGAACCTCGGCGGCTGTCTCCGCGCCCGCCTCGGCATCCCGCGGGGCCAGCGGCACGAAATCTGCCGTGCCTCGCACGCCGAGCAGAACGCGCTCATTCAGGCCGCCGTGCACGGCGTTGCGCTGCAGGGCGAGGTCACCTGCTACACCCTGGGCCTGCCCTGCGCCACGTGCACGAAGATGCTGATCAACGCCAACGTCCGGCGCATCGTCTATCGCGATCCGTACCCGGACGAGTTGGCGCACGAGATGCTCGCCGAAGCGGGCGTGGAAGTCGTGCACTGGCAGCCGCCGGCGGAGGCGAAGCCCTAGTGCTTTTCCCGCTGCTGGCTCTGCTGATCGGCGCGGCGGTAGCCGCGGCGCTGACCTGGCCGGTGCGCGCCCTGGCCTTCAAGATCGGGGCCGTGGCCCATCCGGGCGGGCGCCGCATCCACCAGCAGCCCACCGCCCAGGCCGGCGGCCTGGCCATCTACGCCGGCTTCTGGGTCGCCCTGCTCGCGCTGACCTGGCCGTTGCAGCCGCCCTTCACCGGCATCCTGCTCGGCTCCGGTCTGCTGCTGGTCATGTGCCTGGCCGATGACATCAAGAACCTGTCGCCGTGGCTGCGGCTCGTCGGCCAGTTCCTGGTCGCCCTGATTGCCTATGCGGGCGGAGTCGCCGTCCATGGCCTGACCGACCCGCTCAGCGCCTTCACCGGGACGTATCACTACCTCTCGCTGGGCTGGTGGTCCGCGCCCCTGACGATCATCTGGACCATGGCCATCACCAACGCCCTCAACTGGCTCGATGGCCTGGATGGGCTGGTCGCCGGCGTCGCCGCGCTGGCGGGTCTGACGATCATGATCGGCGCCGGGAGCACCGGCATCCCGGCGGTCGCCATCGCCGCCGGCGCGCTCGCCGGCGGCTGCCTGGGCTTCCTGCCCTTCAATTTCAACCCGGCCAAGATCTTCATGGGCGACACCGGCGCGATGTTCCTGGGCTTCATGCTCGCCTGCATCGCGGTCATCGGGCCCTTCAAGATCGCCACCGCGGTCGCCATCCTGGTGCCGCTCCTGGTGCTGGGCGTGCCGATCTTCGACACCGTGACCGGCATCATCCGCCGGCTGGCGGCGGGCAAGTCGCCCCTGGCCGCCGACCGCGGCCATATCCACCACCGCCTCATTGACCGGGGCTTCAGCGTCCGGCAGGCGGTTCTGCTCATCTATTCTCTGACGGCGATGCTCTGCGTCGTGGCGCTTGTCTTGTGGCGCTGGAGGGTTGGCGGGTAATGTCTCAGCCGACAGTGGCCCTGGTCTTCGGGACCCGGCCGGAAGCCATCAAACTGGCGCCGATCTATCAGGAACTCAAGCGCCGCGAGCGCCCCGTGCAGGTCATTGTGACCGCGCAGCACCGCGGCCTGCTCGACCAGATGCTGGCCGTCTTCGAGATGACGGCCGACGTGGACCTGGACATCATGCAGGAGGGCCAGACCCTCGCCCAGATCACCTCGCGCGCCCTCACCGGCCTGCAGGAGACCTTCGCGAAGCTCCGCCCCGACGTCGTCATGGTCCAGGGCGACACCACCACGGTCCTCGGCGGCGCGCTGGCGGCGTTCTACGAGCGCATCCCGGTCGCCCACGTCGAAGCTGGCCTGCGCACCCAGAACAAGCTCTCGCCCTTCCCCGAAGAGATCAACCGGCGGCTGACGGACGTCATCAGCGATGTGTACTTCGCCGCCACGCGCCGCGCCCGGCACAATCTGCTGGGCGAGGGCATCCCGGGCGCGGCCGTCTACGTCACCGGCAATCCCGTCGTGGACGCCCTGCGCACCGTCGTTGAGCGCCAGCCCGACCTGCCCGAACAACTCAAGTGGATTGACACGATGGAGGGGCGCCTCATCCTCGTGACGGCCCACCGGCGCGAGAATCTCGGCGTCCCCTTCAGCCGCATCTGCCAGGCCCTCCAGGAGATCGTCGAGCGGCATGACGACGTCACGGTCGTTTGGCCGCTGCACCCCAACCCGCTGGTTACGAAGTCGGCCCACGAGTTGCTCGACGGCGTCGAGCGCGTCGTCCTGACCGACCCGCTGGACTATCTCGCTTTCGTGCCGCTGATGGCCCACGCCGACCTGGTCATCACCGACTCAGGCGGGGTGCAGGAGGAAGCCCCGGCCCTCGGCGTCCCGGCGCTCGTCACCCGCGACACCACCGAGCGGCCCGAGGGCATCGAGGCCGGCGTGGCCAAGCTCGTGGGCACCGAGACCGAGGCGATCGTGGCCGAGGCCGACCGGCTGCTCAAGAGCCCGACCGAATACACGCGCATGACGGAGATCGGCTGCCCGTACGGCGACGGCCAGGCCGCGGGCCGCATCTGCGACGCTCTCGACCATTTTCTGGGTCTGCGCGACGACCGCCCGCCCGACTTCACGTGGCCGGCGTAGACATGGACCCACGCCACCGGGAGCGGAAGTCGTGACGCCATTGGCCGCCGTGATACTGGGCATCGTGCAGGGCTTGACCGAGTTCCTGCCTGTCAGCAGTTCGGCCCACCTGGCGCTGGCGCACCACTTCTTCGGCTGGAATGCCTCGGACAATCTGACCTTCGATGTGGCGCTGCACTTCGGCACGCTCATCGCCATCCTGGCCTACTTCGGCCGCGACTGGGTCAGCTTCCTAGAGCGCCGCGACAAGATGGTCGCCTATGTGATCGTGGGCTGCATCCCCGGCGCGCTGGCGGGGGCGGCCCTGGAAGACCAGGCGGCGACGATCTTCCGCGATCCGCTGCAGATCGCCGCTCTGCTGGCCGGGATGGGCCTGCTGCTGGCGGCCGCGGAGAAGTGGAGCAAGCACGAGCGCACCGTCGAGCAGATGGGGTGGGCCGATGCACTCTGGATCGGTGTGCTGCAGGCCCTGGCGATCATGCCCGGGGTCTCGCGCGCGGGCATCACGATGACCACCGGCCTGTTCCGCGGCTTGACGCGCGAAGCCGCGGCGCGCTTCTCGTTCCTGCTGGCCACCCCGATCTTGCTCGGGGCGACGCTGTGGAGCGCCCGCCATGTCGTCTCGGGCGAGGCGCCGGTGGACGCCACGGTCTTCGTCATCGGCGTCGTGACGGCCGCCGTCACGGGCTTCGCCTGTATCCATTTCCTGCTGCGCTTCCTGCAGCGCCACGGCTTCTACGTCTTCGTGATCTACCGGCTCGTGCTGGCAGCGGGCGTGGTGGTGCTGGTGTTCACGCGCGGCGGGTAGGGACTGTGTGCTAAGAAATGATGAACGGGGCAGGTTAACGGGGCCGGGGCAGCGAAGAGATGGCTTTCCGGGGCGCCGCGCCCGTCGGTCGGGCCGCGCGCCGCATCAAACAGGATATCCTGGGTTGCGACACTCATCCGGCCCATGATGGACCCGAGGGCTTGCCCCTCGGGGTCTAATCGTTCCACCAGGGAGGTAGAACATGCCAACGACGTTGCCGTTTGGACCGTTCGAGAACTTCTCGATCTACGCGGTCCTGGTCTGTGGTGTGATCGGTCTGATCTACGCGCTTCACCTGCGCAAGCAGACGATCGGGATGGACCAGGGGACCGAGAAGATGCAGCAGATCGCCGCACAGATTCAGGAGGGCGCCTACGCCTACCTGAATCGGCAGTTCAAGACGATTGCCGTCGTCATCGTGATCCTGTTCTTCGCGCTGCTGCTGAGCGCGTGGGGCAACTGGGCCATCGCCTTCGGGCGGGCCATCGCCTTCGTCCTGGGCTGTTTCGCCTCGGGTTTCACCGGCTACATGGGCATGACGCTGGCGGTGCAGGGCAACGTGCGCTGCGCCGCGGCCGCCCGCACCAGCCTCGCCGACTCGATGCGGATCGCCTTCCGCTCCGGCGCCGTGGCCGGGATGTTCACCGTCACCATGGGGCTCGTCGGGGCGGTCCTGATCTTCTGGTACTACAAAGAAATGGCCACTGAGGTCTTGCTGGGCTTCGGTTTCGGTGGCAGCCTGCTGGCCCTGTTCATGCGGGTCGGCGGTGGCATCTACACCAAGGCCGCGGACGTCGGCGCGGACCTGGTGGGCAAGGTCGAAGCGGGCATTCCCGAAGACGACCCGCGCAACGCCGCCGTCATCGCCGACCAGGTCGGCGACAACGTCGGTGACTGCGCCGGGATGGCCGCCGACATCTTCGAGTCCTACGAAGTCACGCTGGTAGCCAGCATGATCCTGGCGCTGGCGCACGGGGACCCGAAGGTGGCGCTGGTGTGGATCATGTTCCCGCTGCTCATCCGCGGCGTCGGTGTCATCACCTCCATGATCGGCATCAGCATGGTCAAGTCGCGGACCGACGATGAGCACCCCATGAAGCCGATCACCCGTGGCTTCGTCTGGTCGGCCATCCTCTCGGCCGTCGGCTTCTTCATCATCGCCAAGTTCTATGTCGGTGCGAACGACCCGCAGAACTGGCTGAAGCTCTTCCTGGCGACGATCTCCGGTCTCGTCCTGGCCGTCGCCATGTACAAGCTCACCGAGTACTTCACCTCGACCCAGTTCGGCCCGGTCAAGTCCGTGGCCCGCTCCGCGCAGACCGGTAGCGCCACCACGATCCTCACCGGCTTCGCCGAGGGTCTGGAAAGCTCCGTCTACGCCGTGCTCGTGATCTGTGGCTCGGTCTTCTTCTCGATCCTCGTGTTCGGCCGCGAAGCCAGCGCCATCGAGATCCTCTACGGCGTCTCGCTGTGTGGCCTGGGCATGCTGACCACCACCGGCGTCATCATCTCGATGGACACCTACGGCCCGGTCGCCGATAACGCGCAGGGCATCACCGAGATGTCCGGCGCCGAGGGCGGCCCCAACGTCGAGATCCTCGACGCCGTGGGCAACACCACCAAGGCCGCGACCAAGGGCATCGCCATCGCCTCCGCGGTCATCGCCGCCATCTCCCTGTATGGCTCGTACCTGTCGAAGGTCGCGGCGGGCATCGCCGGCGGCCACGCGGGTGAGGCCATCAGCGAGTCCGCGCTGCGCGAGTTCTGGATCCAGGTGGACAAGCCGGCCGTCTTCATCGGCCTGCTCATCGGTGGCGCCATGCCCTTCCTGTTCAGCGCCATGACCATCCGGGCCGTCAGCCGCGCCGCCTTCTTCATCATCAACGAAGTCCGCCGCCAGTTCCGGGAAATCCCCGGCCTGATGGAGGGCAAGGAAGGCGTGCTGCCTGAGTCCGGCAAGGTCGTGGACATCTGCACCGGCTCCGCCATCCGCGAACTCGTCGGCCCCGGCATCCTGTCCATCCTCTCACCGATCATCGTCGGCTGCTGGCTCGGCTGGGAAGGCCTCGGCGGCTTCCTCGCCGGCATCATCGTCTGCGGCCAGCTCATGGCCGTGTTCATGTGCAACGCCGGCGGCGCCTGGGACAATGCCAAGAAGTCCATCGAGGACGGTCTCTACGGTGGCAAGGGCTCTGAGGCGCACAAGGCCGCGGTCGTGGGCGACACGGTCGGCGATCCCTTCAAGGACACCGCCGGCCCGGCGCTCAACCCGCTCATCAAGGTCATGAACCTCGTGGGTCTGCTCGTCGCCCCGGTCATCGTCAAGTACTCGTTCGGCATCAAGAACGTGAACCCGAGTCCGGGCCTGGCCATCGTCGGCGTCGTGCTGGCCGTCATCGTGGCCATCGCCCTGATGATGTCCAAGCGCGAGAGCGCCGAG
>CAZZDO010000103.1:0-4776 GCA_964653205.1 uncultured Armatimonadia bacterium | reverse complement strand
GGCGCGAAGCTCACCACTTCCTCATCCCCCTGCCCGTCCTCCGTCGCGTACACCTCCCGCCACTGCTCGCCGTCCAGCGACACCTCCAGCACGTAGCTGCTCCCGAACGCCGTCTCCCACCGCAGCAGCACCCGCCCGATCCGCTCGGCCTTCCCCAGGTCTATCCTCAGCCACTGCGGGTCGCTGAACGCCGATGACCACCGCGTCCCACCGTTGCCGTCCACGGCGAACTCCGCCTGCGTGTTGTCGTTCTCGATGGAGGAGGCTTCGACGGGCTTGCCCTGCGCCAAATCCGGCCCCAGGTCCGCCGCCTGGTCGCTCCACTCCCCCAGCCCCGGGATCGTCTCCGTCCATGTCTTGCCGAGCTTGAACTCCCCGCGCAAGCGCAGGTCTCGCGACGACGCCCCCACCTCCGCCCAGTACGTCCCCGCGTCCGCGCGCCACTGCTTGCCCGGCGCGTCGCAGTACGCCAGCGCCGCCGCGTCGAGCGTGAACACGACCGGCTTGCGCTCGCCCGGCTGCAGCGACACGCGCGCAAAACCCCTCAGCTCCCGCGGCGCCTTCGGCAGGCGCGGCTTCGGGTCATGGACGTACAACTGCACGACCTCCTCACCCGCGCGCTGCCCCGTGTTGCGCACCGTCAGCGACACCGTCACCTTCCCCCTGGGCGCAAGCGTCGTCGGTGTGATCTTCAGGTCGTCATACGTGAAGGTCGTGTACGACAGCCCGTGCCCGAACGGGAACAGCGGCTCAATCCCCTTCGCATCAAAGTGCCGGTAGCCGACGAAGATGCCCTCGGCGTACTCCACCTGCCCACCGGCGCCGGGGTAGTTGCTGTAGTCCGGGTAGTCCTCGCGCCGCGCGGCCAGCGTATCCGGCAGCTTCCCCGACGGGTTCACATCGCCGAACAACACGTCGGTCACGCTGTTGCCGCCCTGCTCGCCCAGGTACCACGCCTCCAGCACCGCCGGTGTCTGCTTGATCCACGAGGCCATCAGCAGCGGCGTGCCATTGGTCAGCACGACCACGGTGCGCGGGTTGGCCGCGACGACCGCCTGGATGAGGTCCGTCTGCAACTCCGGCAGTTCGAGGCTCTCGCGGTCGCGGCCCTCGCTCTCATGGAACGACGAGAGCCCGACGAGCACCACCGCGACCTCCGACTGCTTCGCCGCCGCCACCGCCTCGCGGAGCTGCGGGTCGTTCGCCGCGGACGCCCCCGGCTCCCGCCAGCCCAACGTCACGGCCGCGTCGCCCTGGTTCTGGTAGTACTCGATCCGTAGGTCGTACGCCCGCCCGGCCTCCAGGTCCAAGCTTACCGACCGCGCCTCCAGCCCGTGGTCGTCCCAGTTCGTGATGAGCGCCTTCCCGTCCAGGAACAGCCGCGACCCGTCGTCACTGGCGAGCCCCAGGCGGTAGCGCCCGCTCTTCGTGGGCGTCAGCTTGCCGGTCCAGCGCACCGAGTAGTCCACCCGGCCCAGCCCCTCCGCCGGGGCCTGCCCGCTGAAGCGGAAGTCCACCTGCGCGTCCGTCCGCGTCACGACCGGCTGCCCCTGCAACTCGCGCCCCCTGAAGTACTCGCCGCGCAGCCCGTGCTCCCCGGCGGCGGCGTCGGGCGGGGTCAGGAACTCGCTCGGTAGCGGCGCCGGCGCCTCATCGCCCATGTCCGCGCCCTTGGCGTAGTTGATCGTGACGCCCTCGCCCGCCCGCGCCCGTATGGCCTCCAGCGCGCTCACACTCTGGAACGCCTGCACGTACCCGCTGCCGCCCATGCTCAGGCGGTTGATGGCCGCGTTCGGCCCGATCACGGCCAGCGACCGCAGCCTCGTGGCATCCAGCGGCAGCAGGTTCCCCTCGTTCTTGAGCAGCACAATCGCCTGCGCCCCGGCCGCGCGGACAAGCTGCTGGTGCTCGGCGCAATTGACGATCGCGTTGTCCACGGTCTTGGGCCCGTCCAGCAGCCCGACGCGGATGATCGTGCGCAGAATCCGCCGCACCTTCTCGTCAATCAGCTCGCGGCTGAGCTTTCCCTGCGCCACGAGCGGCCCCAGCTTCTCCGGGCTCATGTGCGCGCCGGTCGGCATCTCCAGGTCCGTCCCGCCGGTGGCCACGCCCAGCGGGCTGTGCGCCGCCCCCCAGTCGGTCATCACAACCCCGTCGAAGCCCCACTCGTCCTTCAGCACGGTGTTCAGCAGGTACGCGTTGGCCGAGCAGTACGGCCCGTTGAGGCGGTTGTAGGCGTTCATGATGGCCCAGGCGTGGGCTTCCTGCACGGCCGCCCGGAACGCGGGCAGGTACAGCTCGCGCAGCGCGCGCTCCTCCACGCGCACATTGATGGTCGTGCGCTGCCACTCCTGGTTGTTGACCGCGTAGTGCTTGACGCACGCCGCCGCGCCCGTGCTCTGCACGCCCTCGACGTAGGCCACGGCCATCCGGGAGGCAAGGTAGGGGTCTTCGCTGTAGCTCTCGCCGTTGCGCCCGCCGAGGGGGGTGCGGTGCAGGTTGACGCACGGGCCGAGGATGATCTGCGAACCGGGGCCCTTGTTCTGCAGCTCCCGCCCGATGGCCGCGCCGATCCGCCGCACGATCTCCGGGTCCCACGTGGCGGCCATGGCGATGCCGCAGGGGAAGACGGTCGCCGGGCCGCCGGTCCCCGCCCCACCCCCGCGCACGCCGATGGGCCCGTCACACATCCCCATCGCGGGCAGGCCGAGCCGCTCGATGGCCTTCGTCCCAAAGCCCGTGCCCCCGAGCAACGACAGCTTCTCCTCGAAGGTCAAGCGGCCCAGCAGGTCGGCCACGCGGGCCTCCAGTGGCGCTCTGGGGTCCTGGTACGGTGGGGGTGTGTCGGCGGCGCACGAGATGCTGAGCGCGAGGCAGACAATAGTCCACAGGCACAACGCGCGGAGGGTGTTCATGTCCCGACGGTTCGGCCGGCCGCGCGCCTTCTCCTGCTACGGGGCGTCGTCCATGGGCCCCGTGAAGCCCGGCCCCCCGGCCGCCACGTAGCCGTGGCTGGCCCCGCCGTCGCTCGGGCTCACCCAGAAGGCGTACAGCTCCCCCTGCCGCAGATGGAAGCGGAAGCGCACCGGCGTGCCGGCCAGCTTCGCCAGGTCGCCCCCCTGCCATTCCACGCGCCGCTTCGTGCTGTCCAGTTGCAGCGGCCGGCACTTCTCCCGCGTGAAGGGCTTGATGGGCTTCCCGTCCGGGCCGAGCACCTCCGCCCGCAACTCCCCCTCCGGGCACTTCACGTTGACGAACAGGTGCTTGCCCTTGAACGTGACCGGCCGCGTCGTCAGCGTCCCGGCTTCCGCCCCCGCGTCCATGCTCGTGAAGCCGTCGCGCCGCAGCACGGCCAACCCCACATGCGCCCGCCCGGTCGCCTTCGTCCCGGGAAGGCCCTCGGAGCCCTTGCAGTAGAAGTAGAGCTGGTCGCCGACGATGACGCAGCACCCGCCCGCCGACTGCACGTTGCACCAGTTCCAGTCGCCCTGGTGCTCGGACACGGGGATGAACGCCCGCCGGTCCGGCCGCGACCAGTGGAACCCGTCGCGGCTGGTGCCCACGCACAGCTCATTGGGCTTGCCCCGGTCGCGCGGCTGCCCGCGCCAGATGGTGAACAGCCCCAGCGTCAGGCTCTCATAGGCCACGCAGTCCAGGTTGTAGAGCTGCACCGGCGGCACGTCCCACGGCTTGACGGGGTCCTCGAGGTTCAGGTCGTGGCGCTGGGGGTCCAGCGTGTCGGCCGCGACCCACGGCGTGAACAGGTTCCGCCCCTCCGGCTCCCACCGCAACCCCGGCACGACCTCGCTGTGCTCAAAGTAGTCGCGCGTGCGCCCCGCCTCCGCCGTCCCCGACCGCAGCCCGTACACCCACTTGCCCCGGAAGGGGTTGTAGGACACGGTGCTGCGGTCCCCGCACCGGTCGCTCTCGCCGGCCAGCGTCCAGTGGATGCCATCGGGCGAGAAGTGCAGTTGCATCCACTTGTTGGCTTTGCGGACGTCCCCCTCCATCCATTCCTTGACCATCACGCGGAAGATCTTGAAGCGCCGCGCCGGGTCCTGGTCAAACAGGTCCAGCCAGACGGTCGAGGAGTCACGGAACGCCCCCTCGTCATCCACCAGCACGGCGTTGGTGCCGGGGACGACGTCGAACGCGGGCTTCTCCCACTTCACGCCGTCCTGGCTGATCGCCATGCAGGTCTGGAAGTGCGAGTGCGCGCCATGGTGGGTCCGGTACCAGGCCTTGAAATGCCCTGCCTGCGGGTCCCACCACACGCCGTCGCTGTAGATCTCGCACTCGCCCTTGCCCGTGTCCTGCTCCCATGGCTTATCGGGGCTAATGACGGGCGTGGCCGGGTGCCACGTCGTGACGTGGTGGGTGCGGGTGAGGGTGGTGCTCTCCACGAGGAAGTCATCCACGAAGAGCTGCCGCCCCACGTCAATGGGGATGACGGCCGGCGGCGACACGAGGTAGGGAGGAGGGGGGAGCGGCTGAAGCGTCAGTGTCGGCTGCTTCGGTGGCCACTGGTCGGGCAGCACAATGCCGTTGTACAGCGTCTCCCCGGCATGGGCCGTGGCGATCATGAGCAGGACTCCCGTCAGCACCAGCAGTCGGTTCATGCCGTTGCCTCATCCCTGACTAGTTGCGGGGTGTCCGGCCCGGCCGCATCGGGCCGGACGGGGGCCCCGCACCCGGCGTGCCACCCCGTTGCGGGGCCCCCGACGCGCCGATACGGCCGGCGCGTCACCCCGCAACTGGTGTTGCAGTTCCTCCAAC
>CAZZDO010000102.1:0-13749 GCA_964653205.1 uncultured Armatimonadia bacterium | reverse complement strand
CTTAGCGAACATGAAGCGCGCGAGAATGCGTTCGAGGCCGAGGCTGGCGCGCCAGGCCCGGCCGGTGTTGCCCGCCACGCCCCAGTAGGCGATGCCGACGCCGTCGGGCGACCAGCCGCAGCCGCGCAGGAACAGGTCGGGGGCGGCCTGGCTGATGTCGCCGAGCTGCCGCGGGCTCTGGCCGGAACCCGCGGTCACCATCACCTGCCGGTCTTTGACGTAGAGTATGGCCTGCCCGTCGGGCCGCCAGGCGGCGGCACGTACGCCGCGGTCCACGATGACGCCTTCAGTGGCCGAGAGGCCGATGATCAGGGCGCCGGTGGCGTCCACTTCCAGCGTGCGGCCAGTGCCGTCCGGCGCGGGCACGCCGGCCCCGGCAATGCGCGGGGCCCCGGCGCTCGCCTGGCAGGACACCGCGTAGGTGGTGGGGGTGCTTCCCCCCCAGACGGCGTACACCTCCCCGGCCGCCGAGCCCGGGCGCAAATCCACCCACTGGCCCTGGTGCAACTCCAGCAGCCGGCGCGGCTTGCCACCCGTCAGGTCCACCGCGTACAGCAGCCCGACCGGCCGCTGCAAGTCCTCAGTGGCGTACACCAGCGTCCCGTCGGACAGCCACGCCAGTTGCATCGCCTGCGTGATCGGCACCGGCTCCCCGACGCCGGTAACCATCTGGCTCTCGAAGTGCACGATGTTCAGCTCGGCGCGGTCCTGCCCGCCGATGCTCACGCGCTTCCACAGGGCCAGGCGCTTGCCGTCCGGTGAGATGGCGAAGCGCGGGGAGGCGACCTGGAGGCCCACCTGCATGGCCTGGATGGTGTTGGGGACGCACAGGACGACGGGCGTCGCCGGCCATTCCAGCCAGCCCCCCACGACGGTGAAGCCGCCAGGGAGGTACGCCACGCGATCCACCATCATCTTGGCCAGCTCGGTCTGGTCCACGAGCACGAGCTGGTTGATCTCGCCCTGGTCGAGGGCGAAGGCGGAGGACGACATGATGACGAGTGCGAGCGGTAGCAGACTGCGGCGACGCATGGCGACCTCCGTTCGAGAGGCTTGACAGGATGGACAGGATAACGGCAAGGATATGCAGGATCACGCCAGGGAGAGCAAGGTGTACGAGCGGTCACCGACCGCGACTGTCGCGGGGTTCGGTCGCGGTCCGCGACCGCTCGTACACGCCGGGCCTATCCCTGTTCAGCCGTTCATCCTCCCCATCCTTGCCTTCATCCTGTCCATCCTGTTTCAGTCATCTACTTCGCAGCCCATGTCCCCGACAGGACAACCTCCACCTCGTCCCCGACGCCGATGTCGCAGACGACGTAGCTGCCGCCGGCCGGGAAGCTCGGGAGTCCCTTCGCGTCTTGGAGCACGAAGGCCTGCTCCGTGGCGGATTTCAGTCGCCATTCCTTTGCCGCCGGGGCCGGGCGCACCGGCTTGCCGTCGAAGAGGCCCTTGTTCACGCGCAGCTTCATGAGCGGCGTCTGGCTGGCGAAGCTGGCCGTCGCGGTGTCCACGCTCCGGATGACGCCGCGGGCGACGAGGAGCGGCATGTTGAGGGTGAGGCGATACGCGCCGCCCGGGAGGGCCTCGACCTTCTGGACGGTATAGACCGAAGTGTAGCCGTATGAAGGGTTGCGCACCAGGAGCTTGCGGCCAACCATCTTCGCGTCGAGACTCGGGCTGCCCGGGGCGGCCTTGACGGCGATAGCCGACTGCTCGGCATTGGCTGCCGTGATCTGGCCGCGGTAGGTGCCGGCCAGCTTCAGGCTGCAACCCTCGGCGGTGAGGGCGCCGCCGCCGACCATCATGCCGGACGTGAAGCGATCGCCGACGGAACGCAAGACCGCGAAGCGGCCCTTGAAGATGATCGTGGCGTTGCCGAGAGCGACGCGGCGTTCCGCGGTCTCGTCGGGGTTCACGCTGCTGATGATGACATCGCGGCGGAATTGCCCGCTCGACGTCTCAGTCTCGACCAGCAGCGCGGTGACTTCGCCGGGCTTCGCGTCGGGTGCGGTGGCCGGCATTTCGGAGACGCTGCGCACGACGGGCGGGCGGCTCGTGGCCTCGAAGACGGCGGCGAAGGTGCTGATGGCCTGCGGGTCGGCGGGGCGGTCGCGGAGGATCACATGACCCTCGAGCGGCGCCTGGCCCTGCACGCCGTAGCCCTCGGCGACAGCGCGGATCAGCTCCCGGCCCGGCGCGCCCGGGGTGTGCATGACGAGACGGACGGGTTCGCTGTCGCGCGCCTGCAGCACACCGTTGGCCGTGGCATAGGTGCCATCGTTGCGCGCCCAGAAGTCGTCGTCGAGCGGGACGGTGAAGTCCACCTTGATGGGCTGGCCACCCTCGGGCGTGATGGTGAAGTCGCTATAGTCCCAGGCGTAGTTGTAGTAGTGCAGCAGGCCGACCGAGCCATCCTCGGCCGGCGAGCCGGTGACGTCCACATGGCCCGAGGCGTCGCCGTTGATCGTCATCTTCGCTTGCCCGCCCTGCACGACGACCTTCACAGGCACGGCCTTCCCGACCGGGAAGCTGTCGGCGGGCATCATGATGACCCGGCGGTCGTTGACGTGCTTCGGGTCGGTGGCGAAGACGAAGATGCAGCGTTCGCGCGGGCCGCCGGCCTGGCCCGTGCGGGTGATCCTGAACTCGACGGTGCAGTTGCGGAAGGCCTGTTTCGTGAGCAGGTAGCGGTCGCCCTGGGACGTGCCGCCCGAGGGGCTCCACGTCGCGGCGATCGGCCCGGCGCCGCTGGCGCGCTGCACGTCCCACAGCCAGCCATGGCCGGGCTTGCTCATCGGCGCGACATCCTCGCCGGCGAGGGAGCCCTTGTCCTGTTTGGTCCACTGCAAAGGCGGGGTAGAGCGGGCGTCCTCGCCCGCCGCGGGCGAGGACGCCCGCTCTACCGATATCGTCAGATCCTCCGGCTTGCCCAGCGAATGGAAGTGGTAGTCGCGGGTCTTGCCGCCCGCGACGCGGAAGAAGTCCACGACGTACAGCGGCTCGCCCTGCTCGTCGCGGACGACACCGACGGTGCGGCGGTAGAGGCTGCACTGCGGGTAGGCCTTTTCGGCCGAGGCCTCGACGACATCGCAGAGCGGCTCGGTGGCGAAGAAGTGCAGGTTGCCGATCACGTAGCCCTGCTGGCCGCGTTCGTCCACCATCACGGTGCAATGGCTGGCGGTGTTGGTCTCCCAGCCACCGTTCTTGGCGCCGGTCCACGTGGTCGGGTAGCCCAGGTCGGCGCTGAGGTCCCAGCCGTAGCGGAAGATGTTGATGGCGAGCTTGTCCGGGTGGCCGTGGGCGTACTGGCCCTTGCTGAAGGTCATGGGGACGTGCAGGCGCGTGGCGGTCTTGCTCCCGGCGCGGAGGATGGCGATGCCGCCGTCATCGAAGAGGTGCGACCGCGGCACTTCCGCGTGGGCTGTGTCGGCGGGCGCCGCCGGGAGGGGCGGGCCGGCGTGGAAGACCAGCCACGCGTCCGCGCCGCTTTCGCGCAAGGCCTCGATGTCGCCGCCGCCGGCGGCGAGCAGCTTGTTGAGGTAGTACTCGCGCTCGGACGGCAGGCGTAGCAGCGCGCGCTCGTCGGTGCTGCTATAGGCGGGGCGGTCGCGGAGGTTGCGTGAGCGCGACCCGCCCACGTCGCCGATCTGCGGCACGCGCCCGTCGCAGTCCACGTGACGGATGAAGTCGAACAACATGCTCATGCGGTAGTCGGGGTCGTTATACAGGTCCAGGGGCTTGCCCCGGTAGGGCACGCCGTAGAGCCATTCGGCGATCTGCAGCGGCGTCTGGGCGTTGCCGAGGTTGTAGCCGGTGCTGTCGTAGATGAACTTGCCGTCGCGGAACCAGGAGTCGGTGAGCAGCACCCTCAGGCCGACATCGCTCTCGAGCACTTCGCGGGTGATCTCTTCGTTGCCCAGCGTTGCCGCCAGCGCCGAGAGTGCCGTCATCTCGTACATCAGGAAGTCGCCGTCGAAGTACGGCATGCAGCGGTGGAGGTACTCGTAGATGTAGCCCAACAGGTTGCGCTGCAGGTTGTGGGTAAGGTCGGCGCCGGTGGCCTGGCCGTCGCCGTTGTAGTCGGCGTTGCCTTTGGCGGCGAAGAACTTCGCGAGCGCCTCGTCTTTGCCCACCTCATCCCAGATCAGGTCGCAGGCCTGGATGAGGTTCTGGACGAGGAAGCGCTCGAAGGTGTTGCCGATGTAGCCGTCCTGGCGCTGCGACGGACCCTCCACGCCGCCGTCGTAGAAGCGGTAGACTTCGGCGAGGCGACCCAGCATGACGGCGCACTTGTGGGCGTACTTCGCGTCGCCGGTGAAGGCGTAGGCGAGGGCCAGTTGCGTGACCGGCGTGCCGCCGCGATAGGCCGAGCCGCCGTCGCCTTCGTAGGGGCCGCTGAAGAGCTTGCCGATCAGGAAGTAGCGGTAGGCGGCCGTGAAGTAGTAGCGCCGGCCGGGGTGCAGGAAGCCCTCGGGCGCGAGCCAGCCGCTGCCGTCGTCGTGGATCGTGACCTCTTCCCCCGTCTTCGGGTTCTTGACGACCAGGCCGTCGCCCCACTCCTCGCCGCCCTTGTTGCACTTCCACACGTTGGGCTTCTCGACGGTCGCCGTGAAGCTGCCGCGCGCGCCGCCGTGGATCGGGCAGCCCTTCTCGAACTGCGGGCAGATGGCGCGGGGGTTGCCCGCGGGGATGAGGTTGTAGATGTACTCGTCGCTCTGGCCGACCCACCAGTCGGCGTCGCGGACGACGGCCTCGGCCACGCGCCGGGCCCACGGGCGGGTCGCGAGGTTCTGCCGGCCGCGCGCGAGGTCCTCGCGGTTGATCGTCGCCATGAAGCCGGCGGTCTTGGGCTTGGCCATCACGACGGCAAGCTGCGGGGCGACGCGGGCGTCGGCCTCGGCCTGGCGGGCGGCGGCGAGGTTGGCGGCGATGGCTGTCCTGAGCGCGGCCACGTCCACGGTCGCGGGCGGCTCGACGGGCTCACCCATCACCTGCAGTTCGCCGACACGCAAGCGGCGGTCGGCGCCGGGGTGGGCCTGTCCGGCGGGTTGCGTGACGGCAATCGCTGAGACGGCGACGGGCTCAAGATCAATCGTGACGGCCGGCGCGTCGTCGGGGGGCGTGACCGTCTTGAGGTCGGTCCACTTGCCGCCCTGCCAGGCGCGAACGAGGAGGCTGAGCGGGGGCTTGCCGCCGCCCCAGTGGACGACGACTTGCTGCGCCGTCACTTGCCGCGGGAAGACCAGCGCGAGGGTGTGGCTGTATTCCCAGTTGTCCGACAGCCACGAGGTGTTGTCGTGCCCGTCGCAGGCCAGCCACGGGTGCGAGCCGTCCACGCCCCAGCGGTCGCGGTGCTGACTCTCGGCCACGGCGACGACGCCGGGGAAGGAGGCAAGGTTGGCGGCATGCACGGTGGCGCCTCCGAGGGAGAGGAGTGCGAGGGCGAAGGGGAGGTGGTGACGGCGACACATGGTGGGGTCCTTTGGGTGAGCCTAAGAGGATGGAGAGGATGAAGGCAAGGATGGAGAGGATGGACGGATGGGAGGAGCAACGACAAGCTCTATCCTCTACATCCTCGCCTCTATCCTCCACATCCTCTTAAGCTCAGCAGTCTGCCGCCGCTAACCGACAGGATAGATCCTCCGTCCATCCAGCACCACCTCGTCCACGGTGATCGCTCCCCGCACTGAATTGCCAATGACGATCTCTTCGGCCTCTTCAAGCATCTCCGGGGTGAGGTGCTCTTCGATGGCCCCGTGCTGCGCCATGGAGTCCGCGCGCCAGATGCCCGGCAGCAGGCCGTCCATCAGCGGCGGCGTCAGCCACCGGCCGGCGAGCTTCACCAGGAGATTGGAGATTCCGCCCTCGGTAAGGTTCCCCGCTTCGTTGCGGAAGAGCACCTCGAAGAAGCCACCGCCGATGGCGCGCTCGCGCTCGGAGTCGTAGAGGGCGCGCTGGCTGGTCTTGTGATAGAGGAGGCGGTCGGCGGAGTCGGTGCGTGCGTCGGAGATGAGGACGCGGACCGGGGGCGCGGGCAGCGGCGGGAGGGGGCGGCCGGTGAAGTGGAGGGCGCCCTGCTGGTCCAGCTCCATGCGGACGATGGAGGGGGCGTCGCCGGCATGGGACTCGACCCAGGCGTGGAGCGCCGCGCGGGCCTGGGCGGCGTCGAAGCGGATGTTCCAGTAGGCGGCCGATTGGGCGAGGCGGGCGAGGTGCTCGGCTTCGTAGGCGACCGTAGCGGCGCGATTGATCGCGCCCTCGGGTAGATCACCTGCAGCGGCGTCACTCATGGCGCCCCCGGGCGCGATGAATCGCGCCGCTACGAGCAGCGTCTCGAACAGCCGCAGCTCCGGCGAGAGGCGGCGCGCGAACTGCGACTTCAGGATGGTCTCGTCATATTCGCCCAGCGGGTCGGAGTCCCACACGATCCCCGAACCGATGCCGAGGTCGTACTGACCGTCCCGGTGGACGAGGGTGCGGATGGGGAGGTTGAGCGTGAAGGAGCCGTCGGGCAGGAAGAGGGCGACGGCCCCGCAATACACGCCGCGCGGCTCGCGCTCCAACTCGTGGATGATCTCCATCGTGCGCTTCTTCGGCGCGCCGGTGACGGAGGAGCCGGGGAGGGTCGCGGCGATGACGCCGGCCAGCCCAACCTCCTCCCGCAGGCGCCCCGTGACCGTCGTCGTCATCTGCCAGACGCTGCGGTACTTCTCGGCCTCGAAGAGCGTGGGGACCGCGACGGAGCCGACTTCGCAGATGCGCCCGAGGTCGTTGCGCATCATGTCCACGATCATCAGGTTCTCAGCGCGGTCCTTGAGTGAGGTCATTAGCTCCGCCCGCAGCGCCTCGTCCTCCGCCGCGGTGCGGCCACGCTTGCGCGTGCCCTTCATGGGCTTGGTCTTCAGCGTGGCGTCGCGCTTCTCGAGGAGGAGTTCCGGGGAGATGCTGATGATCTGCGCCTCGCCGATATCGAGGTAGGCCGCGTAGGGCACCGGGTGGGATGCCACCATGGCGAGGAAGTAGTCGAGCGGGTCGAGGTCGGCGGCGAAGCGGGCGTGGCAGGTGTAGTTGACCTGGTAGGTGTCGCCGGCGGCGATGTAGTCCTTGATGCGGGCGATGGCGGCGACGTACTCGTCGCGAGTGACGTTGAGTGTCATCTCCGGTACCGCGTAGGCCCGCCGGTCCTCCGGCGGGCACATGTGCGCCGGAGGACCGGCGCACCTACGCGTACCATAGACGGCAAACCAGTACAGCGGCGTGAGGTCCCACGGGTCGTGGGTCTGCAGGCCGAACGCGCGGCCGGCTTCGTAGCACATGAACCCGGCGACGATGTGCCCGGCGGCCAACTCGCGCTCGACTTCACCCAGGGCGGCGGGCAGGGCGGCGGGGTCGTGGCCGCTGATGGTCCGCAGTGGGTCGTGGAGCAGGAGGTCGTCACTGCCTTCTTGCCACGTGCCGTGGAAGAGGACGGAGCCGGGCTGGCGCAACGGGTGGTTCATCAGACACTTTCGGCGGCAAGATGAGTGGCAGTTCGCACCGCAGGTCGCCGTGCCCTGCCGGGCAGGAGAAGGAATCCCGGCGAGGAAGTGTGCGCCGTCGTCATTCGGTCGGTGGAGGACCCTCGATGCGCGATGCCCTTGAGATGTGGCGCAGCACCCGCATGGTCGTGCTGACCGCGCTGTGCGCCGCATTGTACGCCGCGCTGCTCATCCCCTTCAAGGCCATTGTGCTCATCCCCGGGCTGACCGAGGTGCGGCCCGCGTCGGCGCTGCCGGTGATCCTGGGGCTGCTGTTCGGGCCGGCGGCGGCCTGGGGCTCGGCCTTCGGCAACCTCATCGGCGACTTCTTCGGCACCCTCACCCCCGGCAGCCTTTTCGGGCTGATCGGCAACTTCCTGTTCGCGTATGTGCCGTGGCGACTGTGGGTGACGTTGTCGCGTGGGCGGGTTCGTCCTCGAACCCGCGTCGCGGGAGGCGGGTTCGAGGACGAACCCGCCTACGCGGACGCCACCGGCGGCCTGCGCCAACTGCCCCTGTTCGTGTTTGTCACCATCATTGGCGCCTGCGCCTGTGCGGTCGTGATTGCCTGGGGCGTGGATGTGCTGGGCATGGCGCCGTACCATGTGCTGGGCACGATCATCAGCCTGAACAACACGCTCCCGGCGGTCGTCATCGGCGGGGCACTGTTGCCGCTGCTGTATGTGCGGTCGCGGCGGTGGGGGCTGTTGGCCTCGCAGAACATGAGCGACGGCGACCTGGCGCCCGGGCCGCTCGCGCCGCTGGGGGCCGTGCTCGCCATCGGGGGCAGCGTGCTCGGCGTGGCCATCGCGGCGATCGTCTTCCGGCTGGGCGCCAACGGCCAGCCGCCTTCGTGGATGCTGGTGCTGGGCTCGGTGCGCAACGCGGCCGGGGTGTGCGCGCTGCTGATCGTCATCGGGGCGGCGTTGCTGGCAAGGCCGCCGAGGCTGCGCGCCGGAGGGGCCGAATATGCCGGAGGCCGCAGGCCGGAGGCATATCCGGCCCAGGGGCCGGATACCGGCGATGGGGCTGCCGGTATTCGGCCCCTCCCTGTCACCGTCGAGGGCCTCTCCTTCCGCTATCCCTCGTGGGATACGGCGGCGCTCAGTGACGTGTCGCTGAGCATCGCGCCCGGGCAGTGGCTGACCATCGTCGGCCCGACCGGCGCAGGGAAATCCACGCTGTGCCTGGCGCTCTGTGGCGTCATTCCGCAACTGCAGGACGGCGAACTCAGCGGGCGTGTCACCGTGTGCGGGATGGACACCGCCGACACGCCCGTCCACGACCTCGCCCTGCGCCTGGGCGTGCTCTTCCAGCACTTCGAGAGCCAGCTTTTCTGCACGGACGTGCGCGCGGAGGTGGCGTTCGCGCTCGAACAGCGCGGGCTCCCGCGCGAGGAAATGCTCCCGCGCGTGGATGAGGCGCTGGCGGCGATGGACCTCGCGGACCTTCAGGACCGCGACCCGGCGACGCTGTCGGGGGGACAGCAGCAGCGGCTGGCGCTGGCGGCGCTGCTGGCGGCCCAGCCCGATGTCATCGTGCTCGACGAGCCGACGACGGACCTGGACCCGCAGGGGCGGCAGGAACTCATGGGCATCCTGCGGGGGCTGCGGGCCGCAGGCAAGGCCATCGTGATCGTGGAGAACGATCTGTGGCCGCCGGCGTCGCCAGACGAGGCGGAGACGATGGCGGTCCTGGGGGAGGGGGCGCTGCGCGCGTGCGGCGAGGCGGCCGAGGTGCTGCGCGCCCCCGAGCGCTGCCGCGAGTTGGGCTTGCGGCCTCTGGCCCTGCCGGACCTGTTCGCGCGGATGGGCAGCGACGCGCGCCCACTGACGGTGGAGGAGGCCGTGGCGGCGGCGCGGGCGGAGGGGTGGCAGATAGGCGAGCGCGTAGGCGGGTTCGTCCCCGAACCCGCCAGCCGTGGGTTCGAGGACGAACCCACCCACGCGGACGAGACCATCATCCAGATCGAGGGCTTGCGGCATAGCTATGACGGCACCGAGGCGCTGGGCGGAGTGGATCTGACGATCCGGCGGGGAGAGTTCGTTGCCCTGCTCGGGCCCAACGGCGCGGGGAAGACGACGCTGGCGCGGCATCTGAACGGGCTGCTCAAGCCGTCGGCCGGGCGGGTGCTCGTGGCCGGGCAGGACACGACCAAGACGACGCCCGCGCAGCTGGCCCGAACGGTGGGCTACCTGTTCCAGGACCCCGATGATGGGATCTTCTGCCAGCGCGTGGAGGAGGAGGTCGCCTTCGGCGTGCGCAACCTGGGCGTGCCGGAAGCGGAGGTACAGAAACGCACCGCTGAGGCGCTGCAGTGGATGGGATTGACGGAGTCAGCCGAGGCCGATCCGTTCACGCTCACGCGCGGGGAGCGGCAGCAGGTCGCGCTGGCGGCGGTGCTGGCGGTGCGGCCCGACGTCATCGTCTTTGACGAGCCAACAACGGGCTTGGACGGCGTGGAACAAGTGCGCATGATGGAGCGCCTCCGGCAGCTCAACGAGCAGGGGCACACGGTCATCATGATCACGCACGCGGCGTGGGCGGCGGCGGCGTACGCGCGGCGGCTGGTGCTCATGGGCGAGGGCGGGCGCGTGCTGGCCGACGGCGCGCCGCGCGAACTCTACGGTGATGATGTGTTGCTCGAACAGGCGCACCAGGTCCCGCCCGAGATCATCCGCTTCAGTCGGGCGGCGTTCGGGCAAGTGTTGTTGTCGGTGGACGAGGCGGCGGAGGCGTTGACGAAGTAGCGCGTAGGCCCGCCCGTCCCCGGCGGGCATGGCCGCACCCGGTGTGCGCCGGAGGACCGGCGCACCTACGCGGAGAGGATGACATGAGATCAAGCTGGCTCTATCAGGACCGCGGCAGTGTCATCCATCGGCTGCACCCGATGACGAAGCTCGTTGGGCTGCTCCTGCTGTTTGTGGCGGCGTTTGCGTTCAACGACCCCCGCTGGGTGGCGCCGTATGTGGTGCTCATCGTGATCTTGTTCGCGGTCGGGCGGGTGCTCGACAACCTGCGGCGCAGCCTCTGGTTCGTTGTGCTCTTCTTCGCGCTGAGCGTGCTCCTGTGGACTCTCTTCCTGCGCGATGTCGAGCCCACGTGGCACTGGGGGCCGCTGGCGGCGTCGCTCACGTCGCTGCAGTACGGCCTCGCGGTGGGGCTGCGGCTGGCGTTCCTGATCCTGTCGGGGATGCTGTTCCTGTCCACGACGACCGTCGAGGACACGGCCTACGCGATGCGGCTGTTGCGCTTGCCGGAGATGACGCTGCTGGCCTTCACGCTGGCCTTCCGGCTGGTGCCGAGTTTCACGCGGTCGGCCATGGCGGCGGCGGACGCGCAGCGGTCGCGCGGCCTGGAGCTGGACCGCGGGGGGCCGATCACGCGCCTGCGCCGCTACGTACCGCTCATGGTGCCTGTCGTGGCGCGGGGGTTGCGCAGCGCGGACGACTTGACGCGGGCGCTGGAGGCCCGGGGCGTATCGGCTCAGCGGCAGCACACACACCTGAAGGCGTACCGTTCTGGGGCGGCGGACCTGTTCGTGGTCGGGCTGCTGGCGCTGGCGACAGTGGCGGTCATCGCGGCACGGCTGCAGCTGCACGCGGGGGAGTTGCTGCCGAGGATCTGAGGCCGAGACGTGGCGATGGCACAGCGCTGAGCTTCATCCCCCGCCAACCGACCATCAGCGCTTCTCGGCCTTGCCGATCCACATCTGTGGCTGGTTGCGCAGGTCCATCGTCTGCTGGACGCGGTTGAGTACCGCGGCCGGGTCGCCCGTGATCTTGTCGGCGAAGGTCACGAAGTGCGACACCGGGGCGCTGCCCTCGATGCCCACGCCACCCCAGCCGCCGCCGGGGCCGGTCATGTGGTTCGCGGCCACTTCCGGCGTGATGTTGGCGAGGGTCAGACCGTCCGCCCGCGTCTTGGCGCACCAGGTGACGTTGCCACGCACGACGTGCACCGTCTCGTCTGACCGGCACACGGGCTGCTTGTACCCGTCGGCGAAGAGGGCCGTGCCGGGGTTGCCCTTGTCGGCGGCGAAGTTCGTCTGGTTGTCGTAGTCCCAGTAGAAGCCGACCGGCTGGGCCAGCATGACCTCCACGATCGGCTGGCCGGCGTAGAAGGTGAGGGTGCGCTCGCTGGCGCCGTTCTTGGCCGCGCCCTTCACGCGCGCCAGCACCGGCCCGGCGGCCTCCAGCGTCAGGTCAAACTGCGCGTCGCGGTCCACATTGCCACCGTCGCAGAACCCGGTCCAACCCCCGCGCCCCGGTTCGGTGATTTCCAGGTTGTCCAGCGCCTTGACGAACCACTCGAAGACATGGCCGCCCTGTGCGCCGACGACCATCCGCGCCGGGCCGCTGTCAACCGTGGCCCAACCGCCCTCGAGCTTGGCCGTCAGCGCCGTCCCTTCGACGGGCGGCTTCGCGGTGGTGTCGTAGTAGATCGCAAAGGTGCGGGTGGACTTCGCGGCGCTCTCGCCCGGGGCGATGAAGGCAACGGTGGTCTTGCCGTCGGGCTGCGCGATGAGCTGCGCCGGCCCGGCGGCCATCGTTCCGTCGGCCTTGTATTCCACGGCGCGCAGAGAGGTCGGGTCGGGCTTCACGTCGCCGAAATTGATGGCGACCTCGACGGGATAGTCCGTCACGGCCTTACCGGCGAACTGCAGCTTGACCGGCAGGCGATGGGCCCACTGGTCGTGCCACCACTTCGCGTCGGCGGGGAGAATCGGCTCGGTCGTCGGCAGGGCGCGGGTGTCGCGGCGGCCCGTCTCCAGCACCTTGAGGCCCAGGGCCGTCACGTCCGGCATCTTGCCTGCAACCAGTCCGGCCCGGGCCGCGGCGATCTTCAGGGACTGCGCCGTGGCGTCCTTGATGAGCGCCTCGTACTTGCCCGACATGCGGTCCAGCCACCAGGGGCGGTTCTCCAGCAGCCACAGCCGCTCGTATTCGGTCCGCAGGTCGGTGACGGTCTTGACCATCTCGTCGGTGGCGGCCTGGGCCTGGTTGAGCGCCGTGGTCATCGGCTTGGTATCGGGGAAGGCCAGCAGAGCGTCGGTGGTCGTGGCGCAGGCCTTCATCCAGAGCTGGCGGCTGCGGCCGATGAACTGCAGGCGGCGCGCGGCGAAGATCAGAAAGTCCATGTCGCCCGCGTCCAGCGAGGCCTCCGCCCTGGTCTCCTGCAGGAGCTTGATGGCCTGGTCGGTCGTCGCGCACAGGGCGTCGGCTTGCTTGGACACGGCCTCGAAGGTCGTGGCCAGCGCGCCGAAGGGCCGGACCCAGAAGGCGCGGTCCATGTTGTGGTCGGTGAGCGGGTTCTTCGCGCACCCGGCCAGCAGCGTGATGGCCCGGGTCAGCTTGTCATCCGGTGTGCCGTAGCTGACCTGGGCGTAGGCGGCGTCGAAGTCCTCACGCTTCGTGTCGGCCGGCTTCCACGCGCACGCCGCGCCCCAGTTGGTCCCGTAGAAGTTCCAGGTGAACAGGTTCTCGCCGTCGTCGTCCCACGTCGTGTTGAGCGCGCCAAGGGCGCCGAACTTCGCCCCGTCGCGCGTGTAGTTCTGGATGTTGACGAGGGCGTTCTCATACTGCGGGAAGATCTGCGACCAGCACGAGACGCCGGGGCAGACCATGAACTCGAAACCGGCCTTCGTGAAGGGCTCGATGGCGCGGTCGTAGTTGGGCGCGGCCCCGTAACCCCACGAGAGCAGGATCGTGTCTTTCGGCAAGTTCTGCACGATGTCCGGGTGCTGCAGGGCGATGTCGCCCCACATCATCATGCGCTTGTGGTACTTGTCCTTCAGGAGGTCATGGATGCGGATCATGTGCTTGACGTAGACCATGCCGACACCGACCTTGTCGGCCAGTTCCTTGCTCGGCCCGGTGCCCAGTCCCTGGGTCTCGTCGCAGTTGACGTTGAAGAGTGGGGAGTTGTAGGCGGGCGCGATCTCGCTGTAGACCTCGTCGAGGAACTGGTAGCTCTCCTCCTTGACCGGGCAGATGATGCCCGACGTCTCGCGCAAGTGGGCATACTGCGGCAGCTTGAGGATGTTGTAGAAGTGTCCGAAGCTCTGGAAGTTGCCCACCAGTTCCACGTGGTACTGCCTGGCGTACTCGGACAGCTCGGCGATCTGCTCGGGGGTGATGCCGTCGTCGGGCGCGATGTCCGGGTGCTTGTGGAGCTTGAAGACGTGCTCGGTGTAGAAGGTGAGCATGTTCATCTTGAACTCGGCCAT
>CAZZDO010000101.1:2976-13786 GCA_964653205.1 uncultured Armatimonadia bacterium | reverse complement strand
GGCACCGGCGGGGCGACTTACCAGGTGGGCCGCGGCGGCCTACTGGTCTTCCCGCGCGAGATGCTGGCCGCCGGGCTACCGACCGACAAGCTGGAGGTCCACCTGGACGCCCAGGCCGTCGGTTCGGTGGTCGCGGACGCGGAGGGGAGGGTCTCCCTGTGGCAGGACCAAAGCAGCAAAGGCCGGGACGGCAAGCAGGCCGACCCGCGCTTCCAGCCGCTGCTGGTGGCTGACGGGATGCGGGGCAAGCCCGCGCTGCGCTTCGATGAGAAGCGCTTGACGCGGCTGGAGTTGCCGGATCTGTCAGACCAGCAAGTCGCGGCCACGGCGCTGGCCGTCATCAGCAACCCGGTGGCCGGATCGGAAGTGAACCACGACCCGCGCATCATCACCGCGAGCGACGGCAAGGGCTACGACTACCAGGTCGGCATCGCCCTGACGGTACCGGGCATGGAGATCGGCGGGCCGCGCGTCATCAGCGCGGTCTTCCCGAAGGCCTGGGCCAGGTTCGTGCGAGTTGGCTGCTTCTCGCCCAACCCGCAGACGTTCTTTGCCGGTGACATCGCCGAGGTGCTCGTCTACAGCCGCGTGCTGAGTGTACCGGAGCAGGACTGCATTCGCGCTTACCTGACCGCGAAGTGGGGGCTGTAGGGGCCGGTGGGCGTGGGCAGGCGTTCGGGCCAGTCGCGCGCCGGAGGCGCGACTCAGCAACCAAACGGCCGCACACAACACACATTCATACCCCGGTGAGCCATGATGCCTAGAACCGCGCTTGCTGCCCTCTTCCTTCCGGCTCTCTGCGGCTTCGTCTTCGCCCAGGAAGTCACCACACGCACGGCCTCGCCGTTGATTGCCAACGCCCAGGGCCTCGACCAGAGCAACGGGGCCCTGCGCCTGGTTGGATCGGCCGTGCAACAGGCCGGGCAGCCGCTCTGCCTCGAGGCCGAACAGGCTTCGTTGATCCGCTTCACGCCCAACAAGGGCGTGATGGGGCGCGACGCGGGGGCCTCGGGCGGCCTGTACCTCGCCTTCGTGGACCAGGCGGACTTCCGCCTTAAGCTCACCGACGCCGGGACGTACACGGCCTGGTACCGTGCGTCCTTCCCGCTGAAGGGCAACTGGAACCACACCGAGAGCATGGACGGCGGGCCGACGCAAGCGCACACGGACAGCCTGGGCGAGGTGCTGGATCAGTGGCTGTGGGTCAAGGGGCCGACGTATGAGTTGGCGGCGGGGGAGCATGTCTGGAGCTTCGCGCCCTTCGGCTGGTGCGGCGGGACGAAGCTGGACCGGGTGCTGCTCAGCCGCAACCCGGCCTTCGTGCCTGAGGGGCTCGGACCGCCGACCTCGACACCGACCGGGCCGCAGAGCGGGGAGGCCGTCACGGAGCAACTCCGCCCGCGCACGCTCGTGCGGTGGCAGAAGGTCAGCTTCGACAACGCCTCGCAGGCCGGGAGCGTGCAGTTGGAGGCAACAACCGATTCGGCGGTGAGTTGGCAGCCTGTCCCCGCCAATGGCGACGTGACGAAGCTGGGCGACAGGCCTCTGTCCCTGCGGGTGAAGCTGCAGGCCGGGGCGGACGGGGGCTCGCCGTATGTCCAGGGGCTGAAGGTCGAGTATGTCGCGAAGACGATCCCCCCGATTGTGCTGGCGAACCGCAACGTGCAGTTACGTTTCGCGGGCGACAACGGCGCGCTGATCGGCGTGCGCAACCTGCAGACGCAAGCAGAGTATCTCGCGCCGGAGGTCGAGACGCCGCTGTTCTCGTTCGTGGGCGTCCGGCCGGAGTTCAGCACGACCGTCGAGATCGGCTTCGGGCAGGCGCAGTTGCAGAAGGTGACGCAGGGGAAGGACGAGTTGCGGCTGGCGTACTCGCTGCTAGGCGGGGGGCTGCTCGTCGAAGTGCAGGTGAAGCTGGAAGGGCGGCTGGCGCGCTTCGGGATGACGGCGACGAACCAGTCGCCATACGACATCGCGCAGGTGCGCTTGCTGTCGCCGAAGGGGTTGCGCATTGGCGGCGACTGCACGGACGACTTCCTCCTCACGCCCATTACGACTGGCTCGATTGTGAAGCACCCCGCCGCGCTGGAATACCCCCGGCAGATCTACACTGACCGCCCCCTCGGCTACCCCGGCATGGCCACGATGTGCTGGATGGACCTGTGGGACGAGGCGGGCGGGGGGATGTACCTCGCGTGCGAAGACAAGCGCTATCGCGTGACGGAGTTGACCTTCTCGAACGGCGTCGGCGACCGCCCGGCGCAGGATCAGGCCGTGGGCACCCCGCCTCCCGACCGCGATGCCTCTTATCGGTACGCGAAGACCCCGGGTACCTACGTCAACATCGGCTTCGACAAGCGCTGGCGCATCGCGCGGGGCACGACGAACGAGAAGTTGCCCGAGGTCGTCGCCGGCGTCCACGAGGGCGACTGGCACTGGGGGGCCGATCAGTACCGCGCCTGGGCCGAGCCGTGGATGAGCCCGGCCAAGCACGTGCCGGATTGGTTCCGCGACAGCCTGGGCATCAACAACATCCACATGATCCACCTGGGGGATTTCGCCAAGCTCTCGAAGGGGCGGCCGCGCGGCGGGCGGCAGGGCGACATGAAGGACACGATGTTCCCCCTCGTCGCCGCATGGTGTCAGAACGCCAGTTGCGAGGCGTACTGGAGCACGCCCGTGCTGCACCGCCTGCTGGGCAGCGAGGAAGAGTACGCCGGCGGCATCCAGAAGCAGCACGAGATGGGCCATCGCTTCATCTCGTACAACCTCCCGCGCAGCATCAACCCATTGTTCAACCAGGCGGAGCAGCGCGTCGGGTGTGTGCCGATCAGCATGTACCCGCCCGATGAAGTGCCGCCGGTGGGGTTCTACCCGGAAGTCGGGCTGCGGCTGGGCGACGGACGGCTGCGCACCGCCGACGGGACCTACAGCGAGGCCAGCGTGTGCTTTGCGGCGACGCGCTGGCAGGAGTACGAGCACCACCTCATCTATGACAAGTACCTCAAGCAGTACGGCAATGATGGGATGTATCTGGACGGGGCAGGGCTGGACGACATCGGCACGCAGGACTGCCGGAGCCTCACCCACGGCCACACGACCTACGGCGACTGGACGTGGGCGTTCCTGGACTGGCTGACGAAGCTGCAGGCGCAGGCGCGGCAGACGCGGCCGGGGGCGGTGTTCCTGGGCGAGGGCATGGGCGACGTCTATCACATGCGCCTGGACACGGGGCTGTTCTACCCCGAGAACGCCCCGCAGGTGTACCGCTACACCTGCCCGTGGAACATCGGGTGGATCATGCCGGCGCTGTCCTCGATCAAGGGCTGGCCGGATGACGGGCTGGCCTATGCCAGCGTGTACGGGCTGATGATCTCGGGGCTGGACACGAACTTCGAGCGCGACCCGGCGGCCTTCCGGCGCAACCTCACCTTCCGCGAGCGCTGCCACCAGTTCCAGTCACGCGCGCGGTTCGTGGACAACACGGGCCTGGAGGTGTCAGACCCGTCGGTCACGGCCAAAGTCTACGGCCGCAATGACCAGGGCAACCGCGCGGCGCTGGTCATGGCGTACAACCCGAGCCAGTCGGCGCAGGTCCGCGTGTCGCTGGCATGCCCGCAGGTAGCGGCGCAATTCATTGCGCCCACGGCCGCCTGGGCGTGTGATGAAGCGGGCGGGTGGCGGAAGCTGGAGCTGACGAAGGTGGGGCAGCAGGTGCAATTCACGCTGCCTGAAGCAGACCTGTCGGCGTGCCTCCTCGTCGAGCGCTGCGAGCCGATCATCAGCCTCGCCGACGTGAAGCCGACCGTGCCGGGCGAGAGCGGCGCGGCGCACGTGACGGTCACGAACCTGGAGGCGAAGGAACTGGCCGGGCAGGTGTCGCTGCAGCTTCCGGCCGGGTGGAAGAGCGAGGCGCGGCCGGTCAAGGTGGCTCCGGGCGAGAGCGCCGAGGTGGACGTGCCGTTCACCGTCGCCCCGAACGAGACGTACGACGTGCACGACATCTACGCGGTCGTCAAGGACGGCAGCCGCGTGACCAAGCGCTGCAAGCCGATGGGCGTGTGCCGGCCCGTGCAGGCCGAGATCTGGTATGTTCGCGGAGACCGGGTGCGGGTGGAGATGAGCAACTCCAGCACGCGCGCGGTCAGCGGGAACTGCGAGCTGGTCACGCCCAAGGGCGTGACGTCCAGCCCCGCGACGCAACCCTTCACGCTCCCGACCGGCGGCAGCGGGGACCTGTTCTTCGACCTCGCGGGCACCGACAGCGTGACGACACTGCAGTTCCTCAAGGCACGCCTGCAGTATGGCAAGGACGAGACACTGGCCTTCGAGCACCTGCAGCCCCCGCTGCTCAACGGCGGCTTCGAGCAGGACACCGCGGGCGACGACCAGCCGGACTACTGGAACTACCGCTTCCCGCACGAGTTGTACGTGAAGCCCGGCTTCCCGCGCGACCACCAGATCGTCGCCGAGGGGAAGTCATCGCTGCGGCTGGACCCGTTGCTGACCGACACCCGCAACCACATCGTGACGACGTTCGTGAAGCTCGTGCCGGGCGCGCGGTACAGGCTAAGCTGCCAGATGCGCCGCACGGGGCACAACGGCAACATCGGGCTGCGGCTGTATTCGCTCTACGCGAAGGATGGGCGCAACGCGACGGTGAGCGTATGGATCGGCGGGACGAAGGACGGGCCGATCAACGTGTGGCAGCAGTTCGAGAAGGAGTTCACCGCCGCGGAGATTGACGTGCCGTACAACCTGCTGCTGTCCAACACCGGCAAGAGCCCCGAGACGGTGTGGTTCGACGACATCCGGCTGGAGGAGCTGCCGTGAGAGCGGCGCTGATGGTGACGCTGCTGCTCGCGGCCGCGGCCGGCATGGCCGCGACGGTCAGCGTTGGGCCGGGGCCGCCGGATGCCATCGCGGTGGCGGCGAAGGGTCTGCAGCCCGGCGACATGCTGCTCATCAAGGCCGGCGCGTACGCGGGGAACATCGCGCTCAATCTGCACGGCACCGCCGAGCAGCCCATCACGATCAGGGCCGCGGGGGACGGACCGGTCATCATCGAGGGTCGGGCGGAGCCGAAGAGCGGCTGGCAGCCCGTTGTCGAGCACGCGGGAGTGTATGTGACCGCGGACGCGGGGCCCGTCGCGGGGGTGATGCTCGACCTGCCCGATAGCCCGTGGGGCGTGGATGATGTGCCGGCGTGTCGCGACCTGGACGCCCTCGCGCGGGCCTACCAGGGCTACTGGCTCGACGCCGACGGGCAGCGGCTGTACGCCCGCATCGCCGCTGGCGCCTCGTTGGCAGGGCACACCGTGTGGGTGATGCGAGATGGCTGCGGGCTGGCCGTGACGGGGGAGCACCTGCGGATCGCGGGGCTGACGCTCCGGCGCTTCGCGGGGCCGGGGATCAGTGTATCATCAGCGCGCAACGTCACCCTCGAGCACTTCACGGTGAGTCACTGCGGGGCGGTGTGGTCGGCCGGCATCCAGTTGGGGAAGACGGCGGAGGTGACTGTCGCCGACTGCGTGCTGTATCGCGTGCGCAACGGTGTCCTCGCCCAGGACACCGACGGCACGCGCCTGACGCACAACACGATCCATCACACCCGCGCGCACGGGGTGTATCTGGTCAGCGGCAGCGGGGCGGTGCTGCGGGACAACATCATCTTCGCCGGGGGCGGGTCGGGGTCGGCGCTGTACGTGGGGCCGCCGGCGGCAGCGGGCCTGCAGAGCGACCACAACTGCTTCCTGGACACGCGGACCTCGGCGCTCATCTCCTGGATGCCGCTGGGCCTGCGCTTCGCGACGTTCTGGGACTATCAGCAGACGATTGCCGGGCAGGACGAGCACAGCTTCAGCGCCGACCCGCTGTTCGTCAGCACGACGCCGGGGCAGGAGGACTTCCGCCTGCGCCCCGACAGCCCGTGCCGCCTCAAAGCCTCGGATGGCGCCGACCTTGGCTGCCGTTACCCTTGACCCTCAACCCTCTACCCTTGCCCCCTCAGTGCCTTCAGCATCCCCCGCACGCCCTCGCCGATGAACTGGTGGTCGCTGCCATAGGGGATGAAGCGGGCGCCCTGCGCGATCATCCGCTGCGAATGCTCCAGCTTGTGGAAATGACAGCCCGCCGCCACCCCGTGCTGGGCCGCGATGTCAATGATCCGCTGCATGATCGCGATGAAGTCCGGGTGGTCGCGCTCTTCGGGGATACCCATCGAGACCGTCATGTCGTTGGGGCCGACGAAGACCGCGTCAATGCCGGGGATGGCGCAGATGGCGTCGAGGTTCTCGACGGATCGGGGCGATTCGATCATCGGCGCGAAGACAGCGTTGGCGTTGCGCCCGGCAATGTAGTCGCGCGTGGCGTCGCTGGGGAAGTCGCCGGTCTGCACCCAGTGCTCCAGCGCCTCGCCCTTGAGCGTGCGGCACTTCGCCGCCGCGACCATGCGCCGCACCTGCAGCACGTCCTCGACATAGGGCACGACGACGCCATCGTAGGTGTCACAGACGCGGGCAATGTCCCACGGGTCGTGGCTGTGTACGCGCGCCAGACAGGCGACGCCCCTCGGCCGCAAGGCATACTGCAGGGGCACAAAGTCCGCGAGATCAAGCGCGTTGTGTTCGGTCGTACACACGACAAAGTCCACGCCGTCAGGCAGCACCTCCACGACGGTCGGGTAGGACATCGAGACCACGAAGAAGCCGAAGACGCGCTCCCCGGCCTGTAGTTTCTCCTTGAGGCGCTTGCCGTTCATGTTGGTGTCTCCTGTGCTGGCGTTGTGCGCCGTAGGAGCGCCGGCTTCCAGCCGGCACGGTGGGTTGGCAACAATCGTGCCAGCTGGAAGCTGGCGCTCCTACGGCAACGGCCTTGCCAGCTGGAAGCTGGCGCTCCTACGGACTACGGCACAATCCGCATCTCCACGCCCTCCACCGTCACCGGCTGGCCGGCGCTTACGCTGATCTGGTTCGGCTCCACGGTGAGCAGCATCGTGGCCGGCACCGTGTACACGAACAGCACGCCGTGATCGTTCGGCTTGCTCTCCTGCAGTGCACACGCCGTATCATTGATCCGCACCTCGGGCGCGGGTGTGTTTGCCTCGCCCTTCACCTGCAGCTCCAGCGTGACCGCCGCGCCTGCGGGAGCCGCCGGCCCTGTCGGCAGTGCGAACGAGAGCGCCGCACCGATCGCGGGGAGCGGTGGTGTGTACGCCTCGTGTGGGCCGATGATGTCGCGCCAGGTGACGACATGGCGGCGCGGCAGCTTCCGCAGCGCGTCGAGGGACGACATGGCCTGCAGCGTCTTCAGATAGTCTGGGCGCGACCAGGCGATGTTGGGGAAGTAGTTGAAGAGATACACGTCATCCGCGCCGGAGGCGAGCACGGCGGCGGCCGCGCCGACGGCCCGTTCCGGGGTGACGCTGTGTGCCAGGCCGCCGGGCATGGGTCGGCAGAGAATCTCCAGGCCCCCGGCCAGCGTCACGCCCGTCCCCGCGAGCGCCTGCTTCCACGCCGCAAGCGGCAGGTCATACTCCAGCGTGCTCCAGCGCGGCGTGGGCACGACGAGGTCCACCAGCTCCTCCTTTGCCCACTGGATCGCGTCGAGCCCCCAGCCCTGCGCCACCTCGATGTGGGAGGGCACGCGCACGCCCAGCCGCACCGGGTGGCCGCGCTTCGCCGCTGCCTGTTCCGTCAGCTTGCGCACCTCACGCACGAACGCCTCAAGGATCTTCGCGCCCTCGGCTTCGGCTCCCTCGCGGAACAGGTATGGCTCGCGCATGAAGTCCAGTTCCAGCCCGTCAAGGTCGTAGCGTTCCAGCGTCTCGACGACGAGCTTCATGTACAGGTCGCGGACCTCGGGGTGGGCGTAGTCCAGGCCGCGCTGGTAGTAGCCCATGCTGCCCCCACGATGGAACTTCGGGTCGCGCCAGAGCTTGCCGTGGAACGGGTGGCTCAGATCATCGTTGAAGTGCACGTCGTTCATGCGCAGGGTGATCCAGGGCGACACCCCGCGCGCCCGGCAGCGGGCGGCGATGCGCGCGGGGTAGTCCACGCCCTGAGCGTCCAGCGCCCACATGGAGTGGATCATCGGTCGGTAAGTGGGACGGTCGGCCGCGGGAATGGCCACAAGGAAAGGCTGGTCGTCCGGCCCGGCGGGGTCGTAGCCGTCCCAGAACGTCTCCCACACGGCGCTGGCGCAGTTGGTCTTGCGGGCGTTGGTGTTGATGAGCAGCACGGCGGCCCCAGCGTCGGCGATGATGTCCACATACTGGTCCAGTACCGCGCCGCCGTCCACACCCTCAGCGATGCGGTGGTGGTAGAAGAAGTCGGTGCAGTCCAGATTGAAGAGCAGGCCGTGCGGCATCGGGGTTCCTTTCGGCGGGGCGGCGAGGACCAGCCCCGGTAGGAGCAGTGTGGCGGCGATGAACAGTGTCCTCATGGGGCAGCGACTTCGCCGCCGTCAGGGCCATACCTGCCGCGGGGTGGGGAAGAGGGCTCGCGGGCGCACGCGGCGAAATGCACCGCGCCGGGATTCCCTGCCCGATGGAGACCCCCATGCGCGTGTTGTCCGCCGTCCTGCTCTGCGTCGCCATGTCGGCTGCTTGGGCCGCGCCGGTACTCACGCGTGCCCCCATCACGTACGTGCTCGACTACGGCGGCAAGCACCTCGGCCACGACCAGTGGGTCGCCGACACGATTGCGGCCAGGCCGCAGCTTCTGCACCTGGGCAAGGATGTCGTCATGACCCACAACTGGGGGCCCATCCAGGCTCTCGGCGGCGAGAACCAGGCGTACGGCAAAGGCGACAGCGTCCGCCGGCTGACGTTGGAGGAGACGAAGCAGCGGCGGGCCGGATTGACGGACATGGTGCGGCGGTTGCACGACGGCGGGGTCACGATGGTCATGCCCTACATCTGCGCCATGACCATCGGCGGCGACCCCGACAAGCGCACGGGCTTCTGGGAGTTCTACGACCACTGGGGCGAATACGCGGGCGAGTTCAGGCTCGGCCCCCGCCCGGCCGACGACCCCATCACCTGGCTGCAGGTCGAGCCCGACGGCAAGCCCCACTTCTTCTACCGCCTCACCGACGGCAAGTACCCGCCGTACGAGCCGAACATCCGCTACGCCGTCTGCATGAACAACCCCCACTGGCGCTACTGGTCCGAGCAGGTCACGCGGCTGTGCGCCGAGGTCGGCTATGACGGGGTGTTCGTAGACAACGCCGGGTCGCAGCACTGTTACTGCCGCTACTGTCAGGTGGCGTTCCAGGAGTGGCTGAAGGCGCGCTACCATGGCCGCCCCAAGGACTACTACGCCGGGCAGCCGATCCTGCTGACGGACGACCTGAAGCAAGGCCTCGCGGCGGTGGACAGCCGGCGCTTCTGGGCCGATAGCTTCAGCAAGCACCTCATGGCTCTGAAGGCTGCCGGGGAGAAGGCGCACCAGCCGTTCTACGTCTTCCCCAACGGCGGCGAGAGCCGCCCGGAACATGTGTGGGGCGGCTACATGCCCGTGGACTTCATCATGTTCGAGCGCTCGGTCGGGGACTTCGGCACCAACCCGGGGATGGCCGGCCGGCGCATCGTGCGGGACATCAAGCTCCGGCACATGAACCACAACATCTTCGAGAACAAGCTGACTCAGGCCGCGGGCGGGAACGAGCGGCCGCTGCTGCTCACGCGCGGCGGCTACCCGGCGCTCAACCCCGACTGGGACTTGAACGTTGACGCCGCGGCCCTCGGCATGGCCGAGAGCGCGGCCTACGGCAACGGCGGCGGCTTCCTGGTTCGGCCCGACTACGCCACCTTCGGCGACGTGCTGCGCCAGTACCGCGGGTTCTTCGAGCGCAAGACGCCGCTGTACGAGGGCAACTGGAGCTACGCGCAGGTGCAGTTGGCCTGCTTCCCATCCCAGAAGATGTACGGCAACCTGCCCCACATCAGCCGCGTGCGGTCGTTGACAGACGCCCTCGGCGAATGCCACGTGCTGTTCGACTACAACACCCGCTGGCCCGGCTTCCATTTCCCGGAGTTGCAGCAGTACCGGCTCATCATCCTGCCTGATGTGAAGTACATGGACGTGGGTTCGGCCGACCAACTCATCCAGTACCTCAAGGCCGGCGGCAAGGCCATCATCGTCGGCGAGAACGCGACAATGGGCGCCGAACTACCGCGACCACAGACCTCCCCCTTCGCCTCCCTCCCACAGGACGGCCGGATGCACACGCTCGGCCAGGGGCAATACGTCTCCTGCGCGCTGCCGCCCAACGGCAAGCAGCTCTGGGCGATCCTGGGCCAACTTGGCTTGCAGGACCTTGCCCTTTGCCCGCCCGAAGCCAACCAGCATGTGCGGTTCAACGCCTTCGCTAAGGCGGACGGGAAGACGCTGTACTTCCATGTGCTGAACTACGACGTGCCGCTGGGGACCACGGCCCGGCTGGAGCACCCGCGCGAAGGGCTGAAGCTGCGGCTGCCGCTGCCGCCGGGAGCGTCGGCGAAGCGCGCCGCCGTGCACGACCCGGACAAGGCCGAGGCGGCGAAGGTGGAGATAGGGGCGGGCGGGACGGTGGCGCTGCCGCCGCTGCGGGTGTATGAGGTGGTGGAGGTGGGGTTGTAGGGACGGGACGCCAACGGCACGGATCTGCCTCACCCCTGCCCCTCTCCTTCGGCCCCGATGAGGCTGGGGCTTCAGGAGAGGGGAACGACGTCGTTTGCCACCTTCGTGGCTTCGAAGCCATAACGCGAGCATAGAGTTCCCCTCTCCTGAACGGAGCGAAGCGGAGTGAAGGAGAGGGGCAGGGGTGA
>CAZZDO010000101.1:0-2876 GCA_964653205.1 uncultured Armatimonadia bacterium | reverse complement strand
GAGTTCCCCTCTCCTGAACGGAGCGAAGCGGAGTGAAGGAGAGGGGCAGGGGTGAGGCAGATCTGTGCCGTTGGCCGTGAGCCGTCCGCTCGCACAACGCCTGCTGCGAAAGGAACCAGACATCTTGCGCAAACTCACCGTCGTCCTCGTGCTCATCGCCTCCTGCGCCCTCGCTCAGACCGCCAAGCCCCTCCCGCGAGGCTTCACGATCACGACCCCGCGCCTGGCCGCGACCGTCATTGACGGCGCCATCGTGAGCCTCAAGGACCTCAGGACCGGCGAGGTCCACGCCGACGCGGGCGTCGCCGACCTGTCCATGCCGCGCGGGCTGGGGCACATGGCCGGCAACATCAAGGCCATGGAGACGCTGCACTGCCCGTGGGGCAACGCGCAGATGAACCAGGACCTCCCCCCCGGCCAGGCCTTCCCGACGATGCACTTCCCCTCGGCGGAAGGGAAGTTCGTCGCCACGGCCGTCAAGGGCGGGATGCGCGGGACGTGGACCGGCCTGACCAACGGCAAGGAGCAGTTCCCGCAAGAGAGCCTGACCGTCGAATGCACCGTGGACGCCTCCGGGCAACTGCTTTACAGGGCTTCGGCGCAGAGCGACCAGGGCGGCGTGTACGGCGTGCAGGCGCCGGTGGCGAACCTCCACCCCGACCACCGCTTCTACGTCGCCTCGTTCGGGGGCGTGATGTACGACCAGACGAACCGGCCGGGGCTCATCACCCTCGGCGGGTCGCCGTTCTGGGAAGCGCCGATCATCGCCGCCGAAGGCAAGCAGGGCAGCCTGTGCCTGTGGGCGCAGGACGCGACCTTCCGCCCCAACTTCTGCTTCCTGAACTGGTCAGGCAAGAGCTTCTCGGCGGCCCTGGAAGGACTGAACCTCATCCCCTACGAGCAACTGACGAAGGTGCAGTCCGTCACGTGGCACCTTGATGTGTTCGGCGGGGGCTGGGTGGACGCCATGACGCCGTACAAGCAGTGGTACGCCCAGGCCTTCGCGCCGGAGATGAAGACTCGCGCGGCGACGAAATGGGCTGACAAGATCCGCGTCATCGTGGACCACACCTCCGGCGGGGAGGAAGTCTACCGGATGCTCGCGGCGACGTTCGACCCGGAGACCGTGCTGCTGCACAACTGGAACGCGCGGGCGCCGGACTTCGATCACGACCTGCCCGACTGGACGCCCCGCGCCGGCTACGTGGACAGCGTCAAGCTCGCCCACAAGCACGGCTTCCACACGATGGCGTATGTGAACACCTACTGCGTGAACGTCAACTCGCCGGTGTTCGTTCGCGACAAGATCCGGGACTTCGGGCTGCTGCGGGCCTACGGCGGCGTCTTCCGCTACCCCGAGAAGCCCACGACGTGGGCGGACGTCAAGGACGGGCAGCTACTGTACCTCGACCCGCTGTCGGCGGCGTGGCGCAAGTACCACACCGACATGATGCTGACATGGCGCCAGGAGACGGGCACTGACGCGAACTACGAGGACACCGCCGGGGCCATCGGCGACTATGGCAACGGGGTCATTGACGGCAAGTCCGGGACCGAGGGCGCGACGGAGCAGTTCCGCGAGTTGCTGCGGCGCAACCCGGACGTCCCCATGGCCGCCGAATACGCGCCCGAGCCCATCGCCTTCGCCGTCCGCTGGCCGCTGCGCTACCAGCAGGTGTGGGGTAACGCGGCGACGCGCGTGTGGTGGATGGAGCACCAGCGGCCCGTGTCGGCATTCATACATGGCCCGCTGGCCCGGCCGTGGGTGCCGGTCATCAACGCCGAAGACGATTTCGGCAAGCACGTGGTCACGGCGTGTTCGGATGCGCTGGGCGGCATGGCGCAGATCGCGGGTGTGAAGAGCGACCTCCAGGCCACCGGCGGCATGGCCTATCACATGCGCACCCGCGCCCAGCTCTTCGCCAACCAACAGCTCGCGCCCGTCTTCCCCAAGGAGCGATGGGACGGCGATCTGGCCTGCCTGTACGAGGACGCTGACGGGCGGCGCTATCGCTACACGGTGTCGCCGACGGTCCAGCAGATGAGCGGCCCCGACGGCCAGCCGCTCTACCAGCGCCTCACGGGCCTGAACCAGTTGGCCACGCCGCTGACGCTGCCGGGCTGGCCGGCGGCCGCCGAGGGGAAGCTGCTGGGCCTCAACCCCGACATTCGCTATGCGCTGTGCCGCGGCGGGCACGACCGGACGAAGGTGCAGCTCCTGAGCCTCCCCGAGGGCATTCGCGTCAGGCGCTACGAGGGCAACGCGCTGCGAACGGTCGTGGCCCTCGAGCCGATTGACGACAGCAGCCCCAAATCGGGCAAGATCAGGCTGCAGACCAACGCGAAGTTCAACACGCTGCTCATCAACGACGCACCGGCGCAGTTGCCGCCCGTGCCCGAGAAGGCGACGCGCAGCGACCCGGCCGAATATGACGTGAACTTCCCGGCGTACCTGACGTTCTTTGAAAAGGGTGCGCCGAAGGCGAAGATGGAGGAACTGCTCGGGGATGGCCTGGAGAAGGGGCGGTTCATCGCGATGGCCTCGGGGCTGGAGCGCGGCGACGAGTACGTCATTCCCTTCCGGCCCGAGTGGCCTATCCCGGGCGCGGCCAAGCAGATCTTCATGTTTCTCAACGGCGGCAGCGAGTGTGAGGTGGCGCTGGACTATCTCGCCCTCGTGCCCGACGCGCAGACGGCCGTGCAGGTGTATGTCCGCAACAACCAGGTGAAGTACGGCAATGGCGGCATCGCGCGGCTGTACCTCAACGGTCGCGAGGCGCACGCGGTGGACCTGGGGCCGAAGCCGAACCCGGACTGGAAGCAGGGCATGGACCCGTACGCCAAGAACGTGTGGGACACGGCGATTCACGGCTGGC
>CAZZDO010000100.1:8965-13804 GCA_964653205.1 uncultured Armatimonadia bacterium | reverse complement strand
CCGGTAGAGCGGGCGTCCTCGGCGCCGGTAGAGCGGGCGTCTCGCCCGCCGACCGACGAGGGCGCGCGAGACGCCCGCTCTACCCCAATCGGGTGCCAGCCGCCGCGGGGCGACTTCACCTACTACCCGACCGGTGTGGCCGTCGGCCCGGACGGCTCGTGGGTCGCGTGCGCGCAGGGGCTGGTGCAGTTCGACGCGGCGGGGCGGCCGACCGGGCGGCGCGTGGGCGGCCTCGGCGACCCCGGCCTGCTCGCCGTGGACGAGAATGGCTCCGTGCTCGCGATGATCGAGAACAGCCAGCGCTTCGCGCGGCTGTGGGCCGATGACGCACCCGAGGCGCCGCTGTCGTCCAACGCCAACGAGCCGTGGCGCGTGGCCAACGGCTGGTCAGGCAAGGCGCTGGGGCTGGCGTGGATGGGCGACGGCTATCTCGTGCTCGATGGAACGACGAAGGCGCTGTGGCGCTTCGACCCCGATCACGTCGCGTGGGCCGAAAAACCGTGGATTCGCCTGACGAAGGAGGGGGCATTGACGGCCCCGCGCCTGCTCGCGTGCGGCCCGGCGCGGGCCTTCGTGCTGGACGGCCACAAGCTGCTGGCGTACTGGCTGGCGGACTTCGACCAGGCCCCGGCCACCGTACCACTGCCGCCAGGCCTCAAGCCCGAGGCGCTGGCGGCGCTGGCCGTGAGCGAAGACGAGGAGACGCTGTTCGCGGCGACCACCACGGCCGTGACGGCGTTCCGCCTCGATGGCACGGTGGCGTGGGAGGCGGCGACGGACTGGCAGCGGATCGGCGGCCTGGCCGCGTGCCGGCGGGGCGTGCTGGTCGCCGACAGCAAGGCCGGGACGGTGACGATGCTCGCCGCCGACGACGGCGCGCGCTCCGCGTTCGTCAGCAGCGCGGACGTCCCCGGCGGCCTGGCGCCCTCCAGCCTGGCGACGAGGGGGTCCTGGCTCTTCGTCGCCGATGCGCACGGGCACCGGCTGCTGCGCTGCCGGCTGCCGTGAACGCGCGCAGGTCCTGCCCGGCGGCATCGCGAAATCGCTGTCATGCCTGCTCCGCTGACGCTGATCCACGGCATGGGCTGCGACCACCGTTTCTGGCGGCCGCAACTGGCCCACCTCGAGTCGCTGCGCTGGCTGCTATGGGCGCCGGACCTGCCCTATCACGGCTCCCCGGCACAGGACGTGCTGCCCTCGCTGTCGGGGCTGGCGGGGTGGGTGGCCGAGGGCTTGCAGGGACAAGCGTCGGTGCTCATGGGCCATTCGCTGGGGGGCATGATCGCCCTGCAGATCGCCCACGAGGCCCCCACGCTGGTCCGCGGCCTCGTGCTCGTGGACTCGTTCCCCAACCTGGGGCTCAACGCGCGGTTCCTGCCGGGGATGTGGGTCCAGGGCGCCCACCCCGAGGTGCGCCAGTGGGTGGAGCGCGAGCGCGAGGGGATTATCAACCGCATGCCGCAGAGCAACTACGACCTCATCTGGCCGTCGGTGCGCGACTTCAACGCCGTGCCGTGGCTGCCGGGCATTCGCTGACCGGTGCTGGGGATCTACGGGGGACGCGGCCGCTATCGGCGGGGCGAGGCGACGGTGCTGGCGCAACAGCTTCGCCTGGACCGCCTCGGCGGGCCGCTGCGGGTGGTGGTCGCGCAGGGGGCCGGGCACTTCGTGAACCTCGAGTGCCCCGGGGAGACCAACGCAGCCATCGCGGCGTGGATCAAAGAGCACTTCGGCGCGCCGGTGATTTGACCCGCGGGACCCTCAGACCCGCAAGTCCACACTCTCCACGTAACCGACCGCGCCCTGGTCCAGGCGGGCGGCGTTGGCCTCGTCCGTGTCTATGTGCATGTCCAGCCGGTAGTCGGGGTGAACGCGGACGGCCACTTCGTTGAACACGAGCGAGCGCTCGCCGCCCACGCGCACGCTGATCTCATCGCGATGCCGCAGTCCCAGCGTCATGGCCTCCTCGGGGCTGGCGTGCAGATGCCGCCGCGCACAGATGGCGCCGTGGTCCAACTCCGCTTCGCCGGCGGGCCCGGCCAGCGACAGCCCCGGCGTGCCGTCCAACTCCCCGGACATGCGGATCGGCGCCCGCACGCCGACCTGGAAGCACTCCGTGCGCGACACCTCCACCTGCGTCTCGGGCCGCTCAGGCCCGAGCACCCGCACCCCGTTGATACGCCCCTTGACGCCCACGATGTCCAGGACTTCCTCGCAGGCGAACTGTCCGGGCTGGCTGAGCGGCGCGCGGAAGGTCAGCTTGTGCCCCGGGCCGTAAAGCGCCTCGACGTGCTCCTTCGAGAGATGCACATGCCGCACCGACACGCCGATGGGGATGGGGCGGCGGCGGGCCAGGATGGCCGCGCACACATCGCCATGGCCCACGACTTCCGCGGCGGCGGCGGCCACCATGCGGTGCCTGTCGGTCGGCGCCAGCAGCAGGCGCGTGGCGGCGCCGCCCCGGGCGATGTCGCTCACGCCGCGGGCATCCGTGGGCGGGGCGGAGTTGAGGTTGTCGTCCAGTTCCAGCCCCAGCCCGGCCAGGCCGTTGCAGATGCGGGCCCGCAGCGCCGGCAGCCCCATGCCCCACGCCCCGGTGAACACCAGGGCATCCACGCGCCCCAGCACGGCGAAGTAGGCGCCAATGAGCTTGCGCACGCGGTGGCAGAACAGGTCGGCAGCCAGGCCCGCCCGCTCGTTGCCGGCGCGGGCGAACTCCAGCAGGTCGGGCAGGTCGCCCGACAGCCCCGACAGAGCCCACAGCCCGGCGTCTTCCTGCAGCGTCCGCGTCACCTCCGCTTCCGACAGGCCCAGGACCGCGGGGGCCCGCAAGATCAGCTCCAGGTCCGTGTCGCCGGCGGTCGTGGCCCCGGGGACGGTGGCCAGGTCCGTCAAGCCGGGGCTGACATCCACCCCGCGTCCGTTGGCGACCGCGCAGACGGATGGAGCTTCCGCCAGATTACACACGATCAGGTTGAGGCCCTCGGGCCGGCGGTGCAGGTGCGCCGCCGCCAGCAGCACGGCTTGCTGATGCACAAGGCCGTCGCGCCCGTAGCGGCGCAGGCCGTGCTCGCCATACCATTCGTACGGCGCGGCATGCATGAAGGCGGCCGGCGGCATGGCGGCAAAGAAGGCGGTGTCGAAGGCCGCGACCTGGGGGACGTCGGGAGCGGCCTGCGCGAAGGCCTCGATGGCCGCGAGCGCGTCGCAGTCCGCGGGGCAGAGCCTGTCCCCCAGCGCGGCGAGATCATCGCACACGCCCTGGTCCACGGCGGCCGGGGCGCTGTAGTGCTCGCCGCCGTGGGGCACCCGGTGCCCGATGGCGGTCAGCGGGAGCGGCTGGCCCTCGCCCACGCCCAGGCGGGACATGAGGCGCTTGAGCACGGACTCGGCTGCGGCGGGCAACGTGCCCTCGATCGTCTCGGTCTCCTCCCACCGCACACCGGCGCTGCTGTGCGTGGCCTGCGCCTCGTTCAGCCCGGCGATCTCGCCGCTGAAGTTGTTCATCTCGTTCCCGAGGTCGCAGAACTCGTACTGCAGGGCGTTCCGGTCGGCGGACACGGCCAGCAGGCACACGCCGGCCTGGGGCTCGGCGGCGGTCTCCGGGGCGGCGGCCTCCGCGGCGCGCGTCTCCTCCTCGGTGCGCGGCCGCAGGCGCAGGGCGATCGTCCGGGCCACATGCTTCATCGCCGCCGGGTGCTGGATGAGGACCTCCGACATCTCCTGGTGGGGCACTTCGAGAATCTGGCAGGAGGTTTCGGCCACGACATGAGCCGTGGTGGCATCGCCACTGATGAGCGAGATCTCGCCGAAGTACGCCCCCGTCGGAATGTCGCCCAGGACGACGGGCTGGCCGTCGGGATCCTCGCGCAGCGCCTGGGCGGTACCCTCCAGCACCACCCCCAGGAAGCTGCCGGGATCCCCGCAGCGGATGATGCGCTCCCCGGGACGGTACTGTTTGAGTTCGCCCCGGCTCAGCAGGTCCGCCAGTTCGTCGTCGGAGAAGTCCCCAAACAGAGGAACGTCACGCAGCAGCGCCAGCGTCTCCATTGGTCCCGCCCTCCGTAGGTGTTGGCACCAGTCTGTTCGCGGCCCGCGCCACCTGACCTCCCCCCTACGGCACCGACAGCCCCAGCAGTCGCGTCTGGTTCTCCCCCAGTGTCACCCCCACCGTCCGCGACCGCTCCGTCAGCAGTTCCCCCGTACACAGGTCCGTCACGCGGCGCTCCTCCGGCAGATGCAACGTCACCTCACGCGGTCCGCCGAGGCCGTGGTACAGCATGACGCAGCGGTTGTCGGCCTTGAGGACGACGTTCTCCTCGCAGTACAGGTGCACCCCGGCATAGCGGCACACCCCGCGCAGCACTTCCGCCGCCATGTACGGCACCGTGCAGTAGACCGACTTCCACGTGCCATGGTCCCTCGCCGCCAGCGCCACGCCGCCGTCGGGGTACGTCGCCAGCGCCCCCTCGCCGGCGTCCGTGATGCGGAACACGGGCCCGAAGGCCGGCGGGTGCAGCTTGCGCGACAGCTCGTAGCCGTAGGGCGCGATGGCATGTTCCCGCTCGGCACTGAGCCCCTGCGTGATCGGGTGCGTCGTGTTGCTCACGCGGTAGCGCATGATGTCGCCCGGCCCAGTGTGCGTGACATGAAAGCCCGTGACCGCGGCGATGTTCGCGTCGCTCAGGCCCTTCTCCCGGTCGGCATAGCCCGGCGCGTAGAAGCACAGGATCGTCTTGCCGCCCCGCTTCAGCTGGTCAATCACGGCGCGCTCTTTCGCAGTGAGCAGGAACGGGTTGAGCAGGACGTAGAGCTTGTAGCCGTCGCGCACGCGCGGGT
>CAZZDO010000100.1:7729-8865 GCA_964653205.1 uncultured Armatimonadia bacterium | reverse complement strand
CCGCGCGCGCTGCTCCAGTCGGCGAACCAGTAGCCCGAGCCGTCCACGAGCGAGCCGCCGATGTCGCGCTTGAGGATGCCCTCCGTCTCGCGCGCGTCGTGCAGGCGGCCATAGGTCGTCGCCCCGGCGACGAACGTGCGGTGGTCCAGCTCGTTCATCAGCAGCTTGCCGTGTAGTAGGATCGAGGCCGTCGCCTGGTAGTTCTTGTATGGCATGCCGGACCCACGCGACTCGTACGGGATCGGCCCGGCGTAGAAGTCCCAGTCGGCGTCCTGCAGGCACTCGTACAGGTCGAAGTTGTTGCCGTTGAACATGCTGCCGGGGTTGTTGTAGCCGCGCAGGTGCGCCACGTTGTAGCCGTAGTACGCGCCGACGAGCATCCGCTCCCCGGCGGCCTGCTTGATGGTCCGCATGACGTGCCGGTAGAAGCGCCCCATCACGCCGGACAGGAAGTCGAAGTAGTCGCAGGTCGAGGCGCTGTCCCTCGGGTCGCGGAAGACCCCGCCCTCGGCGCCCTCACGGGTCAGTTCGCGGATGTCGAGCTGGATGTCATCGAACCGGGCGGTCCTGGAAGTCCCGCCCCACGCGGCGTTCAGCTTCTCAATCGTGCCGTACTTCGCCCGGAGCCACTGCCGGTACGCGGCGACGGCCTGGGGGCTGAAGTCGCCGACCGTGATCTTGCTGCGGTCGGTCTGGAAGAGGTTGCCTTCCACGCCACCCATGGTCGAGTCGGGCGCACCGCAGCTCATCGGCATGTACCCGATGATGTGGTCGGCATAGGGGCGGCTCTGCAGGAAGCTGATGATGCCGCGGACGAAGGCATCCACGTCGGCGAAGTACTTCGCCGAGCAATACGACGCCGGGCCGGGCGTGCCCTGGGCCGTGAGGAGGCGTTCCTGCGGGTGGGCGTCCAGCCACGCGGTCGAGGGGCGCAGTTCCAGGTCAATGATGAACTGCGCCTGCGGGTCCACGCGCAGCAGGTTGGCCGCGCGTTGGTCGAGCTGTCGCTGCACCAGGTCCAGCGTCTCGGGCTTCTCGTCCAGCTTCGTTGGCCCGCTGTGGACGTGGTAGACATGCACACCCGTGCTGCCGTAGAGTTGCGCGCGGTCCCACGAGTTGGCCTGCAAGGACCACAT
>CAZZDO010000100.1:0-7629 GCA_964653205.1 uncultured Armatimonadia bacterium | reverse complement strand
CCCGCCTCCCCGACCAGCTCCAGCGGCGCGCCGTGCTTCGTGCCGTACGCCCTCAGCGTCAATGGCACGTCACCCGCCGGCGCGCACGGCGGCAGGTCGAACGTGAAGGCGAGCTTCTGCGGCCGGTCGGCGGGCCATTGCGACGACGGCTGCGGCGGCATGAGCGGTGCGGTCGCCACGTCGAAGTTGTCCAGGTCCGGCCGCACCGCCGTCTCACCCGCTTCGAGCACGAAGAAGTAGTCGTCATGCAGCGGCCCGCGAAGCTGCAGCGTGGCCTCGATGGTCACGCGCTGCCCCGGCTGCGGCGACGGCGGGGAGCACTTCACGCGCGCCAGCGTCGCCTGCTCGCCGACGGGTGTGGCCGTGTACGGGATCTCCCCCCACGGGCCGTTCGGCGGGCTGAAGAAGCACGCGGCCCGCTGCCACTGGCTGTCATCGAAGGCGGCGGTGCGCCAACCCTCCGGCGCCGTGGCGGCACTGCGCGTCTGCTCGCCGGAAGAGACATACTCGGTGTGGTCCGCGAAGTTCAGCGCGAGTTCGTAGATCAGCTCGCCCCAGGTCCAGCGCCCGGGGTTGGAGTGCAGCACCGCCTGCACCGCCAGCACGTTCTTCCCCTCTACGAGCTTGTCGGCGACGGCAATCGGCGTGATGTTCGTGGAGCCGCTGGCGACCTCGACGCCGTTGAGCCACGCGCGGTAGCTGTCGTTGGAGCGCAACTGCAGGATGGCTGACCGCACCTGCGCCGGGTCGGCGACCGTGAAGCTCTGGCGGAAGAAGCGCGGCTCGTTCGGCTTGTAGATCTGGTCGGGCTCGGGAAACCACAGGTACGAGGCCTTCCAGTACGGCTTCAGCCGCGCGAGCAGCGGTTGGGCCGGCCCGTGGACCGCCAGTTCGGCGAGGGCCAGCTTGGCCGCATCGCCCTGCTCGATGACGACGCGGAGGCGCTGCGTCAGGACCTCGGGGAACGACAGTGCCGGCTGGAAGCCGGCGCTCCCACGGACTTCCCGCCAGTCCCCTCTTCCCTGCTCCCAGGCGTAGATGGAGCAGGCACCGACTGCAGCTGCGTCCTCGACGGCCAGCGTCACCTCATTCACCCGCAGCGGCAGCGGCCAGCGGACCTCGAGCCACTGCGGCAGGTCAGCCCGGTACGGCCGCCAGAAGGTCTCCGGGTTGTCGTCAATCAGGTTGTCCGAGTAGTTGGTCGTCACATCGCGGAACGACGAGGCGAGCACGAAGGCGCCGTTGCGGCGGAGGGCGAGGTTCTCGTCTTCCGGCGCCTGGATGCCGGTGCCTGCCGGCTGGAAGCCGGCGCTCCCAGGAGGCAGCGTCGGGGCGACGTCGTCGTGCATGCGCTTGATCTCCTCGGCGCCCAGCGCCGCCGGCCAGATCGTGAACTCGTCAATGGCGTTCGTCTCATTCCCGAGGTACGCCCAACTGCTGTACGGCGTGCCGACCATGATCTCCCAGCGGCCGCTGTCGGGCAACGGCACCATCTTGGCTTCGCCGGCGGGCTGCCCGTCCACGTAGAGACGGATCTGCTGCGGGTCCCACGTGAAGGCGAGGTGGTGCCACTGGCCCTGCGGCCAGAACTCGATCGGCGCCTTGACGAGGGCGTGCTTCTCCCCGTCCAGGTTGCTCTGCACCAGCAGCGTCAGGTTGGTGTCGTTGTAGACCTTGTAAAGGATGATGCGGACGTACTTGCCCTCGACGCCGGTGTAGTTGAAGGAGGTGAAGAAGACGAAGTGGTCGGCCTTGCCGGCGGTCCAGTCCAGCGGCTGGGCCCACAGGGCGCACGTGCCCGCAGGCGGGAGGAAGTCCCGGTCCACGTAGTAGACGCAGGTGTTGTGCCCGCCGAGGCGTCGGGCCTGGCCGCGCACGCCGGGGACGAAGGGGCCTCCCATCGAGCACGCCGGGGTAATGCTCCCGAGCGTCCCGGAGGACTGCATCGCGCCATCAAAGGGCGCGTAGAGCAGGGGCTCGGGCGCGGCCATGCCGAGAGAGGCGAGGAGCAGGGCAAGGCCGAGGAGGGCCAGCTTCATGGGTGGTCTCCAGAACGGCGCGCCAGAGGGGGGAAAGGGAGGCGCGCGTAGTCCACCAGCTTACGCTGGTGGCAATGAACGTCGGCCCCTTCGGGGCGAACATCAGCGATGCACCGTGGCGTTGCCGTATGCCCCCGAAGGGCGCCAGCGTATGTAGCCACCAGCGTAAGCTGGTGGACTCCCGGCGCCCAACCCATCCCTCCTGGCTCCACCATTGTCCGCCCCGAAGGGGCCGGCGAACAGTCGGCGATCATGGGGTCAGCCCCCTATGAGATCGCCGCTGGCGATCTCCCGGGGACAGACCCCGCGGCCGCTACTTCATCACCTTCACCGCAATGTCCCGCGTGAAGTCCGGCGCCGCGATGGTCAGCGTCCCGTCGGTGCACTGCCCCCGCGTGGTCTGCAGCACCGTGCCCTGCCGCGTGTCCCACCATTCGAGGCGGTATGCGCCGTCCTTCAGGCCCGCCAGCGGCACCCTCAACCCCTGCACGGGGACGGGCGTCAGCCCGCGCTTGTCGTTGTACCAGTTGCTGTCCTGGTCGTGCAGCCACACGAGCGCGAGGTCGTCGGTGCTCAGCCCGTAGGTGTCAATCTGGGCGTACTGCGGGTCGCGGCAGCCGGTGAAGGTGTACGGGCTGACTTCCAGCCAGTCCTTGCCGGTGTTCTCCATCTCGATGACATGCTGCCCGGCGGGGATGAGCACTTCATAGTCCTGGTCGTACACGCTCTGCCAGATCTTGTACTGCTCGAGCCACTTGGTGGACTTCCATGCCCCCTCGCCCTCGCCGGCGAGCAGCTCCTTGCTCCAGACCTCCTGCCCGTCCACCCGCACGTGCAGCACCGCGCCCTGGCTGACCGTGCCGACGTGGAAGATGAGCTTGCCGTCGTGCGGGTAGTTGACCCGGAAGCGCAGGGGGGCCGCCAGGTCCTTCTTCGACGCCGAGAACAGCAGCACGAGGAACTTGTCGGGGCCCGCGACCGTGCCGTCGGCGTTGACGGTCTGCTCGCCCGCGGGCTGCCTGGCCCATTTCGAGGCGCCCTGGGCGACGATGTCCCCCCACGGCGCGTCGGGTTTGGTCGGCAGCACGGGCTTGCCGAGCTTCGCCGGCTGCAGGGCAAGCTTCGGCCACGGCACGGTGTCCACGAACTTGCGGATCGCCGCGAACTCGCGGTACTGGTTCAACGGGTGGACGTACCCGTCCCAATACCACAGGGCCGCCGTGCCGAACGAGCGCGTCATGACCGAGGCCCACATCCCGTCGTGCAGGCTCGTGCCCAGCCCCTGCGGGTCGTGCTTGTTGTCACCCGCCTTCCAGTCAATGCCGAACTCGCCGACCATGAAGGGCTTGGCGAACTTGCCCGTGTACCGCAGGCACAGGTCGGCGATGGCGTTGGCGGTGCGCGGCCGGTTCTCGTCGCTGCCGTAGGAGTGGTCCTGCACGTAGTCCATCTCCGGCAGGTTCCACACCTCGTCATTGCCGTAGGTGGTCGTCACGAGGTGGCGGTTGGGATCGTGGGTCTGCAGATACCCGCCCATCTCCTTGACCCACGGGGCCGGGGCGTTGACTTCGTTCCACAGCTCGTACGAGAGCACGTGCGTGTCCCACCCGTAGCGGGCCGTGTAGTACCGCAGGCGCTGCTGGTAGAGCTTGCGCGCCTGCTCGTGGGTCCAGAACTCCTTGGGCTCCGCGCACGGCCCGCCGTTGGCGGCGTTGTACGGGTTGTCCTCCCAGCAGTTCTCCCCGAAGTACGCCTTCGTGTTCATGAGTTCGCCATGGTAGCCCAGGCACAACATGCAGCGGATGCCATTGGCGCGGGCCTGCTCCATCACCCAGTCGAGCTTGTAGGCGTTGTCCAGGGCGTACTTGCCGGCACCGTAGTACGTACCGCTTCCCTTGCCCGGTATCCACTCGAGAGCCATGTTCCACCGCACCAGCCAGATGCGGCAGTAGTTGCCGCCCGCCGCGCCGAGGGACTGGAACCACACCGGGTAACGATTCACGCGGCCCTGGCTGTCCCAGCACAGGTTCTCGCCGACGGCGAAGTACGGCGTGCCGTCGTCGAACTGCAGGTAGTAGGGGTTGTCCGGCACGCGGCGGATGAAGCCGGGGTCGGTGGCGGGGGTAGCGGTGAAGCGGACGGGCTTGCCGGCGACTTCCCCGCTGCGGTCGCGGGCGGTCACCTTTACGGTCCATGCCCCCGCCATCGGCGGGGCGAAGCGCACCTTCCAGCCCGGTGGCCCGGACGTGCGCAGCCGCACGCCGGGCTCCTTGCCCATCCACGCGTAGTCCTGGCTGAAGAACCCCGGCACGGACACGGTCTTGCCGCCGGGGCCGCTGAAGGTCGCCATCACGTCAATGTCGGCGGGGTCGAAGGGGTTGTCGTACGTGGCAGACAGGTCCAGGTCAAGCTCCAGCTTGCTGAACACGGGGACCTGCTCGCGGCTGAGTTTCAGGCCACGCAGGGCCAGCGGTTGCTGCGACACGAGCGACACCTCCAGGGCCTTGGACAGGTCCACGATCCGCTGCTTCTCGGCGTCGTAGGCGGCCTGGTCGAACGGCTTCAGCGTCAGTCCGAATTCGTAGACCCGATTCGCCTTCAGACCGAAGCTCCCGAGAACAGGGAACTGCGCCTCGAAGGCATCGCCCTTGAACTGGCGGTTGTCCTGGAAGCTCACACCGGTGATGCCCTTGCCGTCGGGCGTCATCTGCAGGCCCGCGCCCCCCGGCAGCCGCCACGCAAACCACGCCAGCCTGGCCGCGCCGCCGAGGTGATACGGAGTGGGCAGCGTGGCCGGCAGCGGCTTCTCCTCGGCGAGGTCGCCATCGCTGATCAGGAACGAGCCCTGCCCGGCGTTGCCGGCGGTGGGGACGTCCACCCGCACGACGATCAGCTCCGTCTCGACTTCGGCGGAGGGCACGAGCTTCCAGCGGAGCATGACTTCGTTGTCCCTGACCTCCATCCGCTCCTCGAAAGCGATGGGCTTGCCCTCGGCGGCGAACTCCCCGCGGAAGATGCGCGCGCCCTCCTCGGTGGTCTCGGTCACGGTCAGCCCGCCGCCCGGGGCCTGCATGCCGACACTGCCCGCCCACTTGGGCTTGATGATGCCGACGCGCAGGTCTCGCCCAACGACGCGATCACCGAGGGTGATGCGGTCCATCCCACCGAGAGGATTGACCTGGACGGCAAGCTGCGCCTGGGCGAAGGAGCACAGGACGAGCGCGGCTACGACGGCGGTTCGCATGGGGGTTCTCCACGGGCAGAGAGATGACATCTGGTTTCGCTGTGCCCGGCGGAGGGACCTCTACCGGCTGAGGCAGGGGGCGGGGGCAGCCGCGTGGAAGATGCGTCTGGCATAGACCCGGGGCGGGAGGCGCCGAGAAGAGAAGGGTAGAGCGGGCGTCCCGCCCGCCTCGGCGACCGTTGGCGGGCGAGACGCCCGCTCTACCCCGACTGGTCCGACGGGGCACAAGCCCCCGGCTGCGCTTCGCCCTACAGGACGGCACGGCCCGCAAAGCCGCCGCAGAGGAGCACACACATGAAAGCAGCCGTTGTCGAAGAGCCCGGTAGACTCGTTGTGCGCGACGTTCCCGATCCCGTCATGGGTGACTACGACGCCCTGTGCGAGGGGCTCTACGGGGCCACGTGCAGCGGCACCGACCTCCACCTGCTCGGCGGCCACCCGCTGTTCGGGATCAAGTTCCCGACCATCCTGGGTCACGAGAGCATCGGCCGGGTCATCGCCGTCGGCCCGAAGGTGGAGAACTTCAGGGTCGGTGATGTCGTCACGCGCATCTGCAACCGGGCCACCGATGACCTGCGCGTGCACTGGGGCGGCTTTGCCGAACTGGGGCTGGTCAGCGACGGGCAGGCCAGGCAGCGCGACGGGGTGGCGCTGGAATGGCCCGCGGGCATCCACCGCGTCCTGCCCGCCGGCTTCGACCCGGCGGGCTCGACCATGATCATCACCTGGCGCGAGACGCTCAGCTTCATCAGCCGCATCGGCGTGGCGGAGGGGGCGAAGGTGCTGGTGATGGGCACGGGCGGCAATGGGTTCTCGTACATGAACCATGCGGCCAACATGGGCGCCGGGACGATCCTGGCGGTCGGCAGCCCTTCTCGCGAGGCGACGGCCCGGGCCGTCGGCGCGACGGACTTCATCTCGTACCGCGAGGAGGACCTGGTCGCGGCCGCGCGCGGGCAGGGGCTGGACCAGTTCGACCTGATCATTGACGCCGTCGGCAGAATCGGGCAACTGGACCGCGTGCTGCCGCTCGTGCGGCCGGGGGGCAGCATCGCCATCTACGGTGTGGATGACTACGGGAAAGTCACGATCAACCCCCAGCGCGCGCCGGGGAGCTTCACCTTCGCCAACAACGGCTACCAGGAGGCGGAGACGCACGAGCAGGTGGTGGAGTTCATGGAGCAGGGGCGCCTCCGGCCGGAACACTATCTAGACCTGGAGCACATCTTCCCCCTGGAGGAGATGAACGAGGCGCTGGCGGCGATCCGCGAGCGACGGGCGATCAAGGCGGTGGTGAAGCTGAACGAGGGCTAAGCGGTGGGTGGGGCGTGAGGAAGGGGTTGGTGCCGGAGGCGGGATTCGAACCCACACGCCCCTCACGGGACTGGGGATTTTAAGTCCTTCACTAACTCACAGATCCCACATTGTCGCCGCTCTGAGCCTATGAGTGGTCTCTCCGTCGAAATAGCCATTCACTCAGACTCGCCATTTTGACCAATCACGCCGGGGACTTTCCAAGTCCGCTCGGGCTCGTTCGTGAAAAGTCCCCAGCGGCTGGGCTCCCATTTCTTCCCCGCCGACCGCCGAAAGTCCTCCCTCCGTGAGCCAAGTTCTTCCCCCGCTGCGTCGCCCGTTCTCGGAGCCACTTGAACACCCCGCGTGGGGCTTCTCTCGCACGCTCAGACAGACGCCGATGTGGCGACTTGAACTCTGGCCCGCACGGGCGATTTCTCGCCAACACGGCGGCTGTAACGGGCTCAGTCGGCGGCGTGTTCCGATGGCCGTCTACGGGCCATTTCCTGTCGGCGTGAGTCCACGCGTCGGCACTTGGAGGGCCTACCAAACTTCGGCCGTGGCGGGGGCAACGAATGCGTTGGGACTCCGATTGTTCGATGCCGGGTACCTTCCGCCGAGAGCAGTGGGTCCCATCGGCTCAGCCGCGTCCCGCGCCGCCTGCGGCGGCGGGGGACGCAGCATCAATCACCCGGCTCTTCACCCGCGGCCAACAGCAACTGGCGACGACGGTAGGGGATGTGAATCATCCCTGCGGCCTTGCGTGATTCCTCGTCGCCTCTTCGATCATAGCGGGCGGTGGTCGTCACTTGGCTATGGCCGCAGAAGCGAGAGATCGTGCTGATGTCGACGAGCCCCAAGAGCGTCGAGATGCAGGTTCGCCTGCAGTCGTGGGGCGTGATGTCCTTGACGCTCGCCTGCCCGGATCTGCGTCGCAGCATCTCGTACACAGAGTGATCGCTCATTCGTTGCCCGCGAAGAATCCTGCCGCCCTTGTTGATCGGCGGGAAGAGCCGGCCGGTTCCCTACATGACGGTCCTGAGCGGGGCCGAC
>CAZZDO010000099.1:0-13815 GCA_964653205.1 uncultured Armatimonadia bacterium | reverse complement strand
AAGGACTAACCGCAACGCCCGATGAACTGGGTCAGGCAGCGAGTTCGCGCATGCGGAGGTCTCCCATGAAGATCACGATCTACGGCACTGGCTGCAAGAAGTGCAAGCAGCTCTTCGCCAACGCCGAGGAAGCGGTGCGCACCACCGGCGCCTCAGCGGAAGTCGTCAAGGTCGAGGACATGGACAAGATTGTCGCGGCGGGAGTCATGCTGACGCCCGGCCTCGCGATTGACGGAGACATCAAGTCCACCGGCAAGCTGCCGGCCCCGGCCCAGATCGCCCGGTGGATCAAGGAAGCGCAGTAGGAGATCAGACCGACCCGGCCGCCGCGAGACGCGCCGGGTTGCAGGAGTTGGAGCATGAGCACAGTGAAGGGCACGATCAGCGCCGGCGCCTGTGGCTTTGTCACGGAGGTCACGGCTGTCTGCGAAGATGGCCAGCAGGTCAGCTTCGAGATATCCACCCCGTGCGAGAAGATCCGCGCCTTGGCCGGGGCCCTGCCGGTCGTGGACGCCTTTGCCGAAATGCGTACCGGCGTGGACGGCGCGATCATCAGCGCCGCGCGCAACGTCATCCCGGGCTGCTGTGCCGGCTGCGTCATCCCCGCGGGCCTCTCCAAGGCCATGCAGGTCGCGGCCGGCCTCGCCCTCCCGCAGACGGTGACGATGTCCTTCGACAAGCAGTAGCTCGCCCGCGCTGGCTCCGGCCCTACCGGTTCAGCCCTGCCTCCGCCTCCCGCAAAGCCTCGGCCGGTTCCGCATCGGCGCCGAAGACCTGCTCGAGAGCCTTCCGTAACGCCCCGCTCATCTGCTCATAGCTGAGCGTCGGTGAGATCGGGTGCGGCCGCGCCGTCGCCGCCGCCTGCCGCATGATCCCCGCCGCCTCCGGCCCGAACCCCTCGCGGAACGCCTCCGCCCGAAGCGCCGGCTGCCATGCCGGGACGCCCAGCGCCGCCCGCGCCCGCTCCTCGGCGCCGTGCGTCACCAGGTATTCGACCAGCGCCCACGCTGCCTGCGGGTGGGCGCACAACTGCGCCACGGCCAGCCCGGTGGGAATGCACCCCGTCCCCTGGCGCGCGCCGACCAGCGGCGGCGCCAGCCCCCATCGCCGCTGCCCGCCGGGCTTGCGCAGCGTGCTCAGCGCGTACGGCGTCACGAACGCCATGGCGACCCGCCCGGACTGGAAGTCCTCCAGCGACCGGTCCTCCCCGGCCACGGGCCGCGCTACCACCCCCTCCTTCACCAGCCCCTTCAGGAACTCCACCGCCCGCACGTTCTCGGGTGCGGCCAGACAACTCCGCTTGCCGTCAGGGCTGAGCAGCGCGCCCCCCGCCTGCCAGAACCATGCCGTCGCCGCATACGGATACAGGCACACCGCCGCGCCGGTGCGCTGTCGCCGCGGGTCCCGTGAGCGCACCGTGAGCTTGCGGCACGCAACGGCGAAGTTCTCCCACGTCCACCCGCTGTCCGGGGGCTTCAGCCCGGCGTCGTCGAAGGCGTCCCGGTCGTAGAGCAGCAGGTTGGTGGGGTTCCAGTCCTGCGGCAGGGCATACAGCCCCGGCCGTCCCACCGCCGTCCCGATTCCCGCGAAATGCTCGTACGCGATGGGCAGGAACTCCCGGCCCCGCGAGCCCGCCCCGCCCACAAAGGGCGACAGGTCAGCCAGCACGCCCCGGCGGGCCAGGTCGCCCGCCCGCCCGTAGTTCACGACCATCACATCCGGCGGCGTTCCCGCCCCGAACATCGTCTGCAGCTTGTCGTAGTACTTGTTGGGGATCTCGAGGACGGTGACGGTGAGGTTCGGATGCGCGCGCTCGAACTCGGCGATGAGCTGCTGGAACAGCGCCGTCTCCGTGGGGTTAAGGGCCCAGAAGGCGAAGGTGAGGGAGGTCTTTGTGTCCGGCGCCTCGGCCGGCAGCCGGTGCACGCACCCGGCTCCCGCCAACACGCTTGCTGCGACAGCCACGGCCGCGATGGGCCGCACGCTACACGACCTGCACGACGCGGAAGCGGTCGTCACGGGCGGACAGGTCGCGGCCCTGCTCGGTGGTCAGGTGCGAGAAACCCACCTCGGGGAGAATCTCCCGGACGGCGGCGACAACGCGCGCCATCTCGTCGTCGGTCGGCCGCCGCCACGGCGCGCCGGGGACGGGCATGTAGCCCATGATGTGGAAGGGGATGTTCGGCGACACCGAGGCCACGAACTCGGCGATGCGGGTCATCTCGTCCAGGTCCGCGAAATCGGGGATGAAGACGGTGCTGGCCTTGCAGGAAATGCCCCGCTCGTGCGCCCGCCGGAAGTTCGCATACACCGCATCGCGCGGCTGCCCGGTGTAGTGCAGATGCTTCTCGGGCGAGAACGCCTTGAACGATACGTTGGTGAAGTCGAACTCCTCGTCCGGGAGCTTCGACCCATTCGTGTGCCCCAGCCCCGCGATCAGCCCCAGCTCCTGCTTGCAGTACCGCAGCATCTCGGGCAGGTCGGGGTTGGTGGTCGGCTCCCCGCCCATGAAGTGCACGCGCTCGACGTCCAGTTCGGCCAGCCGCTGCTTGATCTCCTCAAGTGGCGGGATGCGTTCCGGCTGCGGGTGGCCGCCCTTGAGCTTGTACGCGCACCCCACGCAGCGGAAGTTGCAGCCCAGGTTGTGCACCGTGGCCCGCTGGTACGGCTCCGAATAGGTCAGCTTGTAGAAGGGCATGGAACCCTCGGTCAGTCGTCAGGATTGGTGGACCACTGGCTCTTCGTGCTCGCCTTTAGCCACTTGGCGTGGCCGTCGTAGAAGAGGCTGTTGAACCCGTCGTTATGCCGGTAGCCGACACGGGCCACCGGCTCGGCGAAGGTCGCGCCGCCGCCCACATAGTAGCTGCCCTGGGTGGTGTCCGTCGGATGGGCGCTGTCGGTGATGAAGATCGTGCCGGAGGGGTCGGCCACTTCGCTGTCATCCGGGCCGTACCAGAAGCTCGGATACACGCCGGGGTCGAAGTTGAAAGTGTTCATGCCGTACGACATGTACAGCCCCGAGTACGGATCCACCAACTGCTTCGAGGTCAGACAGCGCAGGAGGTCGGTGTTCTTCATGTACGGGGCCACGGCCTGGTGCCAGCGCAACACCACCGGCCCCCCGTAGTATGCCCGCACGTTCAAGCCGTCGTAGTCCTCGCGGTACATGTGGCACGCCAGCCCGATCTGCTTGAGGTTCGACAGGCAGGCAGACTGCCGCGCCTTCTCTCGCGCCTTCGCGAGCACTGGAAACAGGATCGCGGCCAGGATCGCGATGATGGCAATGACCACGAGCAACTCGATCAGCGTGAACCCTTGACGTGTCACAACCCGCCTCCGCTGTGTTACGATAGGTAGAATCGTAATACGCGATATGTAACACTGTCAAGGTTTTTCTCTGCTGCCGGGTTGTCGTAGGTCGCAGCTGGTCGTCCTACATCCCACACTCCCGCAACAAGGCCGTGTCAGCCAGGATCGCCTCCGTCTTGCCCGCGCGCGCCACCCGCCCTTCGGCCATCAGGGCCGCGGCGCCACACAGTTCGGCGGCCAGGTCGAGATCATGTGTCGCAATGACCTGCGTCACGGGGAGCCCGGCCAGCAGCGCCAACAGCGCCCGCCGTCCCGCCGGGTCCAGTCCGGCCGAGGGCTCATCGAGCACCAACAGGCGGCTGTCCGTCACCAGCACTGACGCGATGGCCAGACGCTTCTGCTGCCCGATGCTCAGATTCAGCGGGTGCTTGTGTTCGAGGCCCGCAAGCCCCACCGCCGCCAGCGCGTCGGCGACCCGCCGCCGCACCTCGTCCCGCTCGTAGCCGGCGTTGATCGCCCCGTAGGCGACCTCATCGCCAACGGAAGGCATGAAGAGCTGATCATCGGGGTCCTGGAAGACGAGGCCGACCTGCCGCCGCAGCACGCCCAGGTGCCTCGGGATGACCGGCAGCCCGAGCACCGTGATGCTCCCCGTCCCGCGCAACAGCCCGTTCAGGTGCAGCAACAGCGTGGACTTGCCCGCGCCGTTGGGCCCGAGCAGGGCCAGCCGCTCGCCTGCGCGCACCTGCAGGTCCACGCCCCGCAGGGCGGGCGTGCCGTCCGGATAGGTGAAGTGCAGGTCGCCGATGTCTACGGCCCAAGCCGCGTCAGCCATGACAGCATTCCTGTGAGTGCCACCAGCCCCACAACGTGCGCCGCCCGCAGCGGCCGCACCTCCAGCAGCGCAAAGCGCCCGTCGAACCCTCGGGCGGCCAGCGCCAGCCCCTGCGTCTCGGCGCGCCGGCCCAGCCGCACGAGCAGCGTCTGGCTCATGGCCGCGGCCACGCGCAGCGCGTACAGGCCGCGCGGCCGGCCCCGGGCATCCCGCGCCCGCGCCAGTTGCCGCACCTCCGCCTGCACGGTGTGCAGTCCGCGGATCATCAGGTACGTCAGGGCCGTCACGCGCGCCGGCAGGCGCCACGCCAGCAGACCCTCGAGCAAGTCCCGCTCCGACAGCGCCTGGCCCAGCGCCGTCAGCCACAGCACAACCAGCCCCGACTTGACCCACAGCGCCAGCACAAAGGCGTACGCATGGGCCGAGACGGGCCGGCCCCACACGGGCAGCATGACCGTCGGGGCGGAGGGCTCCACGGGGGCAATCAGCAGCAGCGCGAGCGCAACGAGGCCACAGGACAGAAGGGGTGTGAGACGTCGTAGGAGTGTCCGCCAGGGAGAACGCCAGCCCGCGACGGCCGCGAGGCTCAGCGCCAACATCAGCAGCGGCCCGAACCAGCGCGTCGCCGGTAGGGCCGCGATCACAACGATCCCTGCGACCGTCAGGGCGAGGTGGTACGCCGGGCTGACGAGGGGGGCCGCCGCGCCGCGCGTCACGGCGTCGGCAACTCCTCGATGAGTTCCGCGTCCGAGCAGTGTTCCACGAAGTGCGCTCCGGCCACGTCGTTCACGCGCTTCATCTCCGCCACTGCCCGCGCCATCGCCTCGGGCCGCAGCCGCAACGTCAGCGTCGCGCCGCTCTCGCGCACCCGGAACGTCGCCGTGACGCCCTCGGCCACGTGATGGCGGATATTCCGCTTCCCCAGCGTGCAGCCGCTGGCGAATTGGATGCCGTCCATCGCGCACGAGGGCGGCGGCGCGTCCGGGCAGTACACGTCGCACTCGATGCCGAAGTGTGGGTCCGCCCCGAGCCGCTGCAGCGCATGGCGCCCCAGCCGCAGCCCGCCGACAACATACGGCCCCAGGTGGCCATGGAAGGCCTTCAGGATCGTCATGTCATCCACGCCGTCAGGCAGAACGCCGCGATGCTCATGGTCATGGCTCACGGGCAGACCTCTTGAAGCGCGATCCGAGCAGGCTGGTGCGCTCCACGAGCGCGACCGCTGCCGGGACCACGGTCAGTTGCAGGAGCATGCCCGGCCACGCCACCCCCAGGCTCAGCACCGCATATTCCCACACGGACCTGTTGTAGCCGAGGGTGTGCCCTACCGTCAAGAGCGCCAGCGTGCCGACCAGGCGCGAACCGATCAGCGCCAGCCCGCACGCCGGCCACACGCCGAGGCCCGCCCGGCGCGCCGCCCCGGCCACGCCGGCCAACGCCGCCAGTTCGGCGGCCATCAGCAGCGCCACCGGCGGCGCCAGCGGCGGCATCCCTGTCAACACGGCTGACAGCAGCGGCGCGATCAGCCCCACCAGCACGGTTGTGCGCCACGAAGCCAGCAGCCCCAGCGCCAGGATCGGCAGATACATCGGCAGGAGGATCGGCCCCACGCCCGGCCCGAGGGCATGGAACAGGACCGGCAGGGCAATGGCCAGCGCGCCCAGGAGACCGCCAAGGGCCAGGTCGCGCGCCCCGAAGAGGCGCTCCCTGTCGGCCCGGCCCTCAGCCGCCTCAGGTGTGGCTGCCCCCTCAGTTGGCTTCATACGTGATGTCCCAGTACTTCCGCCACGTCGCCTCGGACACGGCCGTCGCCGTCGCCGGGACCGGCATGCCGGCACTGTCGGCATAGTCCGTGTTGCTGTGGTAGGTGCTCGGGTTCATCCACTTGCCGTGCCCGTCGCAAAACAGGACATTCGACCCGCCCCCATGCACGCGCGTCACCGCCCAAAAGCAGGTCCCGTTGTTGGGCCACTGCGGCCCGGTCGGCCCGCACGGCGGCCCCGCGTTGCAGAAGTCCCACTCCGCGACGAGGATCTTGGAACTGGGGGAGACGACGGCGGACTCGCTCTGCAGCGGCAGACCCTGGACAAAGGGCGTCGTGCAGCCGATGTTGTAGCCCTGCCCGTAGTACCACGGCAGGCTCTTGCGACTCGGGCAGACATTGATCTGGGTGTTCTTGATGTACGGCTGCAGGATCGTCTTCCAGTTGGGGACCATCACGAACGTCTCATCGTAGTCCTGGTTGTACATGAGAAACGCGAGGCCCATTTGCTTGAGGTTGCTCAGGCAGTTCACCTGCCGCGCCTTCTCACGGGCCTTGGCGAACACCGGAAACAATATCGCCGCCAGGATCGCGATGATGTGACTGCTGAAAAACCCCACTTCTTGAGAAACCGATGCCCGCTCCGAGCCAGTGAGAGCCATCTGTGGGCAAGCCTGCCTCAAAAACGGGAGTATTTCAGCGGTCACATGATGGCGATGACCACGAGCAACTCGATGAGCGTGAACCCTCGGCGTGTCATGGCGCGCCTCCTTGGTGTTACGATACTTACAATCGTAACACCACAATGCCCACCATGTCAAGCCGTCCCACCACTCATTTCAGCAAGTCCGGCCGGCTGCCGAGATCGAACCGCCGACCTCGCGACGGACGCCCGGGCACTACTCATACGGCAGCGCAATCACCCGGTGCCCCGCCGTCGGCACGTCCTCGCGCTTGAGCGTCAACGTCGGCGTCGTCGGCTGCTGTAGCTGCCAGCCTTCGGGCAGCGCCCTGAGGAAGTCATCCACCGGCGCAATCGGCAGCCGCGGCACCGCCGCCGTCTTCACGTGCATCGGCAGGATGATGCGCGCCTGCAGTTGCTGCGCCACCTGCACGGCCTGCGCCGCGTCAATCGTGTAGTACCCGCCGACCGGGATCATCAGGATGTCCACCGGGGGCGCGATGGCCGCGACCTGCTCGTCCGTCAGCAGATGCCCCAGGTCCCCCAGGTGCGCCAGCTTTAGCCCCGCCATCTCCCACACGAAGAGCGTGTTCGGCCCGCGCCTGGCCCCGTGCTCGGCGTCGTGGAACGCGGCGACGCCGAGGATGTTCAGCCCCGCCGCCGCGTGCGGCCCCGGCCCGCGCACCACCGTCGGGCTCCCCGCCACGACCTCCACCGCATTGTGGTCGCGATGCTCGTGGCTCACCAGCACCACCTGCGCCGGAATGTCCGGCGGCTGGTAGCCGAAGTCCGCGGGGAAGGGATCGTTGATGACCGTCCGCTCTCCGTCGCTGATCGAGAAGCACGCCTGCCCCCACCAACGAATCGTGAGTGTGTCCACCCGCGTTGCCTCCTGTGCCGGTGGCTGCGCCAGCGCCAGCGCGGTCCACAGGCAGCAGACCGCCGGCGTCAACAGCCACAGGTGTCGTGTTTGTGTGTACATGGGTGGAGGTTGTGCAGCGTGAACGGGGACTCCTGCTAGCGTCCTGCCCGCGCCAACAGGTCTCGCCCTCCTTCGTGGGGAACCTCCCCTTCATACGCCCCCGATGGAGACCCGACATGACCGAGCAAGAACTCCGCGCCCTCGTCGCCGAAGTCGTCGTCCTGCGCGGCACCGTGCAGTACCGTGACGAAGAGAACGAACTGATCGCCTCCGGCGCCGTGCTCAACTCGCAGGTTGGCGGCACGGACATCATCGCCCGCTGCCGCGAACTGCGCGCCATGGCCCCCGGCCCGCTCACGCTCCAGTGCGACCTGGAGACCGGCAGCGCCTTCGCCGCCGACGGCACGGAAGTCCCGCCGCTGATGGCCCTCGGCGCGGCTGCTGACGAGCAACTCGCGTATGACTGGGGCCACGCCATCGGCCTGGAGGGGCGGCGCCTCGGCCTGGACCTGACCTGGAGCCCTGTGCTGGACATCAACACCAATCCCGACAACCCGATCATCAACGTCCGCTCGTTCGGCGAGGACCGCGACCTCGTGTGCCGCCTGGGCGCGGCGGTCACGCGGGGCCTGCGCGCCTCGGGGATCGAGCCATGCGCCAAGCACTGGCCCGGCCATGGCGACGTCGCCGTAGACAGCCACATCTCGCTGCCGACCGTGGGCCTCTCCCACGAGCGCCTGCAGACCGTCGAGTGGGAGCCGTACCGCGCGGCGCGCGCCGCGGGCCTGACCAGCATCATGACCGGCCATCTGCTCGTGCCGGACGTGGACCCCGAGCACTGCGCCACGGTTAGCCCCACGCTCATCGGGATGCTGCGGAACGACCTCGGCTTTTCCGGCCCGATCATCACCGACTCGATGGGCATGGAGGGCCTGCGGCTCACGCTCGACTCGGCGCAGGCGGCATGGATGGCGCTTGCGGCCGGGCACGACCAGGCGCTCATTGACTACAAGCGTTCGCCGCTGGACGCGTATGATGCCGTCCTGGCCGCCTGCGCCGACGGCCGCGTGCCCGAGGCCCGCCTGCGCGAGGCCGCCGCCTGCGTCCGCGCGCTCAAGGCCCGCTGCGCCGCGCTGCCACCCCTGCCGGCAGACGACCAAATCCGCGCGATGTTGCACGACACCTCTCGCCGTGTCGCCGAGGCCTCCGTCACTCTCGCCGTGGGGGCCATCCCCCCGGTCGGCGACCTCGGCCCCAGGCCCCTGTGCATCATCTGCGACGACCTCGCCCGCCGTGGCGTCGGCATCGCCGACGAGCAGGACGCCACCGGCCTGCAGGGCCAGCACCCGCTCGCCGTCGCGCTGAAGGCGCGGCTGCACTGCGACGTGCTCGTCCTCAACGAAGCCCCGACCCCGGAGGACCTGGCGCAAGCCGCCGCGGCCCTCGCCGCGGCCTCGGGAGTCGTCGGTGCAACCTTCGCCCACATCGTGTGTTACAAGGGAGAGGGCGTACGGCTGCCCGCCCCCCAGCAGGAGCTATGGCAGCGCGCCGCGCAGACCGGCAAGCTGCGCACGATGCTGCTCTTCGAGTCGCCCTACGCCCTGTCGGACTTGCCGCCGGGCCTGCCGGTCATCGTCGGCTACGGCGCCGATGACTTCTCAATGGCCGCCTCGGTCCGTGCCCTGCTGGGCGAAGTGTCATGCCCCGGCAAGCTGCCGGTGACGGTGTAGGGGCGCGATTCATCGCGCCCTCCTTTCATCCCTCGCGGCAACGGGCGCGATGAATCGCGCCACTACAGGAGGACACCATGCGCGCCCTGATCCTGCTCGCCTGTCTGCTCATCTTCTCCGCCGTCCGGGCCGACGTCCCCGCCGGCTGGTTCCCGTTCGTCATCGCGGACATCAGCCCCGACAGCCCGTTGAGCTGCGCCGCGGCCAACGCCATCCCCGCCGGCCAGGACGGTTTCGTCCGCATCCGGGACGGCCGCTTCGTGGACGGCAAGGGCCAGCGTCTCCGCCTCCTGGGCACCAACGTCACCTTCGCCAACGCCTTCCCGGACAAGGCCCAGGCCCCGCTCATCGCCAAACGCATGGCCGCCATCGGCTTCAACGTCGTCCGCTTCCACCACATGGACAACGCGTTCAAGCCGCGCGGCATCTGGGACCCGGCCTTCAAGGACAAGACCCACCTCGACGCCGAGCAGCTCGACCGCCTCGACTGGTTCATCTTCCAGCTCAAGCAAAACGGCCTCTACGTGAACCTGAACCTGCATGTCTCACGCCAGCTCGGTCCGGCCGAGGGCTTCCCCGAGGACGCGACGCTGGGCAACTACAACAAGGGCCTCGACAACTTCGTGGCCGGCATGATCCAGAAGCAGCGGGACTACGCCCGCGACCTGCTCACCCACGAGAATCCGTACACGAAGACCCAATACGTCAACGAGCCCTGCGTTGCCGTGGTCGAACTGAACAACGAGAACAGCCTCCTCGGGTTCGCCTTCGGCCGCAAGCTGTATGACCTGCCCGAGCCGTACAAGACCGAGCTGACCGGCTACTGGCTCGACTATCTGAAGGCGAAGTACAAGACCAGCACCGCCCTGCGCAAAGCCTGGGACGAGGGCAGCGAGCCGCTCGGCGAGGAGCTGCTGCGCAACCAGAACCTCGCGGAGGGCACCAGGGAGTGGGTGCTGGAGAGCCGCCACCGCGACCAGGACGTCTTCGAGGTCGTGGACGACCCGGCCGTCGGCAAGGCTATCCACGCGAAGCTGGTGGAACTCGGCGTCAACCCCTGGGACTTCCAGATCCACCAGGTCGGCCACACGCTCAAGAACGGGCAGCTCTACACCCTGTCCTTCAAGATCAAGGCCGAGCCCGCCCGTGACGTGTCCATCGGGGCGCGCTGGGACATCACCGACTGGCGCGGCGTCGGTCTGAGCGAGTCCGTCAAGGCCGATGGCCAGTGGCGCGAGTTCACCTTCCCCTTCCGCGCCAAAGACACGAACCCCGAGCACTGCCGCATCAGCTTCAACGCCCAGAACCAGCTTGGCGATGTCTGGCTGGCAGACCTCAGCCTCAAGCCCGGCGGGGTGATCGGCCTGTGGGACGACCAGACCCTTGAAGCCGGCAACATCCCCTTCGCCTCCTCCAGCTCCACCCACGCCGCCCAACGCGACTGGTATGCGTTCATCATGGACCTGGAGCGCAAGTACACGCTCGGCCTGTACCAGTACCTCAAGCAGGACCTGAAGCTGCAGGCGAACGTCATGGACACGCAGGCCTCCTACGGCGGGCTCGGCGGCGCCTGGCGCGAAAGCCGGATGGACTTCATTGACAACCACGCCTACTGGCAGCACCCCGCCTTCCCCGGGCGGCCGTGGGACGGCGCGAACTGGTTCATCCTCAATAGCCCCATGAGCGATGCGCCGGGCAACGACACCCTCACCGCGCTGGCCCGCGGGCGGCAACTCGGCAAGCCCTACACCATCAGCGAATACGACCACCCCGCCCCCAGCGACTACCGCGCCGAAGGCCTGCCCATGGCTGCGGCCTTTGCCGGCCTGCAGGACTGGGACGGCCTCTACCAGTTCGACTACGGCGCCACGCCGACCGACTGGTCACAGGCCCGCCTCGGCGGCTACTTCCAGATGGTGACCGACCCGGCGGTCGTCGCCTTCGCCCCCGTGGCCCACAACCTCTTCCGCCGTGGCGACGTGCAGGCCGCCCGGGGCCTCGCCAAGCTCAAAGTCCCCGCATCCCAGGTCGAGGCGATCGTGGCCGACGCCCACGCGGACTACCACGGGCTGTGGGAGAAGGCCGGGCTGCCGCGCTGGGCAGCCGTGCGCCAGCGCGTGGCCCTGGAATGGACGAAGGACGGGGCGTTGACGGGCGACAAGCTCGAGGTGCCGGAGGATCAGCGCTTCGTCTCGGATACGCAGCAGATACGCTGGAACGAACTCGCCCCAGAGCACAAGGCCTTCGTCGTGGACGCCCCGAAGTCCAAGCTCGCGGCCGGCCGCCTGGGCGACCAGGAACTGAAGTGGGACGACCTCTCACTCAAGCCCACGCCGGGGCAGACCGGCCACTGCGTCGTGGCGCTGACCAGCCTGGACAATCTCCCGCTCGCGCAGTCGCGGCGGATACTCCTCGTCGCAGCCTCGCGCGTGGAGAACCAGAACATGCAGTGGGACGAGAAGCGGCGCACGGTGAGCAACAAGTGGGGGACAGGGCCGACCATTGCCGAACAGGTCACGCTGAACTGCCAGTCCGGCCGGACGCTGAAGGTCACGCCGCTGGACGGGTCGGGCCTGCCATTAGCGGCCGCCGCGCCCCAGCAGGGCAAGCAGCTCACGCTACAGGCGCCGACGCTGTGGTATCTGGTGGAAGCTGAGTAGCGGCGCGATTCATCGCGCCCACGAGGGGACCCGGAACCGGGGCGCGGGGGAGAGGACTCCGAACAGACGAAGGCAGGGATACGCACGCAGTCACAGGGCGAGAAGCACTCGCCACCGGTCACGGCAGCAACGGACCGGGAGGAGGACAGCTCTGATGAAGCATCCACAGTCGGTCGCTCGCGCCACGCTCCTGGTCGTGTGCCTCAGCCTGGGGCCGGTCTCCCTGGCGCGGGCCCAGCCGCAGGTCAAGATCCCCATCCCGCCGCCCGGCCTGCTACTCACGGCGGATGAGGTCAAGGCGATCAGCATCAACGGCAGCCCGGTCTTCCCGCTGAGCCGCAACGACGCCGGCTGGCGCCCCCAGGCCCGGTACCTGCTGCCGGTGAAGGTGGTCATCAACCAAGAAGCCATGTACCCGAGCAAGACCGGGGATGCGACCGCTCAACGCACCAAGCCCTACAACACATTGGCGGACGGGTTGCCGTGGCGGGTGGAAGGCGACGAGAATTGCGGCCAGCGCGGACGGCAAGTCCGGATCACCGAGTGGGCCGCCCCCCCGCGTGACGACCAGACCGTCTTCAACCAGGCCCTGATCATGGTCCTGACCCGGTATGCCGTTCCGGCTCACGTGGCCGCGGCCATGGCCGAACGACGCCGCTTTGACCAGCTCGGCGGCAAGCTGGGGCAGAGCCTGAGAATCGGCGAAGACGCCTACATGCACAAGCTGGGCGAGCCGGATATGTCCTCCTGCAGGGAAATGTGCCTGGAGGTGAAGCAGGGCGTCTTCCACATCGTCGTGGACACCAAGTGTCCGACGACCTACTACGAGCCGAAGCTGCGCGCGCTGCTGGTGCGCCTGGCCGAGATGATCGTCGCGAAGGTCAAGCCCGTCAGCGGCAGCACGATCACACCGCCACCGCCGGTGGTAACGACTCCCCGTCTGGAGATCGCCGACGGTCCTTCGGGCCGGCCCAACCCGGTGGCGCCGGGCGGCGCCGTGCAGTGTGGCGTCCTGCCCCGGTATGGCGCGGGCGGCATTCTGCGCTACCGGTGGACCGCCACCGGTGGGAGCTTCAACAACGCGCAGGCTCAGAACCCGACCTGGACCGCGCCCACCGCCGGCGCCACTCAGTACGGCCTCACGGTCTACATTACCGCCCCGGATGGGTCCAGCATCGGCGCTTCCTATCTCCAGAATGTCACCGCGCCCACCTCGTCGCCTCATCCGCCGGTGACTACCACCTCGCCGGCGGCCATCCGCGTCTACATTGACGGACGCTGGATGCTCACGCCCACGCCCCCGGTCGAGATCAGCGGGCGCGTGCTGGTCGCGGTCGCGGGCATCTTCCGCGAGTTGGGTGCGGACGTGGTCTGGGATGGGGGACAGCAGAAGCTCACCGCGACCCGGGGCACGCGGGTCGTCCAACTGTGGGTCGGCCGCACCACCGCCCTGGTGGACGCCGCGCCCGTCACGCTCGACGTGCCGCCGCAGATCATCGGCCGCGGGACCACCTACGTCCCGGTGCGGTTCGTCTCGCAGGCCCTCGGCGCGGGTGTCGTCTACGATCCCGCGAAGCGCGCGGTCCTGATCACCACGGCCGGCATGCCCCCGCTGACCGGCGCAGGCTCGCAGATCACGCCGCCGCCCCCGAGCACGAAGCTCACCGTCACCTCCCCCGCCAACGGCGCCTCCGTGCCCGAGCAGTTCACCATCAGCGGTACCGGTATTCCCGGCAAGAGCGTGCAGGTCACCGCCATCGCCGAGGGCACGCTCAAGGCCACCGGCCAGGAGGCGAAGTCGCGCCTGCTCGACAGCGCCACGGCCACAGTCGGTAGCAACGGTCGGTGGAGCATCGCGGTGGACTCGCGCGCCGTCCGCCGCGACCAGCGCGTCACGCTCAAGCAGTTCAGCATT
>CAZZDO010000098.1:0-14039 GCA_964653205.1 uncultured Armatimonadia bacterium | reverse complement strand
GGCGGGCACCCCATGGCCGGGTCGGAGAGGAGCGGTGTGCTGGCCGCGACCGCCGACCTGTTCGTGGACCGCTCGTACATTCTCACCCCCCAGGACGCCGACGAGGAGCTGCTCGAGCGGCTGCTGGAATTCGTGCGGTCACTGGGCGCTCGCCCCCTGATCGCCAGCCCGGACGAGCACGACCGCCTCGTGGCCCTCACCAGCCATCTCCCCCACCTGTGGGCCTCGGCCCTGGTCCTGGGGCTCAGCCGCAGCGCAGGCGAAGCGCGGGAACTGGCGGGCTTCGCCGGCGGGGGCCTGCGTGACAGCACGCGCATCGCGGGGGCCTCGCCGGAGTTGTGGAAGGACATCTTCCTGACCAACCAGGCGCAGGTGCTGGCCGCCTGCACGCGGGCCGAGCAGGCCCTTGCGGATCTGCGTAGGGCGCTGCAGGAGGACGACATCCCGACGCTGCTGGAGCTGCTCGGCCAGGCGAAGCACTTCCGCGACGATCTCGCGGCCGCTACAGGAGGTTCACAGATGACCTGTCCCGGCGTGAGGGTGGCGATTGACGGGCCGGCCGGCGCCGGCAAGAGCTCCGTGGCGCGCGATGTCGCCCACGAACTGGGCTACACGATCATTGACACCGGGGCGATGTACCGCGCCGTGGCGTACTTCGCCAAGGAGAAGGGCCTGGCCCCAGGCCAGAGCGACGAGGAGATCGGCCGGCTGGCCGGACAGCTCAGCTATGAGTTCCGGACGGTCGGCGACGAGCGCCACCTGTTCGTGGACGGGCAAGATGTCGAGCCGGTGGTGCGGCTGCCGGAAGTCGGGCGGCTGTCGTCGCCGGTGTCGGCAATCCCGGCCGTGCGGCACAACCTCGTGATCGCCCAGCGGCAGATGGCCGCGGGCGGTGGGATCGTCATGGAGGGGCGCGACATCGGCACGGTGGTGTTGCCCGACGCCGAGGTCAAGATCTTCCTGACCGCCACCCCCCAGGAGCGCGCCCGGCGCCGCTACCGCCAGCTTCGCGACATGGGCATGGAGGTCACCTACGAGGACATCCTGCACGAACAGAACGTGCGCGACCAGCGCGATTCCTCTCGCGCCGTGGCCCCGCTGCGCCGCGCCGACGATGCCATTGAGATACTCAGCGACGACCTGACCGAGGCCCAGGTGGTGGCCAAGATCGTGGAGATCGTGCGGGAGCGGCAGCATGCGTAAGGCGCCCGAGCCCGTGCGGCGCTGGACCTGGCCCCACTACTACTTCGGGGCGTGGCTGGCCCGGACGCTGTGCCGCCTCATGGGGGGCTATCGCGTCACCGGCCGCGAGCACATCCCGCCCCGGGGCGGGGCCATCATCTGTTCGAACCACGTCTCGTTCCTGGACCCCCCGGTGCTGGGCGCCGGCTTCACGCCCCGCCGCACCTACTTCATGGCCAAGCAGGAACTCTTCGCGATACCGGTGCTCGGGTCGCTCATCCGTACCGTGTACGCTTTCCCCGTGGACCGTGGCACGACGGACCGGGAGGCGATCCGGCACGGGATCGAGCTGTTGGAGGCCGGGGAACTGCTGGTGGTCTTCCCCGAGGGCGGGCGCAGCCCCGACGGAGCGATCCAGCCGGGCAACATCGGCCCGGCGCTGATGGCGACCCGCGCCGGCGTGCCGATCGTCCCGGCCGCCCTCAAGGAGACCGACAAGATCATGCCGCGCGGCAAGGGCGGGCTGCACCGCGGGCGCGTGCAGGTGGACTACGGCCCGCCGATCCACCCCGGCCAGTTCGGCGAGGGCCGCCTGGACAAGCACGCCCTCCAGGACTTCACCGAGGCCGTCATGCAGGCCATCGAGGCCCTGCAGAAGAAGCAGTACGAGCGGGTGGGCGAAGTCGCCCCGCCCCGCGTCAAGGAGTCTCCCGATGCCGAATAGCGTGCACCATTTCGCCGTGGAAGTTAGCGACGCCGAGCGGTCGGCGGAGTTCTATTGCAGCCTGCTGGGCTTCACCCGCGGCGACAAGTTCGAGTTCCCCGACCGCGGCCGCGTCATCGTCTTCGTGAGCCTGGGCGAGGTCCGCCTGGAGTTCCTGCAGGGCTCGGACTGGGAGCCTTTCGCCCCGCAGCACAAGATGCTGGGCTTCAAGCACATCTGCCTGCAGACCGACGACGTGGACGCCGACGTGGCCCGCCTCAAGGCGGCCGGGGTGAAGATCACGACCGAGCCGTTCGACACGCAGATCAACTCGCGCATCGCGTTCTTCGAGGACCCGGACGGGTTGATGCTGGAGCTGTGGCAGAGTCTCGCGTAGGTGCGCCGGTCCCCCGGCGCACACGGGCCGCCCGCCGGAGGACCGGCGGGCCTACGCGACGCGATAGGGAAGTCTGGATCCACCCCCTGAAGGCGAGGTGGTCATGATGCTCGACGCCATCAAGCAGCGCCGCAGTGTGCGGCAATACCAGCCGGACCCCGTGCCTGAGGAGATGCTGCGGGAGATCGCCGAGGCCGCCTTCTCGGCCCCCTCGGCCAACAACACCCGCCCCTGGCATCTGATCATCGTGACCGACAAGGCCAAGCGCGCGGCCCTGGCGCAGGTGCATCAGTACGCGGGTTTCAGCGCCGAGGCCCCGGTCATCATGGTCATGTGTGGCAATGAGTGCGAGTCGGAGCACTGGTGGATCGAGGACTGCTGTGCGGCGACCGAGAACGCCATGATCCAGGCCGCGGCCCTGGGTCTGGGGACGTGCTGGATCGGCATTCGCGGCAGCGACGAGCGGGGCTACGAGCGCGAGGCGATGGTGCGCGAAATCCTGGCCATCCCCGACTGCATCCGCGTGCTCTGCACCTTCAGCCTCGGCTTCCCGGCCGGCGGCGGCAGCAACCGCGGCCCCGGCCCGATGGAGCGCGTTCATCGCGAGAAGTGGTAGGCCCACCGCCAGGCCCTCCCGCAGGATCATCCACATGAGCTATCGCGCGATCTCCATCGGCACCGGCATCCTCGGCCTCGTCTGGCTGGGCGGCATGGTGGCCTTCGTCGCCAGCGGCATGGCGAGCGGGCAGTTGGAGGGGCTGGGCCCGGCCATCCTCGGCATCGTCTTCTTCGGCTTGATCCCCGCCCTGTTCTTCTGGACCCTCGGCGCCGTCTTCTGGCGCCAGGACAACCTCGAGCGGCGCAAGCAGCGCGACGTGCACCTGCGCGAGGAGCTCCTCCAGCGGGTGATGACGCGCGGGCGCTGCAGGTTCGACGAGTTGGCCCATGAACTGCGCGTCACGCCCGAGGTCGTCGAGCAGGCCCTGTACGATGTGGTGGGCATGAAGCTGTTCACGGGCTATGTGAACTGGCCGGGGCGCGAGATCATCGCCATGGAGGCCGAGCAGATCAGCGGCGACAAGTGCCCCAACTGCGGCGGCGCGATCGAACTGGCCGGCAAGAGCATGGCCCGCTGCCCGTATTGCGGCACGCAGGTGTTCCTGCCGCTGGAGAAGTGACCCCCGGAGAGAGTGCCCCATGTCCGACCAACCGCGTCTCGACGCCCCCGTGCCGCCGCTGGAGAAGCCTGGCTGGCGGCTGACCTTCCACGACGACTTCGACCGCCCGCAGCTCAACGACATGTACTGGTTCCCGGCCTATCGTTCGGGGCGCAAGGAGTACTTCCGGCGGATCGGCCACCCGAGCCGCTGGGTGGACCACAACGCTCACTTCGTCATTGAGGACAGCCTGCTGAAGCTACGCATTGACGAGGCCCTGCCCTTTCGGCCCACCAGGGGCACGCCCTGCGTCAGTTGCGTGCAGACCTCGGACCACCGCTTCGGCGCCACGACTGCCGACTACCAGATCCTCGATAAGTTCGCCCAGAAGTACGGCTGGTTCGAGCTGCGCGCCCGTTGCCCGCGGGGCTCGGGAATCATGAGCGCCTTCTGGCTCCACCAGTGCGATCCTACGAAGCAAGAATACACGCCGGAGGGTGAGCGGCGTGACGTCGGGTACGGCGTGGTCGAGATTGACATCTTCGAGCAACAGGGGCGACTGATCGGCGACACGAACAGCGCGGTGGACCTCAACGTGCACTTCACGCCCGACGGGCACCACCGGCCCGAGCTGGGCGTGGATGTGTCGGCCGGCTTCCACGTCTGGGCGATGGAATGGCAGGAGGGGCGGATAGACTGGTATCTCGACGGCGCCGCGATCGCGTCCTACGAGGGGCCCACGCCCCAGGAGCGCATGTTCATCCTGATGGCGCTCTTCCAGTACTCCGGCTGGATCGGCGAGATTGACCCGGAGATGACCTACCCGCGCGACTTCGAGGTGGATTACGTGCGGGTCTACGCGCGGGAGACAGAGTAGCGGGTCCCACACGCGCAAAGCCACGGGGCCCCGTCCCTCGACTGTGCTCGGGACACCCCGTGACTCACTCCCCCCTGTTGTTGTCTCTTCTACCCCATCGGCACCGGCTGGACCGCCGCCAACCCGCCGTGTTGCTTCAGGAACCGCTCGACGTCCTGGCGGTGCGGTAGGCTCGGCTGGGCGCCGAACTTCGTGCAGGCCAGCGCCCCACAGGCATTCGCGAACGCCACCGCCTGGTCCACGCCCAGCCCTTCAGCCAGCCCCACCCCCAGCCCGGCAGCGAACGAATCGCCCGCGCCCGTCGTGTCCACGACCTCGACGGGGTAGCCCGGCACCAGCCGCGTGCCTTCGTCGGTGCACACGATGCAGCCCTCGGGGCCGCGCTTGACGAGCGCGATCTTCACACCGCGGGCGTGGATGTCCTGCGCGGCCCGCACGGCTGTCGCTGTGTCCGGGACCTCGTAGCCGACGACGTACTCGGCCTCGGTCTCGTTGGGGGTCAGCACCCCCGCGCGGGTCCAGTTGTCGGGCATCGTCCCCATCGCCGGCGTGGGGTCCATGACGACCGGCACGTTGCGGTCGGCGGCGATCTTGACGAACAACTCGACGCTCTCAAGGGGCACGGCGAACTGCACCAACGCCACATCCGCCTGGGCGATGACCGGCGTGGCGTCGTCAATGTAGCGCGGCGCGCAGGCCAGATTCGCCCCGCCGACGGACAGGATGCTGTTCTGGCCGTCGGGCGCCAGGGCGATGAAGGCCATGCCGGTGGCGACATCGTCATCGAGGCCGATGTAGCGCGTCTCGACCCCTTCGCGGCGGAGGTTCTCGAGCAGGATGGGCCCGAAGGCGTCCTGGCCGACGCGGCCGATGAGCGTGACTTCAGCGCCCAGGCGCGCGGCGGTGACGGCCTGGTTGGCGCCTTTGCCGCCGGCGACGAACTTGACGTCACTGCCCAGAATTGTCTCGCCCGGCCGCGGCATGCGGTCGGCCCGCACCACGAAGTCCTGGTTGATGTTGCCCAGCACAGCGACTTTGGGGGCCATGCGATGTCGTTCCTACGCGCTCTAGAAGTCGGTCTTCGTCACTGACAGGGTCAGGTCAATACGGTCGAAGTCCACGAGGCTGAGCCCCAGGATGCCATGCCACTCACGGCTGCTCACAACGTCGTAGGCCCCGCCGACATTGCCGACCCAGCCGTCGTATTCGGCGAAGACCTGCCAGCGGTCGGCGGCCTGGTAGGACACACCGCCGAAGGGCCGATTGTTGAACCGGCCGTTGCCGAAGCCGAGGGTGTAGTACAATGGGTGCTCCGGCGTGCCGCCCTCGCGCGTGGCCACAGCATAGAACGACCGGGCGGAACCCTCGAAGGGCCGGTCCAGGGTGGACGCGCGACGATCGAGCATGTCCACCACACCCACCGAGATGGCCGGCCATTTGTCGCTCTCCGGGACGACCTCGACCTGGAGGTTGTAGACCTGCTCGAGGCTTTTCGTGCCTTTGCCCGTGCCCATGATCGAGAGCCACGCGCGGTGCTCGTTGAACATCCCCCAGCCGAGCGTGAGCGTGCCGTTATGGTCGTTGCCCCACATGCCGTCCGGGAAGCCCCCATTGATGGCTGCGCTCCCCGCCGTGAGCATGAAGTTGCCCCAGCCCGGCGTGTAGCCGACCGGAATGTTGAGCTGGAAGGCCCCGGCGAAGCCGATGTGGCCGTCCGGCGTGACGCCGTTGGTCCCGCCCGGCAACCCGGAGGCGTACCGGAATTCGGGGTAGTCTCGGAATTCGTCGGCCATCCCCGCGGCGGAGATCGCGAGACACGCCAGCACAACGGCCAGCAGCGCGGATTGTCTCATTCCTTGCCTCCTTGCTGTCCTGTTCAGTCTTTCGTCGTTCAGTCGACATCTCCTGCATAGTCCAGGGCGTCGTGGATCGCGACGAGCAGGCGGTCGTCGCCTTGACTCACCCCGGCGAGCGCATCGCGATGCCGCTCCACCCAGGCGTCGTCCTCCGGCCCGTGCGCTACTTGTATGACCTCCGGCGAGGCGACAAGTTGCTCCAGAGCGGTCGTCACGTTCCAGGCGGCCCCGGCCGCCGCGTCCAGCGCCTCGGCAAACTCGAAGTCCGTCTGGCTGGCGAGTTCCTCCAGAAACAGCGCCGCGCACTCGCGGGCCTCGATGACCGTCGCGATCAGTTGCTGCTCGTTCATGAAGCGCGCCAGCTGCTCGCGCTCGGGGCCATACGGCTCGTCGGTGCCGAGCCCCCGGCCCCACGCCTCCCAGTGCTCCTGGCTCTCTCGCAGCAGTTCCATCGCCCGCCACAGCGCCTCCAGCCCGTCCGCCAGCACCCGCAACTCGGACGGCGGCCCCGCCGGGGGCGCGACCGGCTCACCCAGGCTGATGAGTGCCTCAAGCTGCGGGGCCAGGCGCTCGTAGGGCTGTCGCGAGTCCGGCCGCTGCACCAGCAGCTCGCGCCCCTTGAGGCCCACGATGGCCAGCCAGCCCCCGTCGGCTTCCTGGCCCGCCAACGCGCGCTGCGCCCGCAGTTCCTCCTGGCACAGCGACAGCAGCACCGGCTCCCACGGCTGTTCCTCGTGTGCCGCCCAGGAGTCGAGCGTCTCGAAGACCTCCGGCAGATGGCGCTCCACGTCGGCGGCCGCCCAATCCACCGTCAGGTCGGGCCCCAGGGGCAGCATGAAGGCCGCCCCGCCAAGCCCCATCAACCGCGCGTAGCTGGCGTTCTCTCCACTGAGCTGCAAGGCGCGGGCCAGGGCCCAGTACAGGCTGCAGCGCGCCCCCGACGCGCCGGGCGGCGTCAGGTTGTCCAGCAGCAGGATCTCCTCATCCAGGCCGTCGTCGAGGCCATCAAAGAGACGCCGGGGCATGATCTACTCGAAAATGAGCTGCCAACTCGTCGGCGCGGCCGACACCGGCAGCGTTAGGATGGAATCCACGAACTCCAGCGACGCGACCGGCACTGCCTGCCCCTCGCGCTCGGCCGCCGTCAGCCTCGTCACCGGCAGACCGGAGAGATTGGTCCGCGTCGTGGCCGTGTGCTCGACCTGCACGGCGAGCGTCGTCGGGCTCGTCCACTCCGCGTGCGCTCGCGCCATCGTCAGCGGCGCGTCCGGCTCCAGGTACAGCCAATGGTACCACTTGCCTTCGTCGCTGACCAGGTCGAGGCGCGGCGGCGGTTCGGCCGGCTTGACCTGCTGCGCCAGCCACGCAAAGCCCCACTCGTTGACGATCTCGTGCCCCCCGGACCAGCTATACAGCTCGACCCGATGCGGGAGGTCCAGGAGTTGCTCGTACGTGCGCCACGTCTGGGCGACATGGATGCAGCGGTCCTTGTCACCGTGCGAGATGCGGACGTGGGTGTTGGCGGCGTTGGTGATGAACGTGCGGGGGCTGCGCCGCTCGTACTCGAAGTTGACGTAGGAGCGCCGGCTTCCAGCCGGCACCTCGTCCGCCGAGGGCGGCCCGCCGCAGACAGCCTCGACGTGCGGGGCGTAACTATTGCCCTGCTCGTGCCATTCGCGCAGGCTGGTGATGGGGCACCAGGAGGAGACACCGGCCCACAGGTCGGGGTGCTTCCCGGCCATCAGCAGCGACATGTGCCCGCCGCCCGACCCGCCGATCAGATAGATGCGCCGGTCGTCCACGTCGTGTTCGGCCTGCATGTAGGCGACGGCGTCCACGATGTCCCGCTGCGCGGCGAGCGACCCGCCCGCGAGTGTCGCCTGCGGGTTGGAGGTCAGGTTCGGCCCCCGGAAGTTCGGCAGGACCATCAGCCAGCCATAGCGCGCGCACAGCGGGCCGAAGGCCTCCGTCTGCTGGTGGTAGTCCGCCGACCACGTGTGCAGGCCGACGAGCAGCGGCGTCGGGGTGGCGCAGGGCTGTTCGGGGACGCCAATGATGACCGGCTGCGGGGCGCCGTCGAGCGACGAGGGGACAACACCCTCAGTCAGACTGAGGCCGGGGATGGCGGGCAGTTCGGCGCGCGTGACGATGATGTCGCTCATGCTGCGATCTCTGCTGTGACGATTCGCCGCGTAGGCGCGCCGGTCCCCCGACGGGGGACAGGGCCGTGCGCCGGAGGACCGGCGCACCTACGCGCTGGACGCCAGGTGACCGCGTAGGCCCGCCGGTCCCCCGACGGGGGACAGGGCCGTGCGCCGGAGGACCGGCGCACCTACGCGCTGGACGCCAGGTGACCGCGTAGGCCCGCCGGTCCCCCGGCGGGCATCCACGCGATGGAATCAGCTTAGCACACGCGGAGTCGGGTTGTCCACCCAGCCGGCGGGGCGCTGGCCGCTGCCCTCACGGTCCAGGTCGCCCAACTCCTCCCGCGCCTGCTCGGCCAGCGCTGTCAGCCACGCGACGACCTCCGGGTGCTCCGCCGACACTTCATGCTCCTCGCCCAGATCGTGGCGCACGTCGTAGAGCGCCAGTTCGCACGGCGCCGTCTTCCCTGACGGGCCGATGATCTTCTCGGCCAGCGGCAGATAGAGCTTCCACTGCCCCGCCCGCACGGCCTGGAGCTGCCCCAGCGCGTAGTAGAAGAACCCGCGCTCGTCATAGGCGGAACTGAAGGGGTCGCCGGTCAGCAGCGGGCTGAGGTCCTGGCCGTCAATCGGCCGCTCAGGCAGTTTCGCCCCGGCCAGCGCCGCCAGCGTCGGCAGCACATCCATCGTCGAGGTGAGTTCATCCGTCACCCCGCCGGGCGCGATCTGCCCCGGCCAGCGCGCGAGGCAAGGCATCCGCATCCCGCCTTCGCTCGTGTCGTAGCCCCACCCGCGCAGCGGCGCGTTGCTGCCCTGGGGTGGGTGCAGTTCACACGCGCCGTTGTCGGACGTCCAGATCACGAGCGTGTTGTCATCCAGGCCCAACTCGTCCAGCGTCCTGAGAATCTCGCCGGTGGACCAGTCCATTTCCTCGACACAGTCCCCGTACGGGCCGTTGGCCGACTGGCCCTGGAAGGCCGGGCTGGCGAAGGGGCGGTCGGTGCTGCCGGGCATGGCGTGGGGCAGGTAGATGTAGAAGGGCTGATCCCGATGCTCGCGGATGAAGGCGCAGGTCTCCTCGGTGTAGCGCTTCGTCAGGTAGTCCCGATCCACGGGCGCGTCAATGACCTCCTCGTTGCGCATCAGCGGCAGCTCGGGCCACAGGGGGAACTGCGGCCGGGCGGTCATGTCGTCGCTGTACGGGATGCCAAAGTAGTAGTCGAACCCGTGGCGGGTGGGCAGGAAGGGTGGCTGATCGCCGAGGTGCCACTTGCCGATGCACGCCGTGGCATAGCCCTGCCCGCGCAGCACGTCGCCCACCGTCTGCTCGTCCGGATGCAGCCCCTTGGGGTCCACGGGTTGCAGCACGCAGCCGTTCACGCCGTAGTGCATGTTCACGCGCCGCGGGTAGCAGCCGGTCATCATGCTCGTGCGCGAGGGTGTGCAAACCCCGCAGGTGCTGTAGAAGCTCTTGAAACGGACGCCCTCGGCCGCCATGCGGTCTATGTGGGGCGTGCGGTGGACCGTCGAGCCGTAGCAGCCGAAGTCGCCATAGCCGAGATTGTCCGCGAAGATCACGATGAAGTTGGGGGGCGCCATACCGTCACCTGCCGGAGGAAATCGCGGCCTTGTCGGGCAACATTACCCGCACGTCGCCGCTAGCCTGTACCACTCGAGGACTATCATGCGCCCCGTCATCCCTGTTCTCCTCCTGATGATCCTGCTCCAGCCCGTTGCGTGCCTGGCACAGGAGGTTGCCGTCGGCAAGATGCGGCTGACGATGAAGTGCGGCGTGGTCACATCGCTGACTGACGCCGCCGGCGCCGTGTACGCCCGCTCCGACGACCCGCGCGGCCTGGGCGCGGTGCGGACGCTGAAGAGTGATCTGCCCGCCACCGACACCGGCGGCCCGGTGGTGACGCGGGTCACGCCCGACCCGGCGACCTCCGAAGTCGTCGTCGAGCAGACCGGGCAGGCCGAGGCGGGCCTGCACGGCGTTCAGTGGGGCATCGCGGGCATTCCGCTGGACTATGACATCATCGTGCCCGGCTCCAGCGGCATCAAGCTGGACCGCCGGTCGCCCGTCACGCGGCGGGAGTTCCACTACCCGATGAGTTGGGAATGCCAGTTCGTCATCGTGCAGGGCAAGACGGGCGGGTTCTGCGTGTGGGCCGACGATCCGGCCGGCCGGTACAAGAACCTGCGGCTATGGAAGCGGGCCGATGGCTGGGACCTGGCCTTCGGGAGCCAGAACCTCGCCCCCTTCGCCGACCAGACGAGCATCCGCAGCGTCAAGTGGCGCCTGGGCCTCACCGGGCCGAACTGGCAGGAGCCGGCGCTGCGCTACCGCAAGTGGGCGGCGGCCACCTGGAAGCTCACGCCTCTCGCGGCCCAGCAGCCGTCATGGGTCAAGGACATGCGCGCGCTCGTGATCTGCGGGATGGAGCTGGACCGCCTGGATCAGATCGCCGCGTGCATGGACCCGCGCCAGACGATCTTGTACGCCCCGTCGTGGCGGCGCGACGGCTATGACCGCAACTACCCCGACTACACGGCCCTGCCCGAGTTGGGGCCTTTCATGGAGAAGGCCCACGCCCTCGGCTTTCGCGTGATGCTGCATGTCAACTACTTCGGCTGTGACCCCAAAAACGAAGCCTACGCGCAGTTCAAGCCCTACCACGTGCGCGAGCCGTTCAGCCACGAGCCGCTCTGGTGGGTCTGGCCGCCGGCGCACCGGCGCAAGGGCGAGGAGCCGGACATCAAGTTCGCCTACATCAACCCCGCCTGCCAGGCGTGGCGCGAGCTGTTTGTGGCGCGCATGAAGGAGCTGTGCACACAATACGCCGTGGATGCGCTGCACCTCGACCAGACGCTGTGCATCTGGAATGACGACGCGGGGCTCGTGGATGGCATGACGATGGCGGAGGGCAGCCTGGCCGAGCACCGGATGCTACGCGAGGCGCTGCCGAACGTCGCGCTGTCCGGCGAGGGGCTCAACGAGATCACCTGCCGCTATGAGGCTTTCGCCCAGCGGCACGCCTGGGGGCTGAACCACTCGGAAAGCACATGGGACCGCGCCGCCCTGGCGACGGCGCACCCGGTCTCTTCCATGATCCTGCGCCCCTTCACGATCATCAACGGCTACCTGGGCATGACCAACCCCGGCAACACACAGCTCTACGCGGCCTGGCAGCAAGCCTATGTCAACTGGGGCCTCATCCCTACGTTCTCCCAGCCCTCGGCGCAGCAACTGCAAGCGCCGACCGGGTTCGCCCGGCAACTGCTGGACGAGATCTCGTTCTTCCAGAAGGAACGGGTTGATCCGGACACGGAAGCGTCAGCGTGGCCGGCGGATACGCTCTTCCCTTACCGCACGGCCGCCGGGAAGCCGGTGCGCCTCGTGCGCGACAGCGGCTGGAAGCTCGTCGGCGACGCGGGGCAGACCATCTCCCGGACCATCACCGGCGGGCGCGAAGTCGTCAGCCCCGGCAGCATCGCCGGGTGGTCTGCCTATGATGACAAGCGGCTGTTCGGTCTGACGCCCGAGGCGTGGTACCCGTGGGTCCCGACCCCGCGCGACCTGTCGGCCTTCCATGTCGCCGCCATGCCTACGGGCCTGGAGATCGGCCGCGTCTCGTGTGGCGACGATCTCGCCACGGTCGTCACCCGCGACCCGCAGGGGACGCAGCAGATCAGCGACCTGCTGGTGGGCGCGCGGTGCGGCTACACGGGCTTCGAGGGCGAAAGCGACGAGGTGGCAGGGCCGCTCACCGAGAGCAAGGCCGGCGCGAGCTTCATGGGCAACGGACACGATCTGTGGCTGCACCCGCCCTGGAAGGCCACCCGCAAGAACGCGCAGACCGGCGTGTTGGAGGCCGCGGGGACGGGGCTGGTGACCTGCACGCTGCAACTCAAGCTCCCACCCGACAGCAGCCCGCGCTTTGCCAGTGAGGTCTACATGGACCCCGGCGCGGTCGGGCCGGGCAAGACCGACGGCCTCGTGTTCAGCATCGAGGCGCAGGCCGGGGACCTCAAGCTGCGGGCCGAGGCGCACCCCACAACGTCTGAACCGCTGCCGCTCGAACTCGATCTGCGTGAGTTCGCCGGGAAGGACGTCACGCTGCGCCTGACCGGCGACCCGGGGCCCAAGCGCGCGGCCACGTTCGACTGGGGGCGCTGGCGCGACCCGCGGGTCGTGATGGACCGCCACGTCCCGGGCACGGCCACCCTTGTGTCGCCGCAGTCGTGGACGACGATCCTGACCTCGGGCGGGCAAGCCCAGCAGCGCCAGACCGCCCCGCACACGCTCGAGATCGCCACGACTTTCCCCGGCACGATCTGCCTGCTCAACCGTCCTCTGCAGGAGATCGCGCTGCCTTGCGATCTGACCGGGCTGAAGTTCCTGCGCACCTTCGTCGCCCCCGACGGCACGATCCTGACCAACCCGCAGTACGCCGCCGCCACGGTCAGCGACGAGACGGTCGGCGGGGTGAAGAAGCATGGTTTCTTCGCCCACCCGCCGAGCCAGGGGCAGACGCGGATGGACTTCCCGGTGCGCCTGCCGGCGGGCGTGCGGCGGTTCAGCGCTTCCGTGGGCCTGCGCGACGGCTCCAAGTCCGACGGCTGCCTGTTCATCCTGGAAGTCACCGGCCGCGAACTGGCGCGCAAGATGATGCTGCCAGGCAAATGGGAGGAACTGACGGCCGACCTGTCGACCTATGCCGGCCAGGCGGTGCTGCTGTCGCTCGTAACCGATGCGGACAAGTCGTTCACGTTCGACTGGGGCGCGTGGGGCGAGCCGAAGGTGGAGTGAGCAACCTGCGCAGGGAGGAACGCCTGCGACGGCGGGCGAACAGTCCCACTATCTCTTGACGGGGGAACAGCCCTCATGCTTGCCCGTGTCCATTCCGCCGCGATTCTTGGCGTAGACGCCTACGAAGTTCAGGTTGAGGTGGACATCACCCGCGGCATGGGGGCCTTCAACATCGTCGGCCTGCCCGACGCGGCCATCCGCGAAAGCCGCGACCGCACCGCCGCCGCCATCCGCAACTCCGGCTTCCAGTTCCCCGGCGAACGCATCACGATTAATCTCGCCCCCGCCGATGTGCGCAAGGAGGGTCCGGCCTTCGACCTCCCCATCGCCCTGGGCATCCTCCTGGCCAGCGGGCAGATCGCCATTGACGACCTCGACGAGTCCGTCGTCATCGGCGAGCTGTCGCTGGATGGGGCGGTGCGGCCCGTCAGCGGGGCCTTACCGGTCGCGCTGGGGGCGCGGACGTGGGGCAAGAAGAACGCCGTCGTCCCGGCGGCCAACGGCCTGGAAGCCGCCGTCGTGACCGACTTCGAGGTCTACGGGGCCGAGACGCTCTATGACTGCGTGTGCCTGATGGAGCAAGGCTTCATGGCCGAGCCGGTCACCGTGCCGGACGAGGACCTCGACCTGTCGGTCAGCGCCTACGGCATTGACTTCAGCGACGTGAAGGGCCAGGAGCACGTGAAGCGGGCGCTGGAGGTGGCGGCGGCCGGCGGGCACAATGTGCTGATGATCGGCCCGCCGGGCTCGGGCAAGACGATGCTGGCCCGCCGCATGCCCGGCATCCTGCCGCCCATGGACCTGTCCGAGGCGCTGGAGGTCACCAAGCTGTACAGCGTGGCCGGACTCATGGGTGAGAAGTCGTCGCTCGTCCGCCAGCGGCCGTTCCGCGCGCCGCACCACACGGTCA
>CAZZDO010000097.1:7356-14185 GCA_964653205.1 uncultured Armatimonadia bacterium | reverse complement strand
GCTTCGTACTACTGTACCCGCACCCCCGGCGCATCGGGAGCTTGACGGCCAAACGAGGAGCCCTTCGATGAACCTCCCTGCAGCCCTGGCCGGTCGCGAAATCGTCAAGCGAGATGGCAGCCGCGCCCCTTTTGATGCCGTGCGCATCAAGACGGCCCTGGTCAAGGCCGGCCATGCCACCGGCGAGTTCGACGAGGCCGTTGCCGAGAGACTGACCCACAAGATCCTCAAAGTCATCCTCCACCGCGTCTGGACGAGCGAACCCTCCGTCGAGGACATCCAGGACATCGTCGAGCAGGTGCTCATTGACGCCGACTACCTGGCGACCGCCCGCGCTTACATCGTCTACCGCGAGCAGCGGCGGCGCGTGCGTGAGGACCGGCGGGCGGTCGTGGACGCCGTCTCCTCGGTCAACGAGTACCTCGAGCAGGCCGACTGGCGCGTCCATGCGAACGCGAACCAGGGGTACTCGCTGGGCGGGCTGATCCTCAATGTCGCCGGCAAGGTGACGGCCAACTACTGGCTGTCCGAGGTGTACCCGCGCGAGATCGGCGAGGCGCACCGCGCCGGGGACTATCACATCCACGATCTGGACATGCTGTCAGGCTACTGCGCGGGGTGGTCGCTGCGCCAGTTGCTGCATGAAGGCTTCAACGGTGTGCCGGGCAAAGTGGAGGCCTCGCCGCCCAAGCATTTGTCCAGCGCCGTCGGGCAGATGGTGAACTTCCTGGGCACGTTGCAGAACGAATGGGCGGGGGCCCAGGCCTTCAGCTCGTTCGACACCTACCTGGCGCCATTCGTCCGCAAGGACAACATGCGCTATGACCAGGTGGTCCAGGGCATCCAGGAGTTCGTCTACAACCTGAACGTCCCGTCACGGTGGGGCACGCAGACACCTTTCACAAACATCACCCTCGACTGGACCTGCCCGGAGGATCTGCGCGACACCGCGCCGATCATCGGCGGCGAGGAGATGGGCTTCACCTACGGCGAACTCGAAGACGAGATGTCGCTGATCAACCGGGCACTGCTGGACATCATGATGACCGGCGACCGGCGGGGACGGGTCTTCACCTTCCCCATCCCGACGTACAACATCACGCGGGACTTCGACTGGGATCACCCGAACACGACGCCGTTGTTTGCGATGACCGCGCGCTACGGCACGCCGTATTTCCAGAATTTCATCAACTCCGACCTCTCCCCGCACATGGTGCGCTCGATGTGCTGCCGGCTGCAGCTCGACCTGCGCGAGTTGCTCAAGCGCGGGAACGGGCTGTTTGGTTCGGCCGAGCAGACCGGATCGCTGGGCGTCGTGACGATCAATTGCGCGCGGCTGGGCTATCTGGCCAAGGGCGACCGCGAGGCGTTCTACCGGCGGCTGGATCTGCTGCTGGGCATGGCGCGCGACAGCCTGGAGATCAAGCGCAAGACCGTCGAGCGCTGCATCGCGAATCACTTGCTGCCGTACACGGCGCGCTACCTGGGGACGCTGCGCAACCATTTCGCGACCATCGGCGTCAACGGCGTCAACGAGTGCATCCTGAACTTCACCAATGGCGCTGATGACATCACGAGCGAGTTCGGGCGGGAGTTCGCGCGCGACCTGCTGCTGCACATCCGCGAGCGGATGGTGGAGTTCCAGGAAGAGACCGGGCACCTGTACAACATGGAGGCTACCCCGGCCGAGGGCACGACCTATCGCTTCGCCCGCGAGGACAAGAAGCGCTTCCCGGACATCATCCAGTCGGGCCCGGAGCACGCGCCGTACTACACCAACTCCACGCAGTTGCCGGTGGGCTGGACCGCCGATCCCTTCCAGGCGCTGGCGCACCAGGAGGAGTTGCAGGGCCTGTACACCGGCGGCACGGTGTTCCACCTGTACATGGCTGAGGAGATCAGCAGCCCGACGGCCTGCAAGAACCTCGTGCGGCGGTGCCTGGAGAAGTTCCGCATCCCGTACCTGACGATCACGCCCACGTTCTCGATCTGCCCGCGGCACGGCTACATCGCCGGCACGCACGAGTTCTGCCCACAGTGTGATGAGGAGTTGCTGTCGCGGAAGGTGACGGGGCAGACGGGGAGCTGAGACAGGGGGACGCCATGAAGCTTGACAGCAGAGGGCGAGTCACCATTTCCAGGGCGATTCGGGAGGCGGCGGGGTTCAAGCCCGGGGATGAGGTGGATGTTGGCTTCGAAGACGGCAAGATCACCATCGCGCGCAGCGGTCCTATGAGGACGCGCGGACGGCAGCCGGTGGAACACATGCGGGGCCCAGCGACGCTCAAGATGACAACGGACGAGATCATGGCCCTGACGCGAGGAGAACCGTGACCGTCGCGTTCGTGGGCGTATCTTGCATCGCTGTAACTCGTCGTACCCGAATAGCAGGAACCGCACCCTACACCGCAGAAACAATCACTCACGAGGCGAGCACCATGGCAACCGAAGCACCCCACCTGATCGAGTTGAAGGACAAGGAGCGCACCCGTTGTGAGGTCTGGACCCGGGTGATGGGCTACTACCGGCCCATCTCGGCCTGGAACGCCGGGAAGCAGAGCGAGCAGGCCGAGCGGTTGGCGTTCCGCGAGCCCCCGGCCGCGATGATCGAGCCGACGGGACAGATGAAGCTTGGCGTGTGAGCCCGCGTCTCCGGCGCCCTCACCCCCGACCCCTCTCCCAGCGGGAGAGGGGAGAACGGCAAAGGCAACGGCCTTCCGAGTCGGCGGCCTGACGCCCCTGACCACCGTGGAGTGGGAAGGGAAGTTGGCCGCCGTTGTGTTTGCCCAGGGCTGTTCGTGGCGCTGTCGCTATTGCCACAACACGTCATTGGTGCCCCCGGACGGCCACCTCATCCCCTGGGAAGACGTCCTGGCGTTCCTGCAGGAGCGGCAGGGGCTCATTGACGGCGTCGTGTTTAGCGGCGGCGAACCCACGGCGCAGGCGGCGCTGCATCCGGCGATGGCGGCGGCCAAGGAACTCGGCTACGAGACGGCCCTGCACACCAACGGGGGGCAGCCGCGGCTGCTGGAGCGGCTGCTGGCCGACGGCCTGGTGGACGACATCGCCATGGACGTCAAGGCACCCTTCTGCCGCTACCACGAGGTCACGCGCGCTCGGGGTAGCGCCCGCAAAGTCCAGCAGAGCATCGGGTTGATCATCGCGTCGGGCGCCGACTACGAGTTCCGCACGACGTACCACTCGGACCTGCTCAGCGACGACGAGGTGCTGCAGATTGCCCAGGACCTCGCCTGGCGGGGGGCGCACACCTATTTCGTCCAGAAGTACCGCATCGAGGGGACCGGCGACATGCCGCTGGCGCTGACCCCCAGCCGGGAGCTGCCCACGTCGCTGCTGGCCAGGCTGGCGGAGATGTTCGCGCGGTTTGGCGTACGCGGCTGAGGATCGGCCTCTCCCCCCTCCCCTCTTCCCTCCCGATCACACCACGTAGATCTCCAGCCCGCCCAAGGGCTGGCTGATCATCTCGTCCTGCCATAGCGGGTGCGGCATGAAGCTGTGCTCGCACAGCTCACGGGCGAGCACCAGCATGCCACCATGCCACTCCGTGCCGCGGACCTGCTCGAGCGCCACGGCCAGTTCATACAGCGCCGCACCGTCAATGCTGGCACACGTGCAGACGAGGTTCTGGAGTTCCGGCATGGCCTCGATCTCGGCCAGGATTTCGCGGGTCGCGCGCATGAAGCGCCCGGGCTCCCGCCGCACCTGCACCCGCCGCGCCGAGCGCAACAAGGCCAGGCAATCCTCCTGGAAAGCCTCGGCGCCCTGCTCCGGGCCGATGATGATCTTGGGCTCCCAGTAGGGCTGCCCCAGATCGTTCTCCAGTTGCAGCAGGCGGCGGACGCCCGCGGGGCTGCTCAGACGCAAGTTGGCCAGCACGAACTCATCGAAGGACAAGATCTCACGGGCGCGGGCGAGCAGGTTGGGTTCACTGGCGCAGAAGAAGCTCGCGCACTTGATGGGCTTCCAGTCCTCGGCCAGGCAGGCGTCGTGATGGAAGATGCAGCGCGGGGGCGCCATCTTGCGGCCGCGGAACCGGAAGCTGCCCCGGCCTTGCGAGAGGGTCGTCAGGGCGGCCTCGCCGCCGGGGAATTGGCGGAGGCAGCGGAGCAGGTTCGAGCGGAGCGCGCTGTAGAGCAGCAGGCGGCTCATGCCGTCCGTGGTGAGGGGGAAGTCCTGAGCCATGTAGTCGGCAAAACGGGCTAGGTCGGCCAGGCGGTCCTGGAGTTCGGGCAGGCGCTCGCGGTCGCCGGGCGTGAGGTTGGCCTCCGCAAGCAGTTCCGCGACCTTCGTGGCTGTCTGCAGGTCGAAGGCGACCTCCTGCTGCCGCAGGCGCAGGCCGTGGCGCAGTCGGCCGCCGAACTCCGGGTCCATCAGCAGGCCCTTGTAGAGGCGCCGCAAGCCCTGGCTGCCCATCATCGTGCCCTGGTGGCAGCAGTTCTGCCGACAGGCGCCACAGACTTCATGGGTCAGGCGGGCCAGCTTGTCGCGCGCGGCCTGTACGCGCTCACGTAGCGTGCTCATCCGGCGGCTCCACCTGGACTTGCCGGGCCGCGGGCTCGTCGAGACGACAGCCGAGCCCGGGCTCTTCAGGGACACACAGGAAGCCGCCCTCGAAGTGCGGGGCGGCTGGGAATAGCCGACTGACTGACGGCGGAGGAGGCACGATCTGGAGCGGGCCGACATGCCAGTGCGCGGCGGCAAGATGCGCAGCCGCGGCCTGGGCCAGCGGTGAAGCGCCGCAGTGGAAAGTCATGCGCACGCCGTGCCGCCGGGCCATGTCAGCCAGGCGTTGAGCGGCAGACAGGCCGCCGCAGCGGCGCACGTCGGCCACGAAAAGGTCCACTGCCTCGGCCTGCAGCAGGCGTTCGGCCTCGGCCAGTGTCGTCACGAACCGTCCCCCGGCCAGCCCGGTACCCAGCTCCCGGCGCAACTCGGCGTAGCCTTCCCACGACCCGTGGGGCAGCGGGTTCTCATACCAGAAGGCTTCGACCTGGGCGAGGGCCTCCCCCACCTTGCGGGCGGCGGCCAGGTCGGCGTAGCCCGGGCCGGCGTCGGCCATGAGCGGGGCCAGCTCGCCCACGGCCCGGCGGACGCGATGAATGGCCGGGACGTCCTGCGCCGGGTCGCCGCTCAGCGTGAACTCGATGGCGCCGAACTGCTTGCAGAGGGCCTCGGCGGCTTTGGGGAGGTCATCCTGGCCGACGCGCAGGCCCCCGGCGGTGCAGTCCAGGCGCGGGGCGCGGCGGCCCCCGGCCAGACGATGGCACGGGACCCCCAGCTTGCGCCCCGCCAGGTCCCACAGGGCTACATCCACGGCGCCCAGCACGGCCAGGTAGTCCCCGAGGGGATCGGGGGTGTATTCGTCCAGAAGCGCCATGAGACGCTGCCAGGTGAGGCCGAAGTCGGCGGGGTCGGTGTGGGCGACGGCGTCGGCGAGGAAGTCCACGGCCGTGGCGAAGACGTCCGGGTCGGCCAGGCAGGCTTCGCCATGGGCGACGGCCTCGCCATCGCTGACGCGCACGAGGGTGATGTACGGCGTGTCAGCGCCGGAGGCAGAAGGTCTCAGCAGGATGGGCTCGAGGGCAATCATGGACGGCAACCAACCCCTACAGGGCGTTTCCCGCAAGTGTAGGGGCAATGGGCAGTCAGGTCAACTGCGTTGCCCCCTCGGGGCGGGAGGTTGGCGACCGCGAAGGGACGAACTGGGCTGGCGCACCGCACCCGTTGAGGAGGGTCCGAACATGCCCCAGCCACCTGTCTCTGCCGCCAACCTCGAAGCTCACCTGACACACTTGTGCCGGGACATTGGCACGCGGCTGGCCGGGACGCCCGCGGAGGTCGCCGGGGCCGAATACCTGGCCGGCGAGTTCCGGAAGCTGGGGCTGCAGACCGCGATCCAGGAGTTCCCCTGCATCGCGTGGAGTTGCCAGCAGGCGCAGTTCAAAGTGCAGCAGGGCGGACGCTGGCGGGAGGCGCCGGTTCAGCCGAACACACAGTCGCCCTCGACCGACGGGGAACTCGAGGCGGAACTCGTGTACCTGGAGACGGCCCAGCCCGAGGACACCGAGGGCCGGGACCTGCGGGGGAAGGTGGGGCTGCTGTTCGGCTCGGCGTACGCATCGGTGGAGCGCATGGAGCGGCTGTGCAACTCCGGGCTGGCGGCCCTGCTGTACGTGGATGATCGCTTCCCCTTCGACTGGAACGTGGCCAGCGGGCTGATCGCCGGCTGGATAGACCTGCTGACCATCCCCACCGCCACCATCCCCTACATGAGCGCGTGGGACCTTGTGCGGCGCGGCGTGCGGCGGGTGCGGCTGAATCTGCAGATGCAGACGTTCCAGTCGCGCTCGCAGAACGTCGTCGCGACGCTGCCGGGGACGCGGCGGCTGCCGCCGTTGGTGCTGGGCGGGCACCATGACTCCGTGGCGCTGGGAGTGGGCGCCGAGGATGATGGGAGCGGGGTGGTGGCGGTGCTGGAGTTGGCACGGGTGTGCCGAGAGACTGAGCCCCTGCGGCCCATCAAGTTCGTGACGTTCGGCTGGGAGGAGAATCTGTCCGAAGGCGCGCGGCACTATGCGATCCATCCGGACAATGACGCGGCGAACACGGCGCTGATGCTCAACTTCGACTCGCTGGGGTCGTGGCTGGGCAACAACCATGCCTACTGCGTGGGCGAGCGGGGGCTGCGGGACTTCGTGGCGCGGCATCTACGGGAGCGGCGCTACGTGGCCGAGGTCGTCGCGGACGTATCGCCGTTCTCGGACCAGTTCGCGTTCAATCTGCTGGGCGTGCCGAGCGTGTGGCTGCA
>CAZZDO010000097.1:0-7256 GCA_964653205.1 uncultured Armatimonadia bacterium | reverse complement strand
GACGCCGGGGCTGATGCGGCCGGTCGGCAAGCCGTGGCGGGAGATCAACTGACCGCCGGGCGGCTCACTTCCCGCTGCGGTAGTGGGAGAATACCTCAGCCGGCGAGAGTGCGCGGTTGTAGATGGCGAGGTCGCGCACGCAGCCGTTGAAATGGCCCCACGAACCGAGCCAGCCGAAGCGCAGGGGCTCGGACATGGTGCGGATCGTCGTGACGACCGGCTTGCCCGGCCCCGCCTCGCGCCCGTTGATGTACACACGCATCATCGCCCCGTCGTACGTCGCCACGATGTGACACCACTGGCCGTCCGGCACCGTCAGGTCCGTCGGGTTGTAGACGTTGCGGGTGCCATCGGGCGCGTCCAACTCGAACCAGGGCGTGTTCCCCGGGCGGATGTGCATCCCGTACGTGCCTGTCGCCTCGTAGCCCTTGCCCAGCAGGCCGGGGTACATCATGTCCGTTCGGTCGTACCTGATCCACATCGCGAGCGAGAGCGGGCCGGTGAGGTTCAGCTCCGGCGGGTTGCCGAACTCCAGGCACTGGCGGCGCGAGTCGACAAGGCTGACGACGGGGCGGCCTTCGTCTGTCACCCACTGCGCGTTGTTCGTGAGCGTGCCGGGGAGTTGCCCGACTGCGGAGGCGACGGTGGCGCCCTGCCCCTCGTTGCAGGCCCAGTGGGCAACGAGGCCCTTGGTACGGAGCCGCTGGAAGTCCGCGGCCGGCAGGGGCTCAGGGACGGTCGAGGCCGGGTCCAGGACGAACTCCCGCAGGGCCGCAGTGTCCTCGAAGTCGCCGAAGGAGGGCGAGAGCATCGGTTCGTCGTCGGAGTCAGGCGACCGACGGACGAGGTTCAGGAACAGGTGCATGCCGGGCGTGACAGTGATCGGCAGCGAGAGCCGCAGGGCGTAACCTCCCGCGCCGGCTGCCACCGTCACGCGCTGAGACGTCCTCTGGCCGTCCCACAGGGCGCTCCCGGACGCGCTGAGGAGCAGCCGGTGCAGCGGGCCAGACCGCTCCTGGGCGATGAGCACTTCCCAGTGGTCGCCGCCGGTGATGTCGGCCGGGGACTTGAGGGCCTGCGGGTCGGCCTGCTCCTCAAGCTGCAGGACGAGTTGGCGGCCATCTTGCAGCAGGCGGGCCGCAAGCTGCCGGCGGGTGGGTTCGGCGAGGCGGGAGCGCCATGTCGTCAGCGACAGGGCCTCGGCATGGGCGAGGTCCGTGTCCATCAGGGCGCCCGCATCGCCGGCGGCGAAGGGTACCCGCAACACCGGGCCGCGACCGCCGTAGCGCGTCCGGGCGCGCTCGAGGTACTGCTGCCGCCCCTGAAGCATGTACTCCCACGTGCCCAGGCGGAACAGCTCGACCCGGTGCTTCTGCTCCGGCGTCTGCGCCGCGGCCACAGCCTGCGCGACGAGGCCCGCCAGTTGCTGCATCCGCTTCTCGTTCCCCAGGTAGCCCCAGGCCATCTCGATCGTCTGGTGATGGTGCCCCTCGATGCGGCCGGAGGCGATGGATTCGGGGTAGTTGGCCGGGTTGTCGTAAGTCCGCTCGATCAGTTCGTAGAACTGGCGCATGGGGCCGGCGGCGGGGCCGTAGAGGCGGGTGAAGTAGTCTGCAAGCAGGTCGTCCACGCGGAGGCTCGGGTCGTCCATGAGGCGGTAGGTGACGTAGGCCTCCACGTCCTGCCCGTAGCCGCAGTGGAACATGCCGCGCAAGTTGAGCCAGCGGAACAGGTCGAACTGCTGGCCGATGGCGTGAGCGAAGTAGCCCGGGAAGCAGTGGGTCTTGCCGCCGTTGGCGATCTCGACCGGGAACGTGTAGTAGAGCCACAGGTAGAGCGGGCGGTCGGGTTCGGCGGCGCGCCACTGCTGAAGCTGCGCCCACTCGTGCTCGTAGGAGGGCCGGTCATAGTTGAGGCGGTTGCACGCGAAGCAGTACTGGACGGCGACGTTCGGCTCGAGCTTGACCTGCGTCGGGTGCTCGGCGTGGGTCATGTACGCCAGGCAGACGATCCACTTGTCGGGATGGGTCTTGCGGACTTCCTTGGCCACTTCGTTGACGAACTGGAAGAAGTAGTCCGAGTGGCGCCCGTTGGAGAAGAACGGGCTGTCGGCATCGTGATCGGTGAGCCACTTCTGGCAGTCTGGGCACTTGCAGAACGAGGCGTTGTCCATCGGCTCGACGCAGAAGAAGTTGCCGGCGGCCTGGGCGCCCGGGTAGGTCTTGCCGGTGTCGAAGAACTCGCGCGCGTCCTTGGCGACCTGCTCGACGAGGCCCCGGCTGGTGTAGCACATCTGCGGGGGCTTGCCCTCATACCCCGGAGTTCCTGCGGAACTCATCGCGAACCAATCGGCGTGCTTGCTCTCGAAGAGCGCCTCCTGGCCCTTCTCGGGCTCCCAGAAGCGGCGGTAGTAGCCGTAGAGCGAGTGGTTGCCCAGGCAGATCTCGCCGCCCTCGCGGTGGCGGAGGCGGAAGAGCATGTTCCAGCCGCGCTTGGCGAGCGTGTACGCGCCGCCCTGGAACCGGGCGCGCAGGTTGGGGTAGGCCGCCTCTTCCCACGTCTTGTACCCGTCGCTGCCGTACGCCCACAGGCCGGTGTACTGGTCGTAACGCTCGGCGCCCGGATAGGAGGCGTAGCGGTAGCGGAAGAAGGGGCTGCGGCGGATCTCACTGCCGCTCACGGTCAGCGTGGGCTGGGCGGGGCAGTCCATGCCCGTCTCGGTCGGGTTGAGCCAGCGGACATTGCAGTGGCGTTCCAGGAAGTCGTAGACGGCGTACATCGTGCCCTGCTCGTCCCAGATGCTCGGCCAGGTGTCCCATTCGGCCTGCGTGGGCGTGAGGCTCCACTTGACCTCCGCGCTGTCGGGTTGGTCGCGGCCGGCGAGGATCAGGGCCTCGGGTGTGAAACGGATGAGGTACTCCTGGGGCTTGAAGTCGAAGGTGTCGGTGGCCTGACTCTCCCCCACCAGGATGCGGAGGCCCGCGACGGGTTCGTCGTCCCGCGCAAGGCGGAAGTCGCCCCCGGTGATCTGTTTGAGGTGCCACTGCAGGTCGGCGGCGGCGAACTGCGCGGCCTTCGTGGCCTGGCGGGCGATGACGATGGTGGCGGCGGGGCGGCCGTCGCGGGCGAGGGTCAGTGTGACGCGGGGCGGATCGGCCGCAAGAGCGACGGCCACAACTGCCAGCGCCGCCAGCCCCATCGCGATCCGCGTCCATCCGAAGCGGCCCATGAACATGCCTCCAGTATTCCCTACGCCCGCCAGACGTTGCTTGCGCGGTCGCGGTACTTCCGTGCCTGGCCGATGATGTCCACGCCGACCCGGTTGCTCCAGGCCGTGATGAGCTGGGTGAACAGCGGGCCGGGCGTCTGCTTCATCGCCATGTGGTTGACGCGATTGCAGGGCAGCATGCAGTACGACGAGGTGGTCCAGAAGGCCTCGTCGGCGGCGTAGACATCGTAGAGCGTCAGGTCGCTCTCGACCACGGGGATCCCCTGCTCGCGCGCCAGTTCGATGACGACGCGGCGGCTGATGCCGGCCAGCGTGTTGCGCGTCGTGGGCGTATGCAACACCCCCCCGCGGGCGATGAAGAAGTTCGCCCCCGTGCCCTCGGTCAGGAAGCCGTCGGTGTCCAGCAGCAGCGCGAAGGCGTGCGGGTCGCGCGTCTGGGCCTCGAGCTTGGCCATGAAGTAGTGCAGGCGATAGCGAGTCTTGCCGCGCGGGTCCACGACCGCGGGAGGGACGTTGCGCGTGTTGGCCACGACCGCCGGCTTGCCCGTCTCGTAGCAATCGCAGTACTCATCGTACGGCAGGTAGCTCACGTAAGCCATGACGGTAGGTTGCCCGTAGCGGCGCGATTCATCGCACCCGTCGTGCGGGGCGCGGTGAACCGCGCCGCTACGCATCATGGGATGTGGGAAGCCCTGGCCGGGCGTGACCTGCGCGCACACCCAGCAGTCGTCATCTTCCGGCAGGTCCGCGATGTTCGCCTCGATGACCGTCTGGATGACCCGCGCCATCTCCTGCTGGCTGACGAGCGGCTCGAGGCCGCAATACCTCATGGAACACTCGAGGCGGTCGAGATGGTCCGGTAGGCGGAAAACCTCGTGCTTGAAGGTGCGGACGGCTTCCATGAACACGGCGCTGTACATGAAGCCAATGTCGAAGATGGAGACCCTCGCTTCGGCTTCGGGGACCAGGTTGCCGTTGAGGTAGATGAGGTTGGGCATGAGGCGCTGTCCTCTCGAGGGTCGCGGTCGGTGACCGCTCGTACACGGCTCCTCAAGATGAATGAAACGTGCGGCGGTGTACGAGCGGTCACCGACCGCGACCAGACGCTTCCCCGCCAGAATTGCCTTGACCTGCCGGCTCGGACGCAGTACGCTATTGGCACAACTGCATACGCTAGGGGCGCTGCTGATAGAGCGGCTGAGAGGGCCTCGGGCCTGACCCTTAACCTGATACGGACAATACCGGCGTAGGGAAGCGAAAGACGTGCTCTTTCGGCGCAACGGCATCCGTTGCGCCCTTTTTGCTTTCTGAAGCCCGAAAGGGTGACTGACATGTCACGGAGGCGAGGTTTCACACTCATCGAGTTGCTGGTGGTGATCGCGATCATCGCGATCCTGGCCGCCATCCTCTTCCCGGTCTTCGCCAAAGCCCGGGAGAAGGCCCGGCAGACGACCTGCCTGAGCAACCTCAAACAGATCGGCACGAGCATCCTGATGTACGCGCAGGACTACGACGAGACGTACCCGGTCGAGTACAGCATGGATGCGCCGGACACGTCGCAGATCCCGCTCACCTGGCCCAACCGGGTGATGCCCTACATCAAGAACGTGCAGCTCTTCAAGTGCCCAACGGACCGGCGCACCCCAAACGCGGACTTCGCCGGGTGTCGCACGATCCTGGAGAGCTACGCGTGGAACTACGCGTTCGGCCGGGAGACGAACTGCGGCTATGCGGCCACGACACTCAGTCTCGGTGAGGTGGAGGCGCCGGCCCAGTGCGCCATGCTGTGGGATGACAGCGCCGACTGGCTCGCCGCCGGCTGGGGCGCGGCGTTCAACACCATTGACAGCGCCGACTGTGCGCAGAGCCTCGACGCGGACGTACTCGGCGGGCGACACAACGGCGGCGACAACTTCATGTTCGCCGACGGCCACGCGAAGTGGTACCGGCTGCGCGCCACCTCGGGCGTGCACACGATCGGCGGCATCACGACTGACCCGAGCGTCACGCCATGAAGGCTTTGATCCTGTGCCACGGCGAGCCGCCGTCGCGGGCGCTGTTGGCTCGGCATGTGCAGGGGGCGGACCTGATCGTCTGCACCGACGGGGCGGCGGACTGGGCCGTGCAGACAGGCGTGCCGCCACACGTCATCGTCGGGGACATGGACTCGACGGTAGGCGTCTCGGCCTGCGAAGTTGTGGACTGCGGGGCGCACGGGACGCAGGACAATTCCGATGCAGAGAAGGCGCTGCTGCTGACGCTGGAGCGGGGCGCGGAGCGTGTCGTCATTCTCGGGGCCACGGGCAAGCGCCTGGACCATACGCTGGCGAACGTGTGGCTCGTGGCGCGCTATCACGACCGCGCGGAGATCCTGCTGGCGGACGACTGGTCGGAACTACGCGTTGTCTCGGACCGCTTCGTCGTGCCGGCAGCGCCGGGACAGGTCATCTCCCTGCTGGCCCTGACGCCGGACGTGACCCTCGACACGGAGGGGTTGCGGTGGCCGCTGCATGGGCCCCTGGAGATGGGCACGCGCGGGCTGAGCAATGAGGCCGGCGGGGACGAAGTCGTCGTGGACGTGAAGTCGGGGTTGGTGGCTGTCATCACACCCGTTGTGCGATAGGATCAGGCCAGTGCCGCAGATGACCTTCCAGGGCCCGGATGTCGTGATCATCGTCGGCTACTTCGCCGCCGTGATGATCGCCGGCCTGGCGTGGCTGCGGCGCGGGAAAACGGCTGGCGACTACTTCCTGGCCGGTCGGACGCTGACGCTGCCGGCGTTCGTGGCCACGCTGGTCGCGACGTGGTATGGCGGCATCCTCGGCGTGGGCGAGTTCGCTTACACCAGCGGGCTGTCCGTCTGGATCGTCTTCGGCGTGCCCTACTACGTCTTCGCGGTCATCTTCGCGCTGGTGCTGGCCCCGCGCATCCGCCAGGCCGAGCTGTACACGATCCCCGACAAGATCAACGAGGCCTACGGGAGGCCGGCGGCGACGCTGGCGGCGGCGTTCGTCTACTGCCTGACGACCCCCGCGCCGTATGTGCTGATGCTGGGGACGTTGCTGCAACTCATCTTCGGCTGGCCACTGCTGACGGCGCTGCTCGTCGGGATCATCTTCTCGACGATCTATGTGTACGTCGGCGGCTTCCGCTCGGACGTGCGCGTCAACATCGTTCAGTTCGTCCTGATGTTCGTTGGCTTCGCGGTGATCCTGCCGTACTGTGTGGGGACGTTCGGCGGGCTGTCGTTCCTGCGGGCGAGCCTGCCGGTGACGCACCTGACCTGGCATGGGGGCAACAGCACCCAGTACATCATCGCCTGGTTCTTCATCGCGCTGTGGACGCTCGTGGACCCCGGCTTCCATCAGCGCTGCTACGCCGCCCGCACACCCCGCGTCGCCAGCCGCGGCATTCTCGTCAGCGTGCTGTTCTGGCTCGCGTTCGACTGCATGACGACGACCGCCGGCCTGTATGCGCGGGCGGCGCTGCCTGACATCGAGCCCGTCATGGCCTATCCGCTTCTCGCCGAGCGCCTCCTGCCTGTCGGCCTCAAGGGGCTCTTCTATGTGGCGATGCTCGCGACGGTTATGTCCACGCTCGTGAGCTATCTGTTCTTGAGCGGAGTCACGTTCACGCGGGACTTCGTGTGGCGGCTGGAGGGCGGCGACCCGGACGCGCGGATCGGGTTCCGTACGGCGGTCGGGCTGCTGCTGACGACCGCCATCGCGCTGGCGTTGGCCCTGGCGGTGCCGTCGGTGGTGAAGCTGTGGTTCTTCGTGGGGACGACATTCATTCCGGGGCTGCTGCTGCCCCTGCTGTCGGCGTACTGGCCGGCGCTACAGGTGCGGCGCGGGTCGGCGGTGTGGCTGATGGCGCTGTCGTTCCTCGTGTCGCTGGCGTGGCTGGTGTGGGGGCAGACGCACGCGGCGGAGGGCATGCCACAGTATTGGCTGGGGCTGGAGCCGATGTACGCGGGGCTGGCGGTGTCGGTGGTGGGGTTTGCGGTGGCACGGGTACGGCGTCCCAC
>CAZZDO010000096.1:0-14343 GCA_964653205.1 uncultured Armatimonadia bacterium | reverse complement strand
GCGCGGACACGGGCCCCGGCCCCGGACGGATGGGCTCGGGCTGGGCCGGGAGCGGCGCCGGTCCGGCCGGCGGGCCGTGAGGCTCCACAGGAAGCGGGCGGACCTCGCCACCGTGCCCGTTGCCCGGTGGCGGCGAGGCCACGAACTCCACCGCGGCGACCAGATCGCGCAGCGTGCGCTCGGCCGCGGTGGAGTTCCCCTCGGGCCCGAGCAGGCCGAGAGTGACGTAGCGGCCCCCCCAGGCGAAGGCGGCGAACGCCATGCGCTCCTGGCGGCCGTCCTCCCCCAGGACCTCCCCGGTGACCAGCAGGCCCTCCAGACCACCTCCGGCCTGGAGGCCGCCGGCCGACAGGCGGCGGTACGGCATGCGCTCGAAGAGCGCGCTCTCGTGGGCGGCGGCCGCGGCCCGGGCGGAAGCTTCGCCGCCCGGTGGCATGGGCCACGACTTCAGCTCGACTGGTGGGCCCTGGGGCGGCGCCAGCGCCAGGGCGCCCTCATCCACCTCATGGACCTGCCAGCCCCCGGGCACGTGCAGGCGCACCAGACCGCCAAAGCACGATCGGGCCGCGGTCGAGGGCGGGGGTTGCCCGGCGGCACTGCCGAGCGCCAGCAGCAGCAGCGCGAAGGTGTGGAGGGGCATCGAGCGTTTCTTCATCGGTGTCAGCAGTCGGCTCTACTCTGGTGGCGGAGGGTCCAGCGAGGAGCGCCAATGGCCCCGGCGGTGCTCCCGTTCCAGGAAGGCCTCGATCTCTCCGACGTCACTGGGCTTGTCCAGGTCCAGCGCGATCTCGGGGTAGTCCAACAAGATGCCCTGGCACTTGCCGGCCCCGGTGATCGCCTGGATGTGGTGTGCGATGTCCTCCACGTGGTAACGCAAGAACGGCAAGTACCAGCCCAGGAAGAAGCGGATCACGAACCCCAGCCCCATTGTCCCGGCGGCGCTCCAGACGTCCTTGCGGCTGCTGACGAAGCGCTCCACGAAGTCCTGGTTCTTGAGCACCAGGCGCGGGTCGAACAGGATGTTGCAGGTATGAGTGATCCAGCCCTCTCGCAGCGGCAGGAAGGCCCAGAGCCGGCGGCCGAACAGACTGCGCGTGGGCTGGCGCCGGGTCACAGGATAGCACAAATCCGCCGTCCGGTCACATGCCTTCAGGAACGTGCACAGCGCCTCGGACGTGAGCAGCGGCGTGTCGGAGGTCGAGAGCAGGATGCGCCGGTCGTCCTTGAGGAACCGAATGGCGCGCATCAAGTTGTGCCAGATGTCCGGCCCCTCGTCAATGATGCCGTCGAGTTGCTCGGCGACGGGATGGTGCACGAACGCCGCCTTGTCGCCGACCAGCACGACCTTCTCGACGCCCGGCACGCCGCGCATGGCCGCCACGACGTACTCCACGGCCGCGTGGCCCTGGATGGGAATGAGGCCCTTGATGTCCGTGCCGACCGCCTCGGCGAAGGCCGGGGGCACGCGCCCGCCCGCCAGCACCACGCCATTGATGAGTTCATGGCCCGCCGGATTCAGGGCACAGGCCCCCGCCGGCCGGTCCAGCCCCAACTCCTCGATGATCCTCTCGGCTTCGGCGTCGCGGTCGCCCAGGTACGTGTCCACGCGCCGGCGCGAGGCGTCAATGAGCACGTCGTCTTCACTGCGCGGCCGGCGTAGGACAAAGACGTGCTCGTAGGCGGCGGCCAGTTGGGCCCCGATGAGCATCACCACGGCGCCCATGAAGGCCCACAGCCCGAAGATGATGACCCAGCCGAGGTTGCCGAACAGGGGCACGACGATGAAGCGTGTGAAGATGGGGGAGAGGCCCTGCCAGATGACCGCGGCGGGAACGGCGCCGACGAGGGCGGCGCGGGCCGCCACCCGCCGGGCGGGCATGAATTTGTAGAGCAGGAAGTACGCCAGCGTCGAGAGCCCGACCCCGATGCCGAAGGTCACCAGGCCGTGCGGGAGGGGCAGCGCCACATCCAGTTGCGGGAACTGGCTGAACCAGTGCAGCGCGGCCCCGCGCAGGCTCAGGAGCACCACCAGCAGCAGAAAGAGCGCCCCGGACGCGATCAGCATCACCAGGGAGATCAGCTTGCGCACCACGTACATGCGCATGATGCGGCCCGGCCAGACGAACGCCAGGCTGACCTGGATGGTGTCAAACAGGCGCAGGCCGGCCCATACCAATGCCCCGACGCTGACGAGCCGTGCCACCAGTGTGCCACTGGCGCCCAGCGCCTGTGGCTGGTTGAGCACTTCATCAATCAGCAGCATGACCTGGTCGGCAGCCCGGCCCGCCTGCTCGTGCACAAACGCCGAGAGGGCCTGATAGGCCGCCGGGTCCACCATGGCGCTGTGCAGGGCACGCTGCAACAACGCCGCCAGCAGAATGCCCACGGGGGCCAGGCAGATCAGGCAGTAGAACGCAATCGCCGCGGCCATCAGCGACGTGCCGCTGAAGATGTAGCGTAGGTAGGAGATCTTTAGCGTGCGCCACCACTGCTGGGAGTAGTACCAGCCGTCGCGCCGCCGCCTGGTGTTGCCTTCTCCGTTGCTGCCGGCAGCCATGACGGCCTGTTCCGTGTCCTGGACTTCTTCTCCTGCTCGGAGACGCGCTTCGCCCCGGCGGAAGGACTGCCGCGTGCTGCGTCGAAGCAGTTCCCCACCGCCTCCGAGGAGACGCCCCATGCCCAAGCTCGACGCCCGCAAGCTGCTGAAGGACTGCTACACCGCCACGGCCAAGCCCAAGCTCGTGGAAGTCCCGGCGCTGATGTACTTCATGATGGACGGACAGGGCGACCCCAACGCCTGCCCGGAGTTCCAGACCTACGTCGAGACGCTCTACACGCTCTCCTACACCCTCAAGTTCGACCTGAAGAAGTCCGACCCGGAGCAGGACTACGCCGTCATGCCCCTGGAGGGGCTCTGGTGGGCCGAGAGCATCGAGGACTTCGTCGCCCAGAACAAGGCGAAGTGGCTCTGGACGCTGATGATGATGCAGCCGCCGCGCCTGACCCAGGAGCAGTTCACGGCGCTCCAGGAACGGGCGGCGGCCAAGAAGGACCTGCCCTTCGACCAGGTGCAACTCGCCAAGCTGGATGGCTCGCTTTCCGCGCAGGTCATGCACGTCGGGCCGTTCTCGGAAGAGGGCCCGGCCATCCAGCGGCTGCACGAGTTCATCGCTGAACAGGGCCATGTGCCGGCCGGGAAGCACCACGAGATCTACCTGAGCGACCCGCGCCGCACGCCCGAGGCGAAGTGGAAGACGATTATCCGGCAGGCGTGCCGGTAGCCGAGTGAGGGGGCTGACCCCGGAGACGGTCGGGGTCGGTGACCCCTCGTACAGACGCTCTCTCATTGTGGGGGTACGGGTGTACGAGCGGTCACCGACCGCGATTTCAGGAGGATACCATGCGCACGCTCGGCCCATGCCTGGCCGTGTTCCTGGCCACCATCGTCTCTGCCGCCGCCCTGACTACCGGCGACGGCCTCGCCCTGGACTTCTCCGCCCAGGGCCGCGTGACGGCGGCGATGATCGGGCCGACGCCCCTGCCCCTCAAAGGCGAGGGCGGGTTCTCCGTGCATGATTTCGCCATCAAGCCGGAGTTGGTCAACCTCGTGCCCAACGGCAGCTTCGAGGAGGGCGCGACCGGCTGGCGGCTGGCCCAGGGCCAGAGCCTCGACGACACCGTGGCCCACACCGGGAAGACCTCGGCGAAGCTGGAGGTCCCCGGGCCCGAACCCGCCAAGTCCAACCTCGAGGTCGTCGTCGCCGTCAAGCCCAACACGACCTACCTGGCGACGCTGTGGGTGCGACGGCACGGGGTCGGCGTCTGCGGAGCGTATGTCTCCGAGCGCGATGACGCCAACAAGCTCACCGGCCCGGTCACCCAGATGGGCGCCATGATCCCCAAGCAGGACGATGTCTGGCTGCAGCTCAAGTGGCAACTCACGACGCAGCCGACCACGACCCGCCTGTCGTTCCGGAGCGACATCTACAACTCCACCGGCACGCTCTGGCTGGACGACTTCTTCCTGGCCGAAGCGAAGGAGGCGGAGTACCGCCTGGTGCCGGGCAAGCTGACCGTCGCGGGCAACACGAGCGCCTTCGCGGGCGAACTGGCGGACGCGGGCCTGCGGGTCGAGGCGAAGCTGTCCGGCGACAAGGAGTGCCTGCGCATTGACGGCGTGGTGCAGGACACGACCGGCAAAGACCGGGCCATCGGGCTGCGCTTCAGCGTGCCGCTGGATGCGGCGGGGTGGACCTGGTGGGACGACGCCGGCGATCGGCAGGACATCAAGCCGTCCACGGTCTACCGCAACACGTACAGATGCGTGTCCGGCATGGGCGAGTGCTCGATCTACCCGTGGTCGGCCGTCACGCCACCGACCGGGGGCGGGCGGGACGCCCGCTCTACCGACGGCTCCGGCCTCTCCCTGGCCCTCCCGCTCTCCCAGGGCCCGCGCGTGTTCATCGTTCAGCAGGACCAGGCCGCCGCGCAACTCTCGCTCACCTTCTTCTTCGGCCTGAGCAAGCTCTCGGGGGCCCACCCGAGCAAGGCGCCCTTCTCCTTTGTGCTCTACCGGCATGATGCCCGCTGGGGCATGCGGTCGGCCATGGAGCGCTACTACAAGCTCTTCCCCGAGAGCTTCGTCAAGCGCCCGACCTTCGAAGGCTATCTCAACTACGCCAACCTCGAGCAGTTCGACCCAAAGAACCACACGCTGCGCATCAGCCGCTCCACCCTCGACGACTACAGCGACTTCGGCGAGGGCTACACGTTCGTCTCCCACGTGCATGGGTGCTACGATTACCGGCAGGTTCCGTGGCCCAGCCCCAAGATGATGACCGACGCCGAGGTGCTGGCCGAACTGCAGAAGATGGTGACGGTCGAGGGCGACAAAGGGCGCTACTACGTGCCCACGGCCGAGACCGTCAAGAAGATCTGCCGGGGGCCGGACGGGGAACTGCTCTACATCGGCGACACGAAGTACTGGCGCGCCCAGGAGGGCTACAACCACACCGACCAGCCGGGCTGGGGGCTCAACTTCCGCGTCAACGAGGACCCGGCGGTGTCGCCCTACCTCATGAACGCCAACCGCAAGCAGGCCCAGACCTTCACCGCCGCCAACCCCCGTCCGTGGTGCGGCACCTTCACCGCCGACGCCATCGAGGGGTACATGTCGAATACGTCGGCCCTGGACTACAGCCCCGAGCACCTCAAGACCACCCTACAGCCGCTCACGTTCGGCAAAGAGAGCCTCAAGCCGGCGATGGTCAACACCATCTGGGACTTCCTGCAGCAGGCCTGGTGGCCGATCACGAACGAGTACAAGATCGCCACGTACGGCAACGCGAACGGCTACGAGCAGGCCTTTACGCTGCCCTACTGCGATGTGCCGATGACCGAGGGCAGTTGGGACCCGCGGCGCCCGGCGCGCCTGGACCGCTACCTGCGCGGCATGGCCCACCACAAGATCTGGCGCTACTGGCACGCCTGGGACGAGGGCGGCGGCTACGGCGACAAGGAGCCTAAGAACGTCATCGGGCAGATGAACCGGGGGCTGGCCTCCGGCATCTACCCGTCCGTGTACTGCGTGGAGGCGATGGCCGCTAACCTCGAGCAGTACCGCGCTCTCTTCCGCCAGCACATCCCGGCGCTGGAGGAGCTGAACCATGCGGGCTGGGAGCCGGTGCCGTATGCGACGTTCGGAGGGGCCGCGCTTCAGCCGGCCCCAGGGGCGGCCGCATCTCAGGGGCCGGCTGAAGCGCGGCCCCTCCAGCGGGCCCCAGGGGCGGGTACACCTCAGGGGCCGGCTGAAGCGCGGCCCCTCCAGCGGGCCCCAGGGGCGGGTACACCTCAGGGGCCGGCTGAAGCGCGGCCCCTCCAGACGGCCACCGTCGTGGAGCGGTTCGGCAGCTTCGCTACAGGCGAGTTGCACTTCACGCTGCGCAACTGGGGCGACAAGGAGACGGAAGGGACGCTGCAGCTTGACCGCGCGGGGCTGGGTCTGCCGGCGGATGCGGAGTTGCTGAGCCTGGACATCGTGCCCGGCACGGCCAACTTCCAGCCCCTGCCCGCCGCCGGGCTGCCCCTGAAGCTCGCCCCGGGCGAGACGACGGCCCTCTGGATCGGGACGAAGCCGCAGGCGGCCCAGCACGGCTTCCGGCTCGCCCAGCGGACGCTGGAGAAGCTGGACCGGCTCTTCTACACCGAGATGGACGACAACGCGAAGGCCCTGTGGCAGCAGGCCCTGCAACTGGCACAGCAAGGCCAGAAGGCCGACGGCCAGCAGGCGCTGATCCTGGCCGAGGGCCTCCAGAACGCCCTGGGCAACCTGCAGGACGGCCTGAAGACGAAGTCGCCGGTGGATCTGGCGAAGCTGATCTACCGGGCGCGGGTGTGTGTCAGCATGGCGCCGGCGGCGCTCGTGGGGGCGTCCCTGTCGGCTCCGCGTGTCGTGGACAACGCGCCGCGCGGCGCAAGCGTCGAATTGCAGACCGCCGTGCGCATCTCCGGCGGTGGGGTGCCACGCGAGATGACCGTCATCTCGCCGTGGGATGAGACGACGAGCCAGAGCAGGCCGGTGGCAGTGCTGAAGGCCTCGCTGTTCGTCCCGGCCGAGCCGCCGCGCCGCCTGTTGCCGTACCTGCTGGCCGTCCGGGGCACGACCGGCGGGACGGCGTTCAGTCTCTACGCCCCCGTGGATGTCGTCCCCGGGGCGCCCGTGTCCGTCACCGTCCAGCCCCGCCGGGCGTTCCGTGGGCAGGATCGCAAGCTGACCTTCACTGTCACCAACACCGTCACCACGGCCGCGACGGTCAAGATCAAGCTGACCGCTCCCGCCAAGACGAGCTTCGACCCGGCGGAGTTCACCGTGCAGTTGCCCGCCAGGGGCAGCGTGGACCAGCCGGTGACGATGAAGCTCGACCCCTTGACCTTCCTGGGCGAGGCCCGCGTCAGCTTCACCATCACGAGCGACCAGCCGCAGTTCAACACCACCGGCAGCGTCGAGGTGCTCGTCAGCGACCCCGTGCCGCAACTCCCGGTCAAGCCGACGGCCGCGCCGCCGACGATTGACGGGAAGCTCACCGAGGCCGTCTGGCAGTCGCCGCCGCTGATCCCCGAGTTGAGGCTGTTGGCCGAGGCCAGCCCCGCCACCGAGAAGACATCGGTGTGGATGACATATGACAAGCAGGGCATCCATGTGGCCATGCGCTGCCAGGAGTCGCAGATGGGCAAACTGGTGGCGAAATACAGCCAGCGCGGCGACCCGCTGTATCTGGATGACGATGTGGAGCTGTTCATCCTGCCCACGGAGGGGTCGCGGGTCTACCAGTTCGCGATCAACGCACTGGGGACGCAGAGCGACAACTTCGGCAACAAGGCGGACTGGCAGGCAGCAGCGCAGCGGGGCGCGGACGAATGGACCGTCGAGGCGTTCATTCCGTTCGCGGCGATGGGGCTGTCGGGGCCGCCCTCCGGCGGGCTGCCGTGGGGCATGCAGTTCGGCCGCCAGCAGAAGGCCAAGCGGGAGACGACCTCCTGGACGCCGGGCGCGGCGTTCATCAGCAAGGACAGCCTGGGGGAGATCGTGTTTGAGTAGGAGTTCCCATTCTGAAGGGAACGGAATATACTCTGCAGTCGTGGCGTCTATCAAGTTGATGGCATAGGCCCGATGATGAATGCGGACGCAGGGCTGGTGCAGCGGGCCCGTCAGGGAGACACCCAGGCCTTCGCAGCGCTCTATGCGCGGCACCAGCGAACCATATACAGCCTCATCAGGCACCTGACCGCCGACTCGGAGGCGGCGGCCGATCTCACGCAGGACACCTTTGTGAAGGCGTGGCACGGCCTGCCGCGCTTGCGGGCCGACGTGGCGTTCAGTGGGTGGCTGCGCACCATCGCGACGAACCTCGTCCGGGATCGCAGCCGCCGCCGCAAGCCCGAGGTGTTGATGACCGACAGCACGAGCGAGGATGGAACCGTGCCGGAAGCGGCGGACGATGCCCCGGCGGCATCCGACCAGCTCATTCAGACGCAGCAGCAAGTGGCCATTCGCAACGCCGTGAGCCGTCTGCCCGAGCCGCAGCGGCTGGTGATCGTGATGCACCATTTCGAGGACAAGCCGGTGGCCGAGATCGCTCAGGAGTTGGGGGTGCCGTTGGGAACCGTGCTCTCGCGATTGGCCCGAGGACGCGAAGCGTTGAGAAGGCGGCTGGGCGCCGCCGTAGAAGCCTAAGTCATAGTACAGAAACGTGATCATGATGAAATGCCGAATCACTCGAAAACTGGCCGCCTACCAGGTCGGCGCCCTGAACCAGCGGGAGCACGCGGACGTGGCGCGCCATGTGCAAGGGTGTGCCACGTGCCGCGCCGAACTGGCGGCCCTGGAGCGCACCGCACGGTTGCTCGGGCCGATGCCGGTGGCGGATGCTCCGCCGCAGGTGTGGGCCGGCATCGCGCGGCAGTTGACGCCGCGCCATGCCCCGCTGCGTGTCGTCGTGCCGGCGCGCCGGGCGTGGGTGCCGGCCTTCGCCGCCGCGATGCTGGTGCTGATCGTGGCCCTGGCCGTCTTACTGCCGCTGATGCACGGCCAGGTCACCAATGCCCCGTCGCAGATCGCGTATGCGGACCTGCAGTTGGCGGCCGCCTGGGACACGCCGCTGTCGGACAAGGCGGCTCTCGGGCTGGCGGTGCTCGCCAGCGAGGATGCTGATCTGTTGCAGGGCGTCCAGGAGGTTACTAACTGACGTGTTGCGGTTGCGCTGGTTGCTGGTCGCTCTGTCGGTCATGTGCCTGGTCGGGTGTGCGCGCAAGCTCACCCCCGAGCGGGCGCATGCGGTTCTGGAGCAGATCCAGCAGTCGCGCCGCACGTTGACGGTGGAGGGGGAACTCACCACCTTCATCAACACCGAGAAGCAGCAGTTGCGGGCCGACGCCGAGATGCAGCGCGGCCCCGGCGTGATCCGCCTGAAGTACGTATCCGGGCGCTTCGCCGGCTGGCAGATCATCGAGCAGGACGGCCACGTGTGGCGGGTCGGCCCCGACGGCAAGCCGAGCGCCTCGCCGTTTGGCCCGGAGCCCGGAATGGGCCTGGAGGGCCGGGCGGACCTGCAGGTGGCCTCGGCCGGGCCGGCGTGGGTGGCCGGGCGCTGGGCCCGCCGCTATGTCATCGTGCCCAGGGGGGAGGAGGTGGGGCGTCTCGTTATCGCCGTGGACGCGAAAACCTCCTACCCTCTGCAGATGCGACGGAACGGCCCCGGCGGCAGGCTCATCTCCGAGACCGTCTACCGGCAGATCAAGTACGGTGTGGCGCCGCCGGCGCGCGTTGCGGTGCCGTCCGTCGCCGAGGAGCGTGGCCGCGGGGGTTTCGCCGGCAGGGGCGCCAAGGCCACTGAACAGGCACTCCAGCAGGCGTTGGGCGGCCCGCTGCTCAAGCCGACCTATCTGCCGCCGGGCCTGCAACTGCAGGGCTACTACTCGCGCCAGACCCGCCGCGGCGTGCTGGCAGAGATGCGCTACTCGGACGGCCTGCGCACGCTCGTGGTGGCCCAGGTCAAGCTGCCGCCCCGCCCGTCAGGGCTCGGAGCCAACAGACAGGGCCGCCAGGGCGAGCGCCTCTCCGGGCCGCGCCCTGAATGGCGTGGCAAGGATCCGCAGCAGGCGGGGAAGGCGCCGGGTGAGCGGCTGCAAGGATGGCGACGCCCTCAGCAAGGCGGCGAAGCCCAGGGCCGCGCCGGCCAGGTAGGCCGCGCCGGGCGCAATCTGCTGCGAGCGCGACGGGGTGACCGGTTCGTGATCGTCGGGGGAGACGTCACCCAGACCGAACTGCAGAAAGTCCTCGAGAGCATCCCCTATCCACCCGGAACGAAGCCGGGCACGACGTTCTGAGGTCGGCCGGGCTCGGGCGGGTAGGACCGCGGCAGGGAGGCCACATGGCCGTGAGGAACGCCGCATCAATCCGCTGTCTGCTGGTCGCGCTCCTGGCCGTGGTCGCCACCCCGGTTCTCAGCCAGACGCCCCCATTCGTCGTGTCCTGCGGCGCCCTGGAGTGCGAATTTACCCGCCACGGCCTGGACGCGCTCCGGTGGCGTGACCGCCCCGTGATTGGCGACTCGTTCTCTGACGCCCGGCCGTGCCTGCAGCCCGTCCTGCTCAAGCAGGGGTGGCAGCGACTGGCCCGGCCCACCGACGAGGGAGCGCGGGAAGCCGTCGTTGAGCGGACCGAGGACGCAGTCACGGTCAAGCTTAGCGGCGTGATGAGCGAGGACGGGGACGGCCCCGGCCGCTGGGACTGGCAGCAGACCTGGGCCTTCCGCGCCAACGGCCTGCTGACGGTGGACCATCGCCTCGAGCAGCTCGTGGCGTCGCGGGAGCGTTGGTGGCTGCACCGCTGGCAGCTCATCGGCAACCGCACCGAGCTGTTCGTCGAGTACCCCAACAAGGACAAACACACCCCCGGTAAGCCCATCCCGATCCATAGCCGTGACGGGCGCGATGTGACGCCGCTGTTCGGCGGCGAGGGCAACATCGTGGCTCAGCCCGAACGCGTCGAGCTGCCCTTCGCGGGGCACAAGGTGATCCTGCGCCCGGACGCACAGGCGCGCAGTGTGGAGCTGTGGAACGGCTGGTGGCAGCAATGCATCAACTTCGAACTGCCCGTGGCCGAGACCGTCGAGACGAGCCTGGAGGTTGACCTGTCGGACCTCCCACAGACGGCCGCGCCGCGCTTCGCCCTTGCCGAGGTGCCCCCGGAGGAGCAGCCGTGGGAGACGGCGCAGTTGGCGCCGCTCCCGCCCGTGACACGGCGCCTGCGCCTCGCTCAGCAGGCGCCCGGCGTCATTGCGTGGGGGGAGGTGCGGCCCCACAAGGAGGAAGACCTGGAGCGCTTCTTCGCCGAGATGGCCAAGCACTTCGACATCATGGAGCTGGGCGTGGCGTGGACCGACTGGAAGTGGGACCTCGGCTGGGACCGGGATGAGGCGGCGCGCAAGCACGCCGAGGCGATCGCCGCCGAAGTTCGGAAGGAAGTGCGCCTCGCCCACCGACACGGCATCAAGATCGCTCTGAGCCTCAACTTCGGGGGCTCCGGGCCCGGTGTGGGCAAGCTGGAGACGCGCCGCCAGCCGCAGTTCCAGGGCGAGACCTTCGACCCCGAGACCGGGGCGTTCGCCAAGAACCGTGATGCCTTCGACTGGGCCAACCAGGCGGCCGTGGCCAGCGCCCGGCGCGCCTTCACGGACTGCGCCCGGCTCGTCGGGCCGGTGGACTACCTCTTCTTCAACGAGCCCCTGTGGCGCATGAGCACCTGGTACGCCGTGCCGCTGTTCTCCGAGGCGGCTCTGGCCGACTTCCGCGAGTTCGTCGGCGACCCGCAGGCGCGCTTCCCGGCCAAGCCCTACGCCGCGGACACGCCCCGCACGGACAACCAGGCCACCGCCGCGGACTGGAAGCGCTGGAGCGACTGGGCCCAGGACCGCTTCGCCCGCTCGATCCGCGTGCAGGCCGAGGCCTTCGCTGCCGCCAATGCCGGCAACCCGGACTACGGCGGGGCCATCTACTTCCAGCACGTCGGCTGGACCGGGCCGCAGTATGCCGTGGACCTCGACCGCCTCGCGGCCCTCCCGCAGGTGACGTGGCTGGTCGCCGAGTACGTGACAGACGCGAGGAGCCCGCTGTGGCGCAAGTTCCGCTACTACGCGGCCAGACATGGCAAGCCGCTCAGCAGCTTCGTCAACATCGGCCAGTACGACCCCGACAGCCCCGGACGCGTGAAGTACGAGGGGACCGATGCGGGCTTTGAGGCCGCCGTGGAAATGGGGATAGCCGAGAACGCGCCGATGGTCACGCTCTACCCGGCGGATTCGTTGGACCGGGCCAGCCCGGCCTTCCACGCCGCCCGTACTGCCATCTGGGATCGGCTGACGGCGCCGGCGGGACCGTAACGGGGCGCACAGGGAGACCAGCGCGCGGCGGGGAATAGCCTGTCCGCGAACCCGCGTGGAGGAAGAACATGAGTGCAGCGATAGCCGCCTCCGGCCCGATCAAGCGCATTGTGTGTTTCGGCGACTCCGTCACCCAGGGCGTGCCCCACTGCGCCCCAGAGGACACCTTCGTGGCGCTGCTGGAGCGGCGCCTGAACATGCGCTGCGGGCCCGCACTGACCGTGCAGGCGGTCAATGCCGGGGTCGGTGGGGAGAACACCTTCGAGGGGCTGGCGCGGATCGAGCCGGATGTACTCGCGCATGAGCCCGCCCTGGTCACGGTCGAGTTCGGTCTCAACGACATCCGCTACGAGCCGGAGAAGACCGTCAGTGAGGGGCAGTTCGCCGCGAATCTGCGGGAGATGCACGAGCGCCTGGCCGGGGCCGGCGCCGGGGTCGTCTTCATGACGCCGAACCCGATCATCAATCTCTGCCATCCCTACTCCCAGGGCACCGACTACTACGACCGCTGGGGTGGCTGTGACGGTCTGAACGCCATCTATGCCGAGATCATCCGGCAGGTGGCCGGGGAACTGGGCGCGCCGCTGTGCGACATCTACGCCGCCTTTGTGAAAGAAGCGGTTAAGTCGGAGTTCCGGGGGGAAACATTTGAGTATAGCGATTTGTCCAACCTAACCAGGTATATCAGTTCGCAGGATGGGGTCCACCCGACCGCCGCCGGCCAGGAGTTCATTGCCGGCGAGTTGTACGCCATCATCGTGCAGCAACATCTGCTGTCGTGACCCGGGTGATTGCCACCTGCATCGAGCTGAGTTGCTTTCAGCCGTCCCGGCGTATCCGCGGCGCGCATCTGTCAGCGGCCGGGACGGAGGCCTGCACAGCCTGACCATACAGAAGGTGGCACGCCTATGGTCCCGACTGCTGCTGTGAGAGCACAAGCCGCCACCCGCGCCGCGAATCCGGACTTGCGCGTCGAGGACGTCTATCTGGTGCAGGCCGCCCAGGAGGGCAGCGCCGAGGCGTTCAGTGCGCTGGTAGATCGGTACCACGGCAAGGTGTTCGGCATTGTCTACCGCATGTGTGGGCCTGGCGACGCGGAGGATCTGACGCAGGAGATCTTCCTCCGGGCCCTCACTGCCCTGCGCAAGTTCCAGTTCCAGGGGGAGTCGAGCTACCGGACCTGGCTGTACCGTATCGCGGTCAACGCCTGCATCAACGAACTGCGCCGCCGCAAACGCCGCTACCAGGTCGAGGGGCCGTCCCTGGATGAGCTGGTGGAGACCAACAGCGGCCTGATGGAGCGCAGCATCCCGGACTTCTCGCGCATGCCCCATGAGATCGCGGAGCGACGGGAACTGCAGGAGTTGGTCCAGGCCGTGATCCAGACGTTGCCCCCGCATCACCGGGCCGTCATCGCGCTCATTGACCTTGAAGGCGTGGAATACGAGGAAGCCGCCCGGATCATCGGGTGTCCGTTGGGGACGCTCAAGTCGCGCCTGGCGCGCGCCCGGCAGGCGTTCGGCCGCCGCCTCAAGCGCACCATGGAACGCGCCGCAGTCTAGCCCGGGGGGCCCTGATCGTCTATGCTGCCCTGTGAAGAAGTGCAGAAATTGGCCCAGGAGTACGTCAGCGAGACGCTGGAGCCAGCGCGTCGCGCTGAGGTCGTGCGTCACCTGCAGGTATGCCAGTCGTGCCATCGCGCCATTGAGGAGGCGCGGCTGGCCCGGCGGGTGCTGCAGGACGCCGGGAGTCCTCAGGCGCCCGCCCGCCTCGCCGACCGCATCAAGCTGGCCGCCTGCACCCGGCTGAGCCGCCGCCCCCGCACTCTGCAGGAACGCGCCCTGGGGTCGCCCGCCTTCCTGGCCACTTGCGCCAGCCTGCTGTGCGGTTTCGTCATCTGTCTGCTGGCAATCGCGAAGGTGGCCTATGTCGAGCCCTGGCCACAGGCGCCACCGCCGGATGTCTCGGTCGTGGAAACCTACCGGCTGCCTGCCCGCGACATCGTGCCTCCGTCAACGGCGCAGCGGGAGCCTGCGCCGGCCGGCCCGAGCCACCCCCACGCCACTCTGGCGCCACGGCGGGCTCTGGCGGCTACTGGGGTGCGGGTGGCGCCCCGCGTGACGTCGGCGCCACGACATGATGCGCCGGCACGCGTGCCGCAACGTCCCGCGCGTGTCCTGGCCGCCACGCTGCGTCCCGCGCCCGCGATGAGCACGGCCGCGCATCTGCCGGCGCCGACCGTGACCCTCGCCGGAGCCCGCATCTCGCGCCCGGACGGTGTCGTTGAGCCGATTGCCGCGACGCCGCCCGGCTTGTCGCACCCCGCCCTGTTCGACACCGACGACTGGCGCGAGGTCGCGCCGGCCGATGCCCCCACCCCGGCCCCCCGCGGGGACTTCACCTC
>CAZZDO010000095.1:6928-14506 GCA_964653205.1 uncultured Armatimonadia bacterium | reverse complement strand
GGCGACCCCTACTGCTTCGTGGACCTCGTCGAGGGGGCGAGGCCATGATCCTGGACGCGATCCCCGAGACGGGCCTGCCGATGGCGCCGCCGCGCCAGCGCGTCCGCGAGGAGCGCGTCGGCGGGCAGGCCTTCGACCCGGGCACCGGCGAGGTCACATCCCTGACTGAGGATGAGCTGCAGGCCCTCCGCCGCGCCGCCGCCGAGGACGACACGCTGCGTTACTTCGCCACGCGCTCGTGGACTTCAGGCGTTCTGCCCGAAGGCTGCCTCAGCACCCCCAACCGCATCTATCTCGAAGTGACGGGCCGCTGCAACCTGTCCTGCGTGATGTGCTACCGTGAGGGGGAGGACGAAGAGGAGTTCCCGACTGAGGAGTTGACTGACCTCATCGGCCGGCTGGCCGCCATCGGCGTCCACGAGATCCGCTTCACCGGCGGCGAACCGACCGTGCGGGATGACCTCCCCGCGCTCATTGACGCAGCCCTCGGCCACGGCCTGTACACTTCGCTGGGGACGAACGGCGTGTGGCGCGAGGGCCTCGCGAGGGAACTGCTGGCCCGGCCTATCGGGCGCTACCTCGTGTCGCTCGACGGCCCCGAAGAGATCAACGACGCCCTGCGCGGGGCCGGAGCGTTCGCCCGCACGGCGGCCACGCTGAGCCGCCTCGTGACGGCGGGGCGCAAGGTGCGCGTCAACACTGTCATCACGCCGCACGTGCTGGACATGCTGCCCGACTTCGCCCGCCAACTGGCCGACCGCGGCGTGCGGCACCTGTCGCTGATTGCCCCTCGCCCGACTGGCCGCGGCGCCACCGATGCCTTCAACACAGACCGGCCGGGCGCGGCGGAAATGGCGCGCGTTTCGCGGATGTTGCCCGACCTCCAAGGACAGACGGGCGTGCAGGTCGAATTCCAGTACGGCTCCGACGCGGGAACAGCCACGGGGCAGTCCAGCGACCCGGTGATCCGCAAGGTGCTCTGCTGCCCGGCGGGGCGCGAGGCGGCGTTCATTTCGCCGGCGGGGTGGCTGCATGCCTGTGGCTGCTCGCCCGGAGGGTCGGCCGACGCGGCGGCACGCGCGCCGTTCGCCGCGGGCAACGTGCGCGGGCTGTCGGCCCGGGCCCTTCACGCACTGTGGCTCGGCAGCGACGTCTGGGGTGTCTTTCGAGACTTGCGCCGCAGCAAGCACGCCGCCTGCTTCACCTGCGCCCGCTATGGCAACGGGTGCTTTGGGTCGTGTCCCGTGCATGCCTACCTGGCGAGCGGGGACTTCGCTGGGCCGGACCCGCTGTGTCCCTTGGCGGGCTGCTGAACGCTGGAGGTGACGCTCATGAACTCGCAACAGTTCACCGACCTACGCAAAGCCACGCAGCTCTCGCAGGCCGAGATCGCTGTCGAGCTCGGCCTGTCGTCGCGGACCATCGCGAACTGGGAGGCGGCCGACCCGCCGCGCGAGTTCTCCCGCCTGGAGACGAACGGTCTGCGCCATTTCTTTCTGCCGCGGGTGCTGGGCCGCAAGCTCGGCGAGTTGTGCGACGAGGCCTTCGAGACCATCCCGAGCGAACTGTGCGCCATCTGGCTGGTGGAAGAGGGGGAGTGTCTGCTGGTGCCCGATGCGGCGCGCTTTCAGGACCTGGATCTGGTGGACAAGCGGGAGCGGCGGAAGCTCACGACCGCGACGTGTACGGCGTCCCTGATGGACACTTCGCTGACGACGGTGCCACTGCGTTCCGGGGAGTTGGTCAACGAGGCCGGCCCCCGCATCGCCCTGCATCCGGCAAAGCGCTACAGCCGCACCCGGGAGGCCCCCTTCTTCCGCGGCGGTCGGTGCGAAAGCCTCCTGCACATGCCGGCCTTCATCCCCTCGTCGCGTGGGCCCCGTCCCGTGCTGCTCCTGAGCCTGGAGAACAAGCTCAGCCCCGACGGCAAGGTGCTCTACCTGCCGCCCACCGAGAACGAGTGCATCCCGGACCCCGCCTTCTCCACTCCTCTGGACCCGGGCGACCAGCGCCACGACAACATCACCATCTACACCGCCGAGGATGAGAAGGTGACGGCGTCCCTGGCCAAGGACTTCTGCGACCGACTGCGTCCACACCTCGAACTGCTGGACATGCTGACCCCCGAGGAGTCCCCCTCGGTGAACTTCAGTTGAGGCGCTTCAGCCCAATGGGTCCGTGCCCGTGGGGCATGTCTTGGTGCTCCGGGCGCCGTTGGCACGCCGCCGCCGGGTCGTCGCGGGCGCATCGGGGGGCGCCTGCGGCACGGGCGACAGCCCCGGCGGCGGGCCCGCCACACCGGGCATGTCCACATGCTCCCACTGCTCCAGGCTGTGCTGCGAGAGACTGTTGATGTAGTACTTGTGCCCCGACGAGCGGATGACTTCGCCGGGGACGCCGCTGCGGTTGGCCTCACGGTTGAACTGGCAACGGATCGTGCGCGCGTCCTTGGCCGGGAAGTGCCGATCTTCCCGGATTTCGCCCCCCTCAAACTCCTTCTCGCTCCGCGGCCCGCGGTACCACGCCTGCAGCATCAGGTTGAAGCGGCTGGTGCCCTTCTCGACCAGGTCCACGCCGTCCACGACGAAGTGGGTGATGAGATTGGGGTCGGTGGCAGCGTTGGCCGGACAATCGCCCTTGACCAGCGCGATGACCACATGCTCGGAGCGGAGCGCCTCCAACTCCGTCTCGACCGCGATGGGCCGGATCATCAGGTCCTCTTCGCGCACGACATCCCCGCTGGGGCCCTCGTAGTAGGTCGGGGGCTGGCCCACGCCGGTGATGAGCGGGGCGAGGGTGGCGTCCAGGTCGAACTGCGCCAGGTACTCACGTTCGTGTTTCTCCACCTCGTAGCAGACCTCGACGAGCACCTCGAAGCCGATGTTGTGCGGGTCCTTGCCGGTGCGCTCGGCCGCTTCGAGCAGACGCGGCTGCAGCAGGCCCTCGACCGCCTCGAGGTAGTGCATGTCGCTGCAGCTCTTGGCGGCCGCCCAGGTGCCGATGCGACTGAGGCCCGAGACGGTGATGACATGATGGCCGTTGGTGCGGACGTGGCGCGCCACCAGGCCGTACTCGCGCATCATCGGGCCCTGCCGCGCCCGCCAGTAGCACTTCCCGTCCGTGACATTGATGAACGCGTAGCGACCCAGGTGAAAGAAGCGCCGCATCTGGTGTACTTCGGCCAGCACGCGCCGGGCGTGGCGACTGGCGAAGAGATCAGGGCGAGCAATGATGACGACGTCGCCGGGGAAGCGCGCCTCGGGGTCGTCCATCACGAGGACGGCCATCTCGCGCAAGGGCAGGACCTGGATGACCTCCCGCACAGCAAAGGCGTCCCGCAGCCGCACATCGCCGTAAGTTCCAACGAAAACACACCCTGACGCCCTGGCATAAAAGTTCCGCCACATGCCTCCCCAGTGCTTCCCATACAGCTCCTGGTAACAATGCAGAATGTTCTCGCGAAGCTCGCGTTGAGCGAAGATGTCGGTCGCCATCGCACACCTCCATGCAGCCTCTCCATGGGAATTCCCATGGTGGGATTATGCCACCTGCTCCGCCACCGCTAGCAATCTCCTAACGATTGCACGCCATCGGCTCGCCAGACGCTCTCAGACGCCTTGGGCGCCCCGCGCCCTCCTGCCCCCGCGGCGCCCGGACTGCCCGCCATGCCGCCTCTCGACCCCCCCATGCTCCGCGAGCTCAACGCGCTGTAGGGCTCGTGGGGGATGGGGCGGTCCACACGGCTGCAGACTCACTGCGGTTGCTAAGCCACCCTCTCTGCCGAGGATAATTGACTTCATCAGAAGCCGCAACTGGGGGCTTGACAGCGACACTCGAATCAGTGTAATACATGCAGCATGTGAATGTCAAGATGACTAGAAGGTTTTTACTACCTTCAATGCGGACAATCTGTCGAGAAAGGAGAGAGAAGCAAATGGAACGCACCCGCGAGAACGTAGGCCCCAGTCGGGGCGATGGCGATGCGGGCCGGGACGAGCGCTTTGTGTCCCTGCCGCGGCCCCGCCCCCTCAACGTCGTTGACCAGTTCCGTGACCGCGCCCACGAGCGCCATGACCTGGCCCAGTCCAGTCACGAAGGCGAGTAGCGCAACGCTCGCCCACAACCTGTAGCCGCCACGACCAACCGGAAGGAGTTGGAGATGCCCCAGGCGATCATCGCGGGTCTCGGACTGCCCGGAAACCTCATTGCCCTGGCCTTGCTGCGCCAGGGGTGGCGGCTGATTGTGGCCGACCCCAAACCGGTCACGGAACGCACGCTGGCCCGCGTGTACGGGCCCGCCGACATCGGCAAGCCCAAGACGCTGGCCCTCGAGGGCCCGGTGGCGACACTTGGCCGCCTCGACCAACTCGACGCCCGGCTGGGCCGGATCGAGGATGTCGTCGGCGGGCAGGAATGGCGCGCGGCCGAACTGGTGGTTCTCGCCACGGACCGCCCGGCCAGCACCCGCCGCGTCGCCGAGATCTGCCTGCGCCTGGGCACAACCCAACATCCCCTGCACCTCGTGTCCTGTCATGTCGCCGAGGGCGCCGCGCAAGTGCGCGCCTTCGCCTTCCCCACTGCCGGCGGGCCCTGCGCCCTGTGCGGCAGTGGGGATGCCTTCATCTCATCCATTCTGAACGAAGATGGCTTCACCTGCGACGACTACCCGGCCGGCGGCGATGCCTTCACGGTGCCCTTCGGGGCCGTCGAGGGCTATGCCGCAGCGGCGCTGGCGCTGCGGGCCATTGGCGGGGAGCCCGGGGCCGACACGACGTTGGCCCTGGGCCCCGCTTGCGAGGCCTTCAACAGCCGGCTCCGGCAGGACCCGGACTGCCTGCTGGACTGCGCCCACGTCGTGCCGTGGCCCGAGGCGACGGCGCACCTTGAGTTCAACGAGCCGCTCAGGCCAGCCCTGTCGGTGCTGGCCGCGACCGCAGGCAGTCCGGCCGGCGAGGCCCACGTCGAGTTCTTGCGGCCACTGGCCCTCGGCACCGAGTGTGCCTGCGGCCGCTGCGACGCCCCCCGCGTCCACCGCAACCCCTGCCCGACCTGTCAGGCCCCGGTGGTGGCCCTGCGCGGCTGGACGAGCGAACTGCCGCTGGGCGATCTGCCCCCGCAGCTAACCGCGGCGGACCTGGGCCTGCCCGAGCATGACCTGTTGCTGCTGCGCGGCGCCGCGCCGCTCTCCAGTGAAGCACAAGACGTCCTGACGATTGCAGTCGAAGGTGGTGTGCACAAGTGACCGACCGCTACGAGCGCGACATGCGCGAGACCATTGACTTCATTTCCGACCCGCTGACCCGCGCCGAACTCCTGGAGGCGGGGCCGCAGCACCTGCTGGTGGCCTTCGACTGCCTGGGGGCGGTGCAGCGGCGGGACGGCACCATCGAGATCGTGCCGCGGCACGTTGTGCGGTTCGTGGGCGCCGAGAAGCTGCACGGGCTCATGCCCATCTACGAGCCGCAAAACGGCGAGCGGCCGTTTCACCCGAACATCCGCCCCGACCCGCCGCGGATCATTTGCGCCAACCTCGAGCAGCAACTCGAACGCGGGCCGGTGATCCCGTTGTGGTCGGTCGTGGCGTTCACGTACGACATCATCGCCGGCTTCGCGTGGAATATGGCCGAAGGAATCTACAATCGAGCCGCCGCTGAGCACTTTGCTGCGGCCCAGGCCCGGGGCGAGTTGCCGTTCGACCCCCGGTCGCTGCGCTAACGGAAGGAGAGGCCGATGTCGCAGCCTGACACCAAGAGCATTACCCGCGGTGAGTTCACCCGGCACAGGTTGGCCGAGCCGCGGCCGTGGACCAAGCAGACCCATACGGGCCCGGCCGTGGACGGCCCGGTGACGTGGCGGGAGGACAAGCAGGCTTCCAAGTGGCTCCAGGGCCAGTCCGCCCAGCAGCTTACCGCCGCCCGGTGCCGCGGGCTGTGCGAGGAGTGGAGCGCGCGGCTGACCGAGCCGCTGCGCCGGCTGGGCGGCGGGGAGGGCAAGGCTCAGATCATTCTGCACGAGGACTGCCTGGAATGCCGGGTGCCGCTGTCGCCACCCCACGTCGCGCCGGAGGCGCTGCGGCAGTGGGTGGCGGCCGTCAACACCCATACCCACCTGATCGCGCTGGACGAGGCCTGCACCAAGGCCAGCATCTTCCTGCCGTTGTTGCCGCCCACTGCCGCTGACGTGGAGCTGGTGGACGCAGCGCTGCGGTACATCGCGGTGGAGTTGCGGCCCATACTCGAGGTGCTCCGGAGCCGGCCCGGGCTGGCTGCCAACTGGGAGCAGTGGCTCCGAACCTCGCAACCTGAGGGAAAGGAGGAGACATCGTGAGCAGCATGATGGAGTGCCGGGACCTGACCGGTCAGCGCCAGGCCAACGTTGAGCTGGAAGCGGCCGCCACCGTGGCGGATGTCGCGGCGGAAGCCGTGTGGCGGCTGCAGTTGCCTTCGCGCAGCCAGCGCAACATGCCCCTGGACTACCAGTTGCGGGCCCAGTCAGGCGAGCTGATGCGCCCCAGCGAGAGTCTGCAGGACGAGCGCGTGCGCGACCTGCTGACGAGCGGCCAGGTCACGGTGATCCCACGCCTGACCGCCGCGTAGGCGCGAGGCCACAGCGGGCGGGGGGGTGCGACGCCCCCCCGTCCATCGGCCGATGAGGAGATGATCCCATGGCAGACGCCGGTTTTCATATCACCATCTTCAACCAGACCCGCTCGGATGTGGCCACCAACTTCCCAATGGATCCACAGGTGCTCTACCGGCGGCTGGAGTTGGCGGCCCAGGAGGTCGCCCTGGAGAACCTCGGCGGCAGTGTCGCCGGCGGCACGCCCCTGGAGCTGCGGGTCAGTTGCCACGGCCAGGTCACCTCGACGGGGCGGCAGCGCGTAGTCACCTGCCGGGTCGAAGTGCGCGCCACGGACGGCACCGTGGTGGGCGCGCGCGACATTCCGATCGGCTCCGTGCTGCTGATGGAGACCAAGGCGCTCGTCGAGGCCCTCGGCAATCATCACAACATCTTCCTGCCCGGCGAGCGCGCGACCAGTCATCTCTATGTGCAGGACGGCGCCATGCCCGAAGTGCCGGTGTTCAACTACACACTGCCCGAGTGCGACTACTCCGTGACCGCTACCGAGGCGATGCTCACCGCCCGGGCCGGCGCGGTCATCAGCCAACTCGTGGCCCTCACCGACGAGGCCGAGCAGCGCGCCTTCGCGGTCGGCGTGCTGGGCCCGGGCAATGTCCCGGTCGTGACGGAGGTCATTGTGCCGCCCGGCGTGGGCGATAATGCCGGCCCCGCGACCGTGCAGTTCAGCCCGGACGACTGGGCCTTCGCCCAGGACACCGTGGCCGCGCTCGGGCCGCCGTTCCGCCTGCTGGGGCCGTGCCATACCCATCCGTACGGGCTCATCAGCCCATCTCCCATGGATTGGGACCTCTGCCTGTGGTCGGCCGGGGCGGAGGGGCTGTTCATCATCGCCGCCCAGGTCGGCCGCCAGGCCACCGCCGCCGGCTACCGCTGGATCAACGGCTCGCTCAAGCAGGTGAACCTGCACATCGAGGACGGCCAGGACGCCGAAGCACT
>CAZZDO010000095.1:0-6828 GCA_964653205.1 uncultured Armatimonadia bacterium | reverse complement strand
GACATCATCGAGTGCGGCGCGGCCACCTGGCGCTACCTGACCCATGACTTCCTGGACCCGGAACGCATCGAGCCGCTCTGGTTGCCGGGCGGCACTGCGGGCGGGCCCGTCCTGTGCGCGGCGTGCATGGACGATGCGCAGCCCCTGCAGGCCGGCGACCCGGTCGTCTACTGTCCGTCGTGCCGCTGGGCCTTCCACCCGGAATGCCTGCGGAACCCCGAGTTGGTCGCCTGTCCGGTGTGCTCGTGCACCCTCTGCCGCACCGACCACGAGCGCGAGAGCACCATGCTGAAAGCACGAGAAGGGTGGGTTGAGTCATGAACCGCGAAGAGATTGGCCGACAAGTCGCCAGCGTCATCGGCAATCACCTCGGGGCGGCCTCGCGAGAGGACTTCCCGCTGCAGCCGTCCGAGATTGCCGAGCACCTGCGCGCCACGCTGCTGGCGATCGGCCTGGCGCCCGAGGCCATTGAGCGCATCATCGAGGTCTTCGACAGCTACACTCGCCAGGTGGCTGACGCGCGCGCCGAATATGAGGAACTCCAAACGCAATTAGACCACGTAAAGGCCTCATCGGCCCGTCGTATCGGGCGCGTCACGCGCCTGATGAACGAGATCATCGGCACTGAGACGGTGCTCGGCATCTGGATTGATGACGCCGACTTCATCATCCTGCCGCACGACGCCACGCCCCCCGCCATCGGCGAGACGGTGCAGTTCGCCCTCGGCGGCGACGGGGACGCGGCCTACTTCGGCTCGTACGGCTACGACCACGTGGGGCTGGTGTCGGCCCACCTGAAGGCCGTGCAGCCGGCGGGCGAGGGCCGCACTCATGTCGAGCTGGAGCTGCGCGACGGCCTGATGGCCGAGGACAGCGTCGTCGCCATCGCGTCGGCGGAGCTGGAGCCGCTGCTGCCGCAGTTGGTAGCGGGCGACCGGGTGCGCGTGACCGACGGCAAGATCCGCATCGCCTATCCCGCCCCGCGGGAAGACGAGGCGGCCGAGGCCAAGCGCAACCCGCTGTACACCGAGTTTGAGCCGATCGCCGCCGAGAAGGACAGCTTCATCTACTCGCCGGCCGTGCTGCAGGACATCAATCGCCTGCTCAAGGTCCTGCGCGACCCGGCGCGCGCGGCCGCGAAGGGCATCAACGTGCCGCAGACAGTGCTGCTGTCTGGCCCTAGCGGCTGCGGGAAAACGACTATTGCGGAGCGCCATATGGCGCGCGAGTTGGCCGCCCTGGGCTTCAAGATTCTACGAATACATACCGATTCACTTACCTCCGAGTGGTACGGTCGCAGCGAGTCCTTGATGCGCGAGGCGCTGTCGGCGGGCGGCGACCAGAACACGCTCATCATCATGAACGAGATGGACGCCGTCATGCGCAAGCGGGGCGGCCAGATGGACAGCACCAGCGGCGATGTCAGTTCGCGGGTGTTCGCCGTAATCGCCGACACGGTCGGCCGCGAGTACCAGCCGGGCGAACCGATCCGCATTTTGGCGGGGACGACCAACTACCCCTCAAGGCTGGACGCTGCACTGCTCAGCCGCGTGGATGAGACGATCAATGTCGGGCTACCCGACCGCGATACGGCGTTGCGCATCCTAACGGCATACCTGTCGCGGCTGGAACTGGAGGAGACGCCGGAGACCATCGCCGACATGGCGGTCTGCGGACTGGACTTCCCGCTCATCCGGCTCGTCTTCGACAGCAGCGAACACGGGCGCATCTACCAAGCCTCGGAAGTCCTCAGTGGGCGCGCCATCGAGCTGAGCGTGCAGGCCGCGGCCCGCGCCGCCTTCTACGACGATACATGCCTGTGCGCGTTCAGCCTCGCGCGCGAACTCAAGCGCCAGCTGCACGCCAACCTCGGGTTCCTGGCGGCCGAAGACCTCGGCGTGGCGCTGGGCCTGTCGGGCGAAGAAGCCCACCGCGTGACGGCGCTGAGCGTGGACCGTGAAGCGCTGCTCGAGGCGTCTTCAGACCGCGAGCTGCGCATGCGCTTCCGCAACGCGAGCTAAGGCGCCACTGTGGGGCGAAGCGCGGCCGGGGGCTCGTACCCCGCCGCCGTTAGGTTCGTGCCACGCGGGGCGGGGTACAAGCCCCCGCCCTACAACGGAGTACGGAGTGTGCCACATGACCAACGAAACGCTTGTCCTGCCGATCATCGGCAATGAATGGGAACACCTGGCGGTCACCAAGACCAAACAGCGCTGGCCGGACCCGCAGAGCCAGGGGGCGCGGCATGTCCTGCAGGCGCTCAACCGGATCGTGTTCGCCAGGAGTGACACGCCGACCAGCCATGGCGTCGGCACGCCGGGCGGCTACTGGGGCGCGTCGGCTGACGTGCTGCCCCTCCCGGACGGCTCGGCCGTCTACATTGACCTCGACCAGCCCGAGACAACCTCGGCCGAGACGCTCGACCCGCACGAGGCCTACCTGCACCTGTGCGCCACGGAGTACGTGCTGGCGCAGGCGGCCGCAGAATGTCCGGAAGAGACGCTGGTGTGGCTGATGAACCGCTCGCGCAAGCCGCACGGTAACGGCTACGTCTACCGCGCCGGGCACATCAACGTGCAGATCTCGCGCGACGACTGGCGGATGCTCACCGACGAGTGCTTCTCGACGGTGTTGCGAGCGTACGTGCCGTTCGTGACGGCCGCCGCCATCATTCTCGGCAGCGGCGCCGTGGGCGACGATTACGACGAGGCGGCGTTCCTGTGCGGCCAGCGGGTGGAGGCGATGGACACGATCTTCCCGTCGCACGAGACGACCTGCAACCGCACGATGAGCCTGAACTTGCGCGGCAACCGCGACACGCTGAACGACGACAAGAGCCGCACCCGCAACCACTGCATCGGCCCACATGACTCGACGGTCAGCCCGACGCAGGAGTTGCGCATCGCGCTGGTGCAGGCCGCCACGTACACGCTCCTGCGGCCGATGCCGGCGCGGCCCTATCCGGACCTGTCGCTGCGCCAGCCGTTGCTGGCCGCGGCGACCATGAACCGTGACCCGTGGCGCCCCGTGCCGCTCAACGACGGGCGCCAGCTCAACGCGCTGGACCTCGCGGAGGCGGGGCTGGAGATCATCGCCGGGGTGCTGGCCGACGACGAGCACGCGGCGCAGGCCCTGCCGCACTGGGAGCGCTACGACACGTGGCTGCGGCAGGTCGTGGAGGCCCTGCGCCGCCGCGAGCTGTTCGAGAGCGGCGCCGAGTGGGCCGCCAAGCAAGTGACGTTCGAGGCGGCCGACAACCAGACGGCCCGCGAGTTGGACGTGCTGTGGCACCAGATCGAGCCGGCGCTCTTTCTGCCGGAGGGTGAGCACATCGCCCGCGCCCTGGGCCATGCCCCGCCCTTCACGACCGAGGAGTTGGAGGCCGCGTTCGTCACGCCGCCCACGCAGACGCGAGCGTACCTGCGCGGGCACATCATCCAGCGTTGCATCGAGGACAGCGAGCGGATCCAGATGTGCGACTGGGACGGGCTGAACCTGCCCAAGCGCAATGTGCGGCTGGCGCTGCCGACCCCCGAGGACGGCTCGCGGGAGAAGGTCGGGGATCTGGAGGGCCTGAGCCTGGATGAGATCCTCGATGGCCCGGCCGAGCCGTACAGCAGCGCCTTGAGCTACACCCACCGTTACCGGACCCAGCACCACGTCCGTACCGGGGGCAAGATCGTGTCGGCGCCGACGGCCGACCAGCCGGCCCGAGCCGGCGGCGGCCACGGCATGTACCCCATGTTGGCCGATGGGACTGAAGGGAGCACCACATGAGCACTGAGACACTGTCGCGCGTGGCGATGGGGAATGACGCCGAACACCATATCACGACCGGCGGCGACAACCGCCTGCTGGCCGAGCAACGGCGGGAGATCATCCGCCTGTGCTCCATGCCTCACACCGAGACGATGCCCACCGATGAGATTCGGTGGCGCTTCCCGCGCTACTGCATGCCGTGGGGCGGGGGCTCCTTCTACTACGACGTCTCCCGGGAAAGTGACATCCTGGAGATCCAGACGCCCGAATGCGCCTCCCCCTTCCAGTTGGCGGCGGTGCAGGAGAACAACCGCCGCTTCGTGCGCGACCAACTGGGCGGGCGCGTCAAGCTGGGAGGCTGCGGCTATGTCCGCGGCCACCGCCGCAGCCTGACCTTCGCCGGCTCGCACCTGAACGTCAGCCTCAACGACCCGGACCTCCCCGGCCTGCGCACCGCCCTGCGCCGGGATGACGTGCGGCAGACCATGCTCTACTTCCTGGCCACCAGCCAGATCTGGGGCGGCATCGGCCCGCACTTCGCCCCCGAGTGGGAAGCCCGCAGCCGCGCCATCGTCGCCGACATCAGCAATGACTGCATCTCGTTCAAGGGGCTGCTGCAGCCGGGGCGCGAAGTCCCCGCCCACGAAGTCAAGGAGATCGAGACGCTGCACTACACCCACTATGAGGCGGGGTGGGCGCGGTCGGGCTACCAGCGTGCCCTGGCCGCCGCCACCGTGGCGCTAAACGCTCACCTCGGCGCCCACCACACCGCCGAGGTCATGCAACTGCTGCGCGAGCGCGGGCTGGAGATCTGCCCGCCCGAGCCGTGGTTCACCATCCGCCTGGCGCTCAGCCAGCGCTTCGCGGACACCTTCCACCAGCCCGTCACCATCGGCGCAAAGGCGTGGACACACCTGGACCTGTTGGACCTGCGGCTGGCGCTGTATGACCGGCTGCTGACCGAGGGCGAGAAGACGGACGTGGAGTGGGTCGCCTGGACCGTGGCGCAACTGCAGGCGCTGCGCGGGGCGCTGGAACGCTACCCGGGCGAAGTCTCCGGGCCGTTGCTGGGCCTGGATGCGGTCGTCAAGCACGAGTGTCTCTTCCGCCCGGTGTGCGAGCAGGCGGGCTACGACCGGGCGACGGTGGCGCAGATCGCCAACACCCCGCCCGCTGAATCCGACAGTGACCGCCTGTCGTTCATGGACGAAGTCCAGGACTTGCAGCGCGAGTTGTTCGGCCTCAACCTGCTCTATCACGACTTCGCCGTCGCGGATGGCCTGTACGAGCGTCTCATGGCGGCCAACCCGGACATCGCGGCCTGCCAGCCCGCCCCCCACACCGACGCCGTGCCCCCGCGCACGGCGCCCCCGACGCGCTCGGCGCGGCGACAGAAGCTCATGGAGGCCTATGCCGTCATCTCCGAGCACAGCGGCGGCAAGCTGGCGCCCTGCTTCGCCGGCTTCGACCGCATCGGCGTCAAGGTGCGCACCTCTGACGGCGAGTTGGTGCACATGCACTATCTGGGCAATGTGCTCGACGATGCGGTCACCCGCGATGACTGGCTGCTGATGCGCCGCTACGCCGACATGGTCGGCGTGTCGGCCGAGCAAGTGCTGTCTTAGGCAGGGGTGGCCGCGGTCTGTAGGGCGGGGGCTTGTACCCCGCCCCGGACCGGTAGGCGGGTAGAGCGGGCGTCTCGCCCGCCACCGGTCGCCGGGGCGGGCGAGACGCCCGCTCTACCCATGCTCTCTGCTACAGGGGAAATGCCATGTTCAACCCGCACAACATCACCTGGCTCGATGCCATGGGCAGTGTCTCGGCCGAGATGGACGAGGAGACCGCCTGCCTGCGCGTCCGCGGCGTGCCGTGCCGCGACCTGCACCACCGCGGCTTTGACCTCGCCCGGGGCGACGAGGGCTTCGCGACCACCGACCTGCTCGGCAAGACGATCGGCAACTTCCCCACGGCCGACGAGGCGCTGGTGGAGAGCGTGCGCGCGGTGGGCGGCCCGGACCTGACCATGCCGCCGCCGGAGTTGAAGGGCATTCGCCCGGGCGCGGCCCGCTGCTGCCGCGACTGGACGCTGCACGCCGCGTGCTTCCCGACCACGGCCTGCGTGGAGCGCGAGGAAGTCGTGCGCGCCGTGGCGGACGCCGTCGCGGCCAACCACCTCGTCGCCATGCAGGGCTTCCCGGGTTCGGGCTGCCATGCGATTGTCATTGAGCTGGCCCGGCGTATGCTGGCCGGGCAGACGGTTTCACCGGAATTGCGGCACGGGCGCGTGATGGAACTGGACTGGCTGAAGCTGAGCGCCTCGCAGACGCAGAGCGGGGCGCTGGGGTCGGCAGAGCGGTTGGCGCAAGTGCTGCAAGATGTGGCCCTCGGGGGCCACGTGGCGGTCATCCCGCGTGGGCGGGCGCAGGAGTTGGCGCGGGTGCTCCCGCCCAGCCTGCGCGGGGTGACCTTCTGCACGACGCCGATGGAGGCGGCCCTGCTCGCCACCGTCACCGATGTCGTGCACATCGCCCTGCCCGAGCTGAGCCCCGCGCAGGTCTACGCGATGCTGGAGCAGGCCGCGCGCGCCCTGGAGGTCGAGTTGAGAGTTGCGATCCCCGAGGAGACGATCACGTACATCTTCGACCACGCCACCGGGGCTCGGTCGGAGCGCCCGAGCCCGACGGTCTACCAGGTGGCGCCCGGGGCGCTGGTCACCGTGCTGCGGCTCGCATGCCGCCGGGGGTTGGCCATGGCCGGGGAGCGAACGCGGGAGCAGGGGCCACCGGCCATCACGGCCGCCGCCGTTGAAATGAGCCTGCTGCAGTTCAACGCCAGTCAGGACTTGCTCCTGCACTCGCTGATGGACACGATTGACCCCAACGTCGAGACGAACGGCCAGGCGCTGGAGGGGGAATAGGCTCCGCCGAGCCAACAGGCGGGTAGAGCGGGCGTCTCGCCCGCCCCGGCGACGGTCGCGGGCGAGACGCCCGCTCTACCCATTTGAAGGGGGGCCGACCGCTCTACCCACTCGGACGGAGGGGCGGGCGCCCTGCGGCGCGGCTCAGGGCC
>CAZZDO010000094.1:5708-14708 GCA_964653205.1 uncultured Armatimonadia bacterium | reverse complement strand
GAGACATAGTGTGGGGAAGTGCACGCGCATGGCTGGGTTCCTACGGCCGTCCATACGTGGGGTGTGTTGAGCGCACGAACGCTTGAATCATTGGCGTACATTGTAGCACCTGAGGGCCGACTGGCGCAAGCGAGGGCGTTCGCAGGTCTGCAGCGGGGCTGCGCGGAACTGGCCCACCGAATTCATCAGAGAGTTGGACTTCACACATGGACACGTTGCGTGTCGCCGTCATCGGGGCCGGAGGCATGGGCTCGGGCCACGTTCGCACCATCACGGACCACCCCCGGGCTGCCCTCGTGCTCGCCTGCGACGTGAATGAGGCCGCGCTGGCGCCGCTGGCCGCGCAGGGCGTCGCGACCTGTACGGACTGGCAGGACGCTCTGCCCGAGGGCCAGGTGGATGCCGTGGTCATCACACTGCCCCATCACGCCTACCCCGAAGTGGTCAATACGGCCCTGGCGCGAGGCATTCACGTGCTCAAGGAGAAGCCCTTTGCGCGGGACCTGGACGGTGCCCGACTGATGCGCGAAGCGGCGGAGCAGTCCAGCGCCATCCTGATGGTCGCCGGGCAGGGGAAGTACTCGGCTGGCTACCAGCGCGCCAAGCAGATCGTGGACAGTGGCGTGCTCGGCACGGTCTTCCTGTCACGCGCGATCATCACGTACCGCTGGGGTGGGGCCATCCACCACAGTTGGAGCTGGCGCGGGAAGCGCGAGCTGTCTGGCGGCACGGCCGTCATCGATTCCGGCTGGCATATCCTCGACCTGCTCACCTGGTTCCGCGGGATGCCTGAGACCGTCTACTGCACCGTCGGCCAGGGCAACGCCTTCCCGGGTGACTACGACGTAGACGACCGCGCGCTGCTCACGCTGGAGTACGCCGACGGCAGCATCGCCGGGGTCGTCTGCTGCTTCATCTGCCTGCCCAATGCGCGGCAGGTGTTCCTGCACGGCACCGAGGCCTCGCTGGACATAACAGACACTTGCGTGCGGCTGCACAAGGGCGACCAGGCCGACACCGAGGTCATCCAACTGGCCCCGGAGCCGAACCTGCTGCGCCCGCAGTTCGACCACTTCCTCCATCTGATTGACACGCACGCCTCACCCATCGCCGGCGCGCAGGAAGCCTACGACATCCAGCGCATCATTGACGCCGCCTACCGCTCCGCACAGAGCAAAGTGCCGGAGCGACTCAGGGACTGACCACCCCGGAGGCCTGCCATGAACCGTCGCGAGTTCCTCAAGCTCAGCGTGGCCGGCGGGGCCGGGCTGCTGCTGGGCAGCAGCCTGCTGCGGGGACAGGACGCTGCACGCAAGCGCAACGTGCTGTTCATCGCCGTGGACGACCTGCGCCCGACCATCGGGTGCTACGGCGCGCCGATCATCCAGACGCCGAACTTGGACCGGCTGGCCGGCCGCGGGACCGTCTTCACGCGCGCCTATTGCCAGCAGGCGGTGTGCAGTCCTTCGCGCACTTCGCTGCTGACCGGCCGCCGGCCGGACACCACACAGGTCTTTGACCTGGACACCCACTTCCGCAAGACGATCCCGGACGTGGTCACGCTGCCCGAGCAGTTCAAGCGCAACGGCTGGCACACCGAGGGCATCAGCAAGATCTTCCACGGGGGCCTGGACGACACGCAGTCCTGGAGTGTGCCGCATTGGACCCCCAAGAGCAAGCAGTACCAGACGGAGGCCAGCGACGAGCTGATGAAGCGCCTGCGGGCTGAGGCAAAGGCCGCGGGCGTGGACCTCAAGGACTGGCGCAAGGCCCCACGAGGACCGGCGGTGGAAGCCCCCGACGTGCCGGACAACGCCCTCGCCGACGGCCTGAGTTGCGATCACGCGCTCGAAGCGCTCGGGCGGCTGAAGGGCCAGGCCTTCTTCCTCGCCGTGGGCTTCCTCAAGCCCCATCTGCCCTTCGTCGCCCCCAAGCGGTACTGGGACCTCTACGACCGCGCCAGCCTCAAGCTGGCCGACAACCCGTTCGCCCCGCAGGATGCGCCACAGTATGCACTCAGCAATTGGGGGGAGCTGCGCGCGTACCACGGCATGCCCAGGGAAGGGGCCGTCACCGATGATCAGGCGCGGGAGCTGATCCACGGGTACTACGCCGCCGCCAGCTACACCGACGCCCAGATCGGCCGGCTGCTGGACGAGCTGCAGCGGCTGGGCTTGCAGGACGACACCAGCGTGATCGTCTGGGGCGACCATGGCTGGCAGCTTGGCGAACACGGCATGTGGTGCAAGCACACCAACTACGAGACCTCGGTGTGGTCGCCGCTGATCACCAGCGTGCCCGGCCAAACGCCGGCCAAGTGCGAGGCCCTCGTCGAGTTCGTGGACATCTACCCCTCGCTATGCGAGCTGTGCGATGTGCCGCTGCCGACGGGCCTTGAAGGCTGCAGCTTCGCGCCGCTCGTCCGCGATTCGCGGCGACCGTGGAAGACGGCGGCCTTCAGCCAGTATCCGCGCAGCATTCGGGGCCAGGGCCCGGCGATGGGGTACTCGATGCGCACGGACCGCTACCGCTTCACCGAATGGCGGGCGCAGAAGACCGAGTTCCGCGAGTACGAGTTGTACGACCACCAGGCGGACCCGCAAGAGAACGTGAACATCGCGCCGCGGGCGGAGAACGCGGAGTTAGTCAAACGGCTGGCCGCGCAACTGCAGGCCGGCTGGCAGGGCGCTTTGCCGCCGAGGTAGCCGGAGGAGGTCGAGTCACTTGGGTCAGCACGACGTCATCGTATGCGGCGGGGGCACCGCCGGATCGTGTGCGGCTATCGCCGCCGCTCGTGGCGGAGCGAAGACACTGCTCATCGAGCAGTTCGGGTTCCTGGGCGGCAGCCAGACGGGCGCACTCGTGGTGCCCTACATGAACTACTTCGCCGGGGCGCAGCAGCTCATCGCCGGCATGCATCAGGAGATCATTGACCGTCTCGCCGCCTGGCCCGGCGGCTGCCGCAGCGGCGCCTTCAACTACGAGCTGCTCAAGTATGTGCTCGAGGACATGGCGTGTGAGGCGGGGGTGGAGCTGCTCTACCACACGTTCCTGGCCGAGACCGTGGTGGAGGCAGGATGCCTCGCCGCCATTGTCGCCTACAACAAGTCCGGCCGGCACGAGCTAGCTGCGAAGCAGTTCATTGACTGCACCGGCGATGCCGACATCGCCTTCCGCGCCGGGGTGCCCTGTGAGAGCGGCCGGCCCGAAGACGGCCTGAACCAGTCGGCCTCGCTGCGGTTCGTGGTGGGCAACGTGGACCTGGATGCCCTCGCGGTGAAGATCACCGAACTGACCGACCGCCCGGCCGCGCCGCCGGAGCTATCAATGGGCTTTGCCAAGGGCTACACCGTCGCACCGAAGATCGAGGCCCTCGTGGATCAGGCTACCGCCGACGGTGTGTTCGCGCTCGAAGAGGGCGGGTATGTGCAGTTCTTCAGCATCCCCGGTCGGCCCGGCGAGGTCGCCTTCAACTGCCCCCGCATCACGTTCGTCAACGGCGCGAAGGCCGAGGACTTGACGAAGGTGCAGGTGCAAGGGCGCAAGGTCATCCCGAAGATCATGGAGTTCGGCCGGCGCTATCTGGCGGGGTTCGACGACGCCTACTTGCTGCTGACCGCGCCCTTGCCCGGCATCCGCGAGAGCCGCCGCATCGTCGGCGAGTATGTGCTCACGGCCGAGGATTGCCTGTATCCCACGCGCTTCCCCGACCGCATCGCCAAGAGCAGCTATCCGGTGGATGTGCACAATCCCTCCGGCGTCGGCGTGACGCTCAAGAAGCTCCCGCCTGGTGAATACCACGACCTCCCGTACCGCTGTCTGGTGCCGCTGCAGGTGGACGACTTGCTCGTGGCGGGGAGGTGCATCTCGGCGACCTTCGAGGCCCAGGCGGCTATTCGCATTGAGCCAACCTGCCGCGCCATGGGGGAGGCGGCAGGGACCGCGGCGGCGTTGTGCCTGGAGAGGGAGTGCACGCCGCGCGCCCTATCAGCCGAGGTGCTGCTCGGGAAGCTGGCAGAGAACGGCGCGAACGTGTCGCCCTGACCCGACATGATCCGGCGCTACCACCTGCTCATCGGCCTCGCCATCGTTGCCCTTGCTGCAGGGGTGGCGCTCTACCCGCGTCGGACTCCCACCGTCAGCCCGCTTGTCCACCCGCCCGCCAGCATGGCCGTGCGCGAGCGGCAGGCTCAGGAGCGCTTCCTGCGCGAGCACCCCGGCGAGCAGCCGCTCAACGTCGCCATCGGCGAAGCCACCATACGTCTGTACAGGGCGAAGCCGATGGGCAAGTTCGTCCTCGGTATTGGCTGGGACGACAGGGGCAACGACTGCTCGGACTTCGTGAAGTGCTGCGTGGATGAGGGGCTGGGGTTGAAGGCGCGGTTCAAGCGTGGGTCGGATCGGCACATCATCGGGGACAGCCTGCGCTTCCAGTGCGACCTGTACTGGGACCATCGCACCCCACTCCTGCCCGGGGACATCGTGACCGTTCGGCATTCGCCGTGGTATGATCCGTACCCTGGCGCGTGCTGGCATGTCGGGATCATCGGGGCGGACGGGCAGGTCTACGACTTCGTCAAGTTGAAGCGTTGGCCCACGGCCCGCTACGGCCGGAACGCTCTGGATTGGTTCGTGCGCCACGCGCCGGGCCCGCAGGACGTTCTCGTGCGGCGGCTGTTGCCGGAATACCGTTACGGGCTGACGCCACTCCCCATCTCAGGATCACAGGAACGGTGAGCACAGACATGTTGCGTCTCGGAGTCATCGGCTACGGCGGCCGCATTCGCGGCATCATCAACGGACTGAAGCAGTTCGACGTCCCCTTCACCATCGCGGCCATCACCGACCCCAAAGGGCCGGAATACAAGGATCAGTTCGCCGAGGAGCTTGCGGACGCGGTCCTGTACGAGGATGCGGACGAGATGCTCGACCGTCAGAAGCTAGACGGCGTGCTCGTCGGCACTCGCTGCTCGTTGCACACTCCCAGCGCGCTGAAGGTCGCCCAGCGCCAGCTCCCGCTGTTCCTCGAGAAGCCTGTGGCCACCAGCCTGGAGCAGGTCCGTGCGCTGGCCGAAGCCTTCGCCGACTACGCGCCGCAGGTTGTGGTGTCCTTCCCGTTGCGCTTGACGACGCTGGCGCTGACGACCAAGGAGATCATCGACTCCGGGCGCCTCGGCACGATCGAGCACGTGCAAGCTTGGAACAACGTGCCCTACGGGTGGGTGTACTACGGCGGCTGGTATCGCGACTTCAACGAGACCGGCGGGCTGTTCCTGCAGAAGGCTACGCACGACTTCGACTACATCTCGTATCTGCTGGGCTCGAAGCCGAAGTGGGTGTGCGCGATGAACTCGCGCCGCGTCTATGGCGGCGACAAGCCCGAGGACTTGATGTGCGACGATTGCAGCGAGCAGGAGACGTGCCTCGAGAGCCCGTTCAACCTGTTCCACAAGCGCGGACAGGGCAACGGCGTCAAGCATGGGGCAGGGATGCACTGCATGTTCTCCGAGAGCATCAAGAACGAGGACAGCGGCAATGCGATCGTCGAATTCGAGAGCGGCGTGCAGGCCAGCTATTCGCAGAACTTCTTCGCTCGGGTGAAGGCCGGGGCCCGCGGCGCGCGGTTCTTCGGCTATCACGGAACCGTCGAGTTCGACTGGTACACCGGTGAAGTGAAGGTCTTCGAGCACCACAGCCTGCGCAATGACACGATTCGCTTCGAGGCCGGCGGGGGGCACTTCGGGGGCGACACGCAGCTCTGCTATGACTTCCTGCAGATTGTCCAGAAGAAGGGCGACTCCCGGAGCCCGATCGAGGCGGGCATCACGAGCGCGCTGACGTGCCTGAGAGCGAGGCAGAGCGCGGCCGAACGCAAGTTCTGCGAGATTGTGATGTGACCGCGCCTACACGTCCTGCACACGAACCGGGGGCAGCGGCGGCCTGATCTCCCGGGGGATGTAGCGTCGCAGCGCCCGCAGGTTGCGCAGATCGTCGGCCAGCGCCGTCTTGACGTCCTTCGGCGTCTCCATGATGAACGGCAGGTGGCGCAGCCTCTCATGCGCCATGATGACGCGCCAGCCCGCCGGGCCGATCTGGCCCTGCCCGATGTGCCAGTGCCGGTCGCGATTGCTCCCCAGCGCCCCCAGCGAGTCGTTAGCGTGCACCAGCCGCAGCAACTCCAGCCCGACCCGGTCGTCAAACTCCCCCAGCAGCTCATCCAGCCCCGCTTTCGTGTGCACCGCGTATCCTGCCGCCAACGCATGGGCTGTGTCCAGGCACAGGCCCACCCGCTCACTCTCCAGAAGGTCCACGACTGCCGCCAACTGCTCCACCGTTCCGCCGACGATGTTGCCCTGCCCGGCGCTGTTCTCCAAAATCAGCCGCGTGAGCGCCTCCGTATCCTCTAGGACGGAATGGAGGGCCGTTGCGACACGCTTGACGGCTCCGCTCGGGGGCGTATCCGGCCCGCCACTGCCCAGATGCAACACGACACCCTCGGCCCCCCAGTCGTGGGCCAGGCGCATGTCGAACACCAGGCGTGTAACGCTCTTCTTCACCAGCGCCTGACTCGGGCTGGCGAGGTTGAGCAGGTACGGGGCATGGACGAAGAGGGGATACAGGTCGTGGCGGCTCAAGTCCGCCACGAACGCCGCGTTCTCTGCGGGGTCCGAGCGCCGCGTCTGCCACTGCACCGGGGCCGAGGCGAAGATTTGCAGCGTCTGGCAGCGGCGCTCCCGCGCGTCCCGAATGGTGTTCTGCAGCCCCCCGCCGATGAGGATGTGGAAACCGATGCGCATCAGTCTGTCCGGTGGTTGGGCCAGCCATCGCCGCCCGTCTGCAGGTCGGCCTTGTTCCGTGCCGCCATCTGCTGGTAAGTAGACTTGCGGCACAGGAACCACACGATGATCCAGATGATCCCCACTCCGAAGAAGGCGAGGATCGCCGCCGGCAGCCATTCGAACCAGTGCCAGCCCCGCGAGTGGAGCCACCAACCCATGAGCGCTGCCGCCAGCAGAGCCGTGGCAAGCTGCAGCGCATCCTCGTGCCGCCTCAGAGCCTTCATGCGCCCGGAGTTCCCCGCCGGCACGGGCTGTACCTGCGCGGGAGGCGGCCGCCCCGGAGGTCGGCGCGGCTGAAGTCGCGAATAGCAACACGATCCCGACCATGAATGGAGAGCAGCTCTTGCGTATCGGTTATCTGGACGTATTCTGCGGGCTAAGCGGCGACATGTTCCTGGGCGCACTGGTGGACGCCGGCGTGAACCTGGATGCCCTGACGGATGAGTTGCGCAAGCTGCCCCTGGAGGGCTGGAGCCTGCGCGCCGAGGAAGTGCACAAGAGCGGCTTGCGGGGTACGAAGGTGCATGTCGAGGCCGCCCATGCACCGCACGGCCATCACCATGGCCGACACCATCATCACGGCAAGAGCGCGGACGAGGTCATCGCCATCGTCCGCGGCGGGAGCCTGCGGCCCGAGCTCGTCGAGCGTGCCGTGGCCGTGGTCGAGCTCATCGCGCAGGCCGAAGCCCAGGCCCACGGCGTGGCGCGCGAACAGGTGCACTTCCACGAGCTCGGTGGCATTGACACGGTCATGGATGTGTGCGGGGCCGTCATTGGGCTGGACCTGTTGGGCATCGAGCGGCTCTACTGCTCGCCCCTGCCCGTGAGTCACGGCTACGTGGACACGGCGCACGGGCGCTTGCCTGTACCTCCCCCCGCTGTCGCCAACCTGCTGCAGGGGGTGCCGACCTATCCGCTGGACATCGAGGGCGAGACGGTGACCCCGACCGGAGCGGGGCTGGCGGTAGCGCTTGCCGAGTTCAGCGAGCGTCCGCTCATGACCATTCTGGCGACCGGCGTCGGGGCGGGTACGAAGGACTTCCCCGTCCCGAACCTGGTGCGGCTGTTCATCGGAGAGAATGACGGCCCTGACACTCACGGCCGTATGGTCCTGCTGGAAGCCAATCTCGATGATATGAGTGGCGAGTTCTTCGGCTACGCCATGGAGAAGCTCTTTGCTGCCGGCGCTGTGGATGTTTGGGCCACGCCGATCTATATGAAGAAGAACCGGCCTGCCATGATGCTCTCGGCGCTGGCGCCTCAGGACCGGGCGGAGGCCGTGGCCGACGCGATCCTGATGCACACGACGAGCTTCGGCGTAAGGCGACAATCCGTGGGCCGCACGTGCCTGGAACGCGAGCATGTCACGGCACAGACGCCCTATGGCCCAATCCGCGTCAAACTCGGGAAGAGGGACGGGCAGTTGCTGACCGCCGCGCCGGAATACGAGGACTGCGCGGCGGCGGCGGATCGGGCGGGCGTGCCCCTGAAGGATGTCTACGCGGCGGCGATGGCCGCGCGAGGTGCAGAATGAAATGGCTCTCACTTGTCCTGCTGCTGGTTACGACGCTCACAGCCCACGCGGCACAACAGGCCGTGTACGTCGCCCCTGCCGGCGACGACAGCAACCCCGGCACGATGGCCAGGCCCTTCGCGACACTGGCCCGGGCCCGCGATGAGGCCCGCAAGCTGAAGGCCGACGGGCCGGTCACGGTCTACGTTCGCGGCGGCGTCTACGAACTCACCGAGCCGCTGGCCCTCGGCGCCGAGGACTCCGGCACCATCGCCAAACCGGTCACCTACCGCGCCTACCGGGGCGAGCAGCCGGTGCTTGTTGGCGCGCGGCAAGTCACCGGCTTCAAGCCCTGGAAAGGCGGTATCCTTCAATGTGACCTGAAGGGCACGCCGCTGGAGAACGTCACCTTCCGCCAGCTCTTCTGCGACGGCCAGCGCATGGAGATGGCGCGCTACCCCAACGTGGACAAGAGCGATCCACACTACGGCGAGTGGGCGTACGTGCTCGCCACCGACCCCGCCCCGGCCACGAACAACTCCGTGTCGGACAACATTGCCAAGACCAAGGACCACTTCACCGCCACCGACGATGTCATCAAGCCGACGTGGACGGACGTGCCGGATGCGCAGGTCTGCATCCATCCGG
>CAZZDO010000094.1:0-5608 GCA_964653205.1 uncultured Armatimonadia bacterium | reverse complement strand
GTCATCAAGCCGACGTGGACGGACGTGCCGGATGCGCAGGTCTGCATCCATCCGGCCTACGGCTGGGCCTGGAACACCGTGGGCATCAAGTCCGTGGACCGCGAGAAGCGCATCATCAATCTCGCCAGTACCGTCAGTTACGGACTGATGATCGGCGACCGGTACTTCGTGCGCAACCTACTCGCGGAACTCGATGCGCCGGGCGAATGGTATCTCGACCAGCGCACCAGGGTGCTGTACTTCTGGCCGCCCGAGCCGCTGACCGACCGGTCCGTCGTGCTCGCCCCCGTCACCCGCACGATCATTGCCATGGAGAAGGTCGGGAACGTCACCGTTCGCGGCTTCACCATCGAGGCCTGCGATGGCGATGCCGTGACGATGAAGGGCTGCGAGCGCTGCACCATCGCGCAGAGCACCATCCGTAACTGCGGCGCCTGGGCCGTGACCATCAACGGCAGTCGCAAGTGCAGCGCAGTGGGCAACGACATCACGGCCACCGGCTCCGGGGGCATCGCGATCAACTGCGGCAACCGCAAGACTCTCGAACGCGGCGACTGCACCGCCGACAACAACTACATCCACCACATCGCCGAGTTCCAGCGCACGTACAACACCGGCGTCAACCTGATGGGGGTCGGGAACCGGGCCAGCCACAACCTCATCCACGACTGCTACCACCAGGCGATCCTGATGGGCGGCAATGACAACGTGGTCGAGTACAACGTCGTGCACCACACGAACCTGGGATCGGAGGACACTGGCGGGCTATACATGTCCTCGCGGGACTACACCCAGCGCGGCAGCATCATCCGCTACAACATCTTCCACCACTGCGGGGGGTTCGGTAAGTCGAACTCGTGGGCGCCGGTGCGCGAGGGCAAGGTGCAGTTCCACTACCCGGGCTTCACCTGGGGCATCTACCTGGACGCGCCCGAGGTCGGCATGACGGTCTTCGGCAACGTGCTCTACGATGTCCCCGTATGCGGGATGTTCAACCATGAGGGTCGCGACAACAACTGGGAGAACAACATCATCGTGGACGCGCCGGGCTTCCAGATCAGCAGCGGCAACTACCCGGACCTTGACGAGCTGTCCTACTCGTACATCAAGGCCCTGCGGGACAAGGGCCTCTACGAGGTCTTCCGGCAGCACTACCCAGCGCTGGACAGCTACACCGACGACACGGCGACCCACCACACCTGCGCGCCCGGCAAGTTCCACCGCAACATCATCTACTACACGTCCAGCCCCGGCAAGTACAACGCCGCACGCCGCAAGAGCTGGAACGGGCAGCTCGTCTACACCTTCCGCGGCTCGCAGGCGGCCTTCGATGGCTTCCGGTTCGACCACAACTGCGTCTACGGGCCGGAGGATCTGGCGCTCAAGTTCTCGCTCACCCGCCCGCCGGAGAAGGGTGGCATGCTGACATGGGACGAGTGGCGCCAGACCGGCCAGGACCCGCACTCGATCAATGCCGACCCGATGTTTGTCAACCCCGCGAAGCACGACTACCGGCTCAAGCCCGGCTCGCCGGCCCTGAAGCTGGGCTTCCAGCAGATCCCGCTCGACCAGATCGGGCTGTACACGTCGGAGCTGCGGGCGAGCTGGCCTGTCGTCGAAGCCCCCGGCGCAGCGTTGCGGGGCGACTTTACAACCGAACGCTACTTCGAGATCCCCGGCTACCAGGCCAAGCCGCGTGCCTCGGCCGAATACAGTGTGCCGCATCGCAGTGACATCAAGGTGGACGGCCTGCTGTCCGAGTGGCCTCTGGACAACCCCAAGGCGGTCATGGAGTGTCGCGAGGAGTACAGCGGGGGCGACACGGCAGGACTGCCCAGCGTGGCCTGCGCGGCGTATGATGGGCAGGCGCTGTACCTCGCAGTGCGCAACCCGATGCGCCACCCGGACAAGACGGTCATGACCGGCGGCTGGGGAAGCCGCGACGGCCTGGAGATTGCCTTCCAGGATGCAGTGAGCAAGCCCGAGGGTCCCACCCTCAACCTGTACGGCTACCCGGACGGGACCATCGAGAGCCTGACCATCGCCGGGGCGTCAGCGGCGCAGGCCGAGAAGCTCAAGCAGGGCGTCACCTACGCCGCACACCGCACGGACAAGGGCTGGGATTGCGAATGGCGCATCCCATGGAGTGCGACCGGGATTGATCCGGCCAAGGTGAAGAGGCTACGCTTCAACCTCGGCGTGCGCAAGATGGAAGACAAGGCCTGGGTCGTCTGGCGGGGGACGGGTGGCTACAACTTCGACGTGGCGAAGGCCGGGACACTGGTGCTGGCGCCATGAAGACCGGGCGGGCCGTGCCGGCCCTCGCAGTCGTCGCGGCCGTGGCGTGGCTCGCCTACGCCCCGGCTCTTGGGGCGTACTTCCGGCATGACGACTTCTGGTGGCTGCGCACGGCGGCGCAGTGGGCGGACGGCTCGCTGTCCGTCACGCACGCCCCGGCCGGCGTGGCGCCGCTGTACAGCCTCCTGTATCTGTTCATCTACCGCACGTGGGGCCTAAACCCGCAGCCGTACTTCGCGTTGCTCCTGCTATGCCACGTGCTGGCTAGCTGCCTCGTGCTGGCGCTGGTGTGGCTGCTGACGCGGCGGCTGCTCGCGGGCTTCGTCGGGGGGCTCCTGTTCGCCCTACTGTTCTGCCACCATGAGGCGGTGGCGTGGCCCGCGGGCGGGCCGCACGCGTTCGCGCTGTTCTTCATCCTGCTGGCGCTCATCGGCTGGTCGCTGTACCGCGACGGGCGGGCGTGGGCCCTGCCGCTCAGCATCCTGTGCACTCTCGCGGCGACCTTCACGAAGGATAGCGGCATCGCGGTCGTGCCGCTGCTGTTGGCGCTGGATCTGGTCGCGTTCCCGGGTCGCGGACGGCGCGTGCTGGCGACGCTGGCGCTGCCGGTGGTGGCGCTGGGGGCGTGGCGGGTGCTCATCCCACCTATTGCCGAGCCGATGCGCCCCGGCAGCCCCGCCTTCCATTTCGGGCCGCACTCCCTGTGGAATCTCCTCGTCGGCCCGCCGCAGATGCTCATGCCGGATCTGCGGTTCGAGAACTACCGCACCTTCCTGGAACGAGCCCTGGCCGGAGGCCTTGTGGACCTCGCTGTCGCCGCTGTACCACTCGTGCTGATCCTGTTGTCGGCGCTGGGGGCCTGGGCCGTGGCGCGGGGGAGTCGCCTCGTGCGGCTCGGGGCCCTGTGGGCCTACGCGGGCTATCTGCCGTTCATCCCCTTCTCCTACACCTTCGCGCGGGCCCCGCGCTACCTGTACATCCCCTCGATCGGGCTCGCGCTGCTGGCGGGCGTGGCGGCGCTGGCGGTACAGCGGCGCGCGCGTCCGCCGGGGCGTGTCGTGGCGGCGGTGCTCTTCGCGGCGTATCTGGCGGGGAGCTTCGGCTTCGCGCGGCTCGTATGCGCCAATCGCCTCGAGGAGAGCCGGCAGCGGCTGGCGGCGATCGAGGCGGTGGGGAGGGCGCTGCCGCAGCTGCCCGTGGGAGCGATGATCGTCCTGACGGGCCTGCCAGAGTACCTGCGCGATGTGGGCGAGGCCCTGCCCCTGAAGTACGGGTGGCGGGTGGACATCCGCGTGCGGGAGACCGGCGAGGCCGGCGCCTACGTGTTCAGCTTCGATCCGGCGGCGCCGGGGACGCTGCGGCGGTTCACTCCGCCGGCTTGCGCGCGTAGTACGCGACCAGGTCCCCCATCCGGATCGGCACCTGCGCCTGCCCCAGCCGCGCCCCGCGCGCCAGAGCCCGCGCCGCTTGGGCCGCCCGCGCCAGGCTCCCGCTGAGGAACTCCAGCCGCGAGGCGAGATAGTCAGCGCTCAGCACCCGCACGTGGGGAGCGATGTGCGGGCTCTCGAAGCCAGCCTCCTGCAGCAGGCGGCTCATGTGGCGGCGCCCGAAATACCACAGGTGCATGCGCATCAGGTGCGGCCAGCGCGCGCCCATCACGCGGGCGATGGGGCTGTACACGTCCATCGTCGTCAGCGCCAGCACGCCTCCCGGCCGCAGCAACTCCCGCGCCGCCGCAAGCGTCTGCCGCAGGTCGCGGACGTGTTCGATGACGTCCCACAGCGTGACTACATCGAACTGTCCGGGGCGGAACGGATGGCTGTCCAGAGTGCCCTGGAGCACTTCCAGCCCCTCGGCCTGCGCATGCGCGACGGCCCAATGGGACGGCTCGAGCCCGACGGCATGCCAGCCGGCGTCGCGGGCCACGCGCAGGAAGAAGCCGGTCGAGCAGCCGACATCGAGCAGCTCCCCGGGCGGCCGGACGAAGCGGTGCAGTTGGCGTAGGCTGCGCTCGAAGGTCGCCTGCCGGGCAGGCCATTCGCCGAGATAGTCCTCATCCGCAGTGGCGGCATAGGCGGTCAGCGGATCTTCCTCCTGCGGGTCGCGGTACATCATCCCGCAGGCGCGGCAGCGCACGATCCGCCCGAAACGCCCGTAGTGGGTGTTGGTGCAGCGGAAATACTCGTCTAGCGGCGTCGCGTCAGCGCCGAAGTCCGTGTCCCAGCACACGCGAGCGTCATCGGCGCCGCAGAGCGGGCACACAACGTGGACGAGCCCTACTTCACAGGGGGCTTCGGGCATGGCGATCCCGTCCATCCTGGCAGTCGGATTGGGTTGCGGCGGGGGACTTTCCGCTCTCCTCTTCGCCACGGCGCCCCAGACTCCTGCCGCCCGCAGGCAGGACCGCGCGGCCTCCGGCGCGAACCGAAACGGCAGTGCACCCGCGTGGGAGGACGCCCATGGTCCAGATCAGTCTCGACAAGTATGCCGGTCGCATCGAGCAGAGCCGGGCGCGGCTGCAGGCCGCCAACTGCTTTGAGGAGGGCGACTGCGTCCCGGCGCTTGCCGGTGTCGCCGGCAGCTACTTCTGCTCGCTGTTCGGCGTCAACATCCGCGACTACTACACGGACATTGACACCCAGATAGACGTGCAGACTCGCGGGATGCAGTGGCGCCTGGACAACCTGAACGATGACTACTGCGGCGGCGGGCTGTACTATGACGCCGGGCCGGTCGCCGAGGGGCTCTTCTTCGACTGCGAAGTCGTGCATCCCGACGGCACTTCGCCCCGCATCGTCCACTTCATCGAGACCCCCGAGCAGATCCACGCCCTCGCGCTTGTGGACCCGCGCGACAACCCCCGGGTGCAAGAGCACCTCAGGCGCGGCCAGGCCTTCGCCGACCGAGTCAGGGAACTGGGCCTCGACTACCCGACTGGTCGGCCGAGCTTCGGCATCCACCCGCCGATCTCATGCGCCACGGCCATCGCCGATGCCAACTGGGTCTATCTGATGATGACCCTTGAACCCGAGCTGATGCGTGTGTTCTTCGAGAAGTGCTTCACGGCGTTCTGCATGTGCATGGACTACATGTACGAGCTGTACGGCGGTAAGCCGGGGTCCCTCGGGCTGGCCGATGACAACTCGGCCTTCGTGTCCGACTCGATGTACCGCGAGCAGGTGCTGCCGTGGAACCTGGCGCTGTACGAGAAGTACGGCCCCAACTACCGCAGCCTGCACGCCGACGGGCCCAACGAGCACCACTACGAGACGTACGCCAAGCTCATCAAGCTCAACCACATGGACATCGG
>CAZZDO010000093.1:0-14823 GCA_964653205.1 uncultured Armatimonadia bacterium | reverse complement strand
CACCGCCGCCGCCGCTACAACCGCAGAGCAGAATGATCGCGAGCAAGCCCGCTAGCAGAAGTGATACACGCATGCTCATGTCAGCCTCCTGTATGATCACCCTCACCGGACGGTGAGGTCTACTTGAACTGCTTGATGACCCCCAGGCTCACGACCGTGTCATCCCGGGAGCTGCCCAGCAGCGACAGCACCAACGTCCAGTCGCGCTCAAACTCGCGATAGGCCCGCGCCGAGACGAGCGACCCGAAGCCACCGCGGTGGGCGTACTCGACGAACAGGTCCACGTCATAGCGGTCATACAGCCCCGGGAAGTAGCAGCCGAAGGTCTGCAGGTTCTGGTCACCGGGGTCGGACCCGACCTCGCCGTAGAAGTCCAGCGTGCCCGGGATGGCCGGGACCGAGAAGTCTACCGAGAATCCGGTGCCCACATCGTCATAGTATACCGTGTTCACGCCCACTGTACCCTTAAAAATCGAGGTCTCGGCGCGGCCGTAGAACCCGCGCAGGTCGTCGGCATCCAGCGGCAGGTAGTCGTGGATGTAGCCGAGGTCCAGGCGCACCGCCCCCGCGGTCGGTTGCCAGCGGATGGCGTCGGCCGTGTCGAACCCGATGAGCGAGCCCAGGTTGCTGTTGTTGACCGGCCCCATGATGAAATGCTGCCGCCCCACGGTGATGTCGCCGCAGCGCGGTCGAGCCTTCACGAAGGCCTCACTGATCTCGGTGCGGAACTTCTCGCCCTCCCGCGTCCAGGCCATGCCGCCGAGTTCGAAGTACAGGTCATTCCACACCACACTGGGGCGCACCCGCACCCCGGCCAGGCTGTGGTCGGTGCTGGCCAGCCCGAACAGGTCCACGCACGTCTGCGGGCCGTAGAGGCGCTTGCCGAACGCCTCCATCGGCTCGGTCTGCAGCACGGCGACGGGGGGGATCCCCAGCGCGAACTCCGGGGAGAGCATCGGCAGGGCCGCCAGCCGCGCGCCCGAGGCGAGCGCCGGCCGCCCCACGCTCTGCAGGTCAATGGCTACGGCGCCGTCCTTGAGCGAGTAGTAGCCGTCGGCTCCCACGTCCGGCGACTGGCCGGTCTGCACGTCCTTGCGCTGCTGCAGGCCGGTGAAGGACGCCGGGGTGGACTGCACCTCGACGTTGGGCACGACGCCGTCCCACCACTGGTCGGGGGTGCCATTGAAGAACTTATCGCCGGGTATGCCGTGGACGTCCCCCGGCGTACCGTCCCGCCCGATGCGTGACTGGCTGCCTCCGGACACCTGCTGCGTCCTGCCCCCGCCGCTCAATTCCGCCAGGCCGTCGAAGATCGTCAGCACGTTGGTGGCGCGCTCGCGCGGCGTCTCGATGTCGCCGGCATCGAACTCCAGCGTGGTGCCCTTGATCGAGGCCACGCCCGTCCCACCCTGGATGCGGGCCGTGGTGCCCTTGACGATCCGGGCGTACAGCTTGCCGTGGCCGAGAGACAGGTCTTTGCCGGCGATCTGGGCGATGGTCAGGTCGCTGAGCGGCGCCAGGCGCACGGTGCTGCCGTCCGGGAACTTGATCTCACACTTGCCGCGCTTGCCCGTGCGCACCTGGGCCCCGGCTCCCAACTGCTTCCCCACCTTCGCCGGCGCCCACGCGGCGCCCGAGGAGGCCCGGCATTTCACGTCCAGCACCACCGCCGTGATCTTGGCCGTCTGCGCCGCAGCCAGCGCGGGCAGCAGGGCCAACAGGACAACGCAGCCGATCAGTGTAGTCCGCTTCATGGGTCCCTCTTCTCCTGTACGGGCGGTGTCGGAAGCTGCGCCTCAGGCAGGTCCACGGTGTACAACTCCAGTTCCTCCGCGCGTCCCCGCACGCCCTGCGTCCCCAAGTGCTTCAGCGGCAGTCCCGTTTCCCCCATCGCCCGCACTGTCTGGCCGCTGATCAGGATGCCCGTCTTGAACTCCTTGTTGAGCCCCTCAATGCGTGACGAGGTACTGACCGTGTCCCCGATCACGGTGTACTCCAGCAGGGCCTCCGAGCCAATGTCGCCGGCCACGAGTTCGCCGCTGTGAATGCCGATGCCCATGTGCAGGGGTGGCTGCCCGGACGCCTCGGCAGCGGCATTGGTCGCGACCATGCGTCGCTGCATGGCCACCGCGGCCCGCACCGCGCGAGCCGCGTGGTCCGCATGCGGCACCGGGTCACCGAACACCGCCATGATGCCGTCGCCGATGAACTTGTGTATGGTTCCCCCAAACTCCCGGATGACCTCCGTCATGGCCGTCAAATAATCGTTGAGCCGCTCCACGACATACTCCGGCGCGCTGGTCGAGCACATCGTGGTGAAGCCACGCAGGTCGCTGAACATCACCGTCGCGTCAATCCGCCGGCCCTGCACCTTGGGCACGGGGTTGTCGAGGATGACCTGCAGCACCTCGGCCGACACCCGCTGCTGCCACGCCCGGCGCAGCCGCAACCGCGCCCGCTCCTCGGTCAGGTACATGTAGACGGTGCCTTCCAAGTAGGCCAGCAAGCCCCCCAGGAGCAGCGGCACCAGCGGCAGCCACAGGCGCATCTGCCACATGGCCAGGAACGTCGCCACCACCGCCGCCGCGAGCAACGCCAGCGTCAGCAGGCCGGCGCGCAGCGGGCGCAAGAACACCGTCCCCGCCGCCACCAGCAGTGCCAGCAGCGCCGTGGCACCCCACACCACGACCATCGCCGCCGGGCGAATGCTGCTGCCCTGCAGCAGCGTCAACAGCGCGTTGGCCTGCACCTCCACCCCGGGCATCTGCACCAGTTGCGCATCGTCGCGGCCCGGCTCCACCCGGGCCATCGGTGTCGGGTAGATGTCCTGGAGGATCTCGGCGGTGCCCCCGACCAACACGATCTTGTCCCGGAAGGTCCCCGGCTGGGTGAGGCCTTCGAGAACCTGGTAGTAGGGCACGTACTTGATCGTCCCGGCCGGCCCCGCGTAGTTGATCAGGATCGTCCCGCCCCCGAGGTACGGGTGGTCGCTATGCCCGCCGCGCAACCCCTCCGCCGCCACGTCGCCCGGCGCGCGCTTGAGCACATGCGCCGCCAACATCACCGGCAGCGTGTAGTATGGCTCGTCCTGGTGGTGGCGCACCAGCCAGGCCCGCCGGACGCTGGCGTCCGGATCGCGCGGGATGTTCGTCAGCCCCAGGTCCAGCATCGTGTCGGCAAAGGGCTCGTAGGGGAAGCTCACGCTGCTCACACCGCTGGCCATCTCTTCGCCGCGCGTGGCCGTGTCCTGGTTGAGCTGCCCGGCCAGGATGACATTCCCACAGCGCTTCATCGCGCCCGCCAGCGCGTCGTCGGCCTCCGGGTCATCGGACGGGCTGTCGAAGAGGATGTCCATGCCGACGAATCGGGCGCCGTCCTTGTGCAGCAGGTCGAGCAGCTTGCCGTGGACGGCTCGCGACCACGGCCATTCGTTCAGGTGGTTTCGCTCCTGCTTGAGCGACTCGTTGTCCACGGCGACGATGACGATCTGGTCGGTGAAGTGCGAGGGGCGGCTGGCGAGGCGAGCGTCATAGGCGCCCAGTTCCAGGCGCCAGAGGAGGTGGCCCAGGGGGGCAGGCGGGCGGTGCAGGGCAACGGCAGCCCAGGTGGCCAGGGCCGTGAAGAGTAGAACTGCCAGCAGAGATCGAGATCGCCTTGAACCCATGCAGTTTCCCCAGAGCGAGGCATGGCCGGGCGGGACGGTGTCAGTATGCGCCGCGGCCACTCAGAACGGCAGGAATCGTCAGCAACAGGATCTTCAGGTCCAGCCACAGGCTGCGCCGGCGGACGTACTCGATGTCCAGTTCGACCCAGCGCTCAAACGGGATGTCGCTGCGGCCGCTGATTTGCCAGATGCAGGTCAGCCCCGGCCGCACCGCCAGCCGCTCGCGCTGCCATGGCTCGTAGTTCTCGACTTCCTCGGGCAGCGGCGGCCGGGGCCCGACCAGGCTCATCTGGCCCGCCAGCACATGGAACAACTGCGGCGTCTCGTCGAGACTGGTCCGGCGGATCAGCCGCCCGATCCGCGTCATGCGGGGGTCCTGGCGGATCTTGAACACCGGCCCGCTGGCCTCATTCACGGCCTCCAACTCCGAACGGATGTCCTCGGCGTTGACCACCATCGAGCGGAACTTGTAGAAGCGGAAGGGAATGCCGTGCTCGCCCAGGCGGTACTGGACGAAGAACACCGGGCCGCGTGACTCCAGCTTGATGAGCAGGGCCACCAGTGCCATGGGCAGGGCGAGGATCGCCAGCGCCACGGTGGCCCCGATGAGGTCAATCGCGCGCTTGCAGACCATGTAGCCGCGCGACACCGCGGCCTGCGGGGGCAGGATGGTCTGGGTGTCGGCAGGCAGCAGCGAGGGAGGTGCCTGGGTCATGGGAATGGAGTTCACGGGCCGGCGGCGCCCTACGGGTACCAGAAGCTGACCGCCGGAACGTAAACGGACGTGAGCACCTCCTCCAGGAGCGCCCGAGCTTCCCCGGTCTCCCCGGCCTGGGGGTACGTACTGAGCGACAACATCAGGCCCCCTGTGCCCCGCGGCGATTGCGACACGGCCCAGCCCTGCTTGACCCAGTCGCCCGTCGTCCCACCGCGATGCGCAAAGACGTACAGCACCAGGATCTGCTGCTCGCCCCGCCGCCCCTCCAACATCTGGCCTTGCAGCGGCCCCGGGTGCGGGCAGCCCGGCGGCGCCGGGATGTCCACCAGCTTGCGAGTGTAGACCTGCCAGCCCTGTTGCGGCAGACACGACAGCGGCGAGTGCACCGCGCGCCAGTCCACCCCGTACACCAGGCTCAGGTGCGCTTCGCGGTCGGCCGACGCGTACTTGAACTCATCCATGGCGTCGGCGCCCAGGTAGTTGAAGATACGCTCATCTACCGGCACCCGCGTCGCGCGCATGTCGCCGATCTGCCGCGGGATGGCCTTGAAGTCCAGCCGGTAGCGAACCTCCGGGGCGCGCCGCGCCCACAACAGGTTAGCATAGGCCGCGCCGGCAAGCAACAGCCCAATGGCCACTAGATGTCGTCGCGTATCTGCGTGCACCCGATCAGACTCCCGAACCCGAACAGCGCCAGCAGCGCAATGATGAACACAAACATGCCCGACAACGTATGGAAGAACCCCTCGGCGGCCCGGGCCCCGAAGGACTGGGCCAGGATCAGCGTCAGCCACAGGCGGGTGGCGTTGCCCACCAGCGCCGCCGGCAGGGCCATGGCGAAGATGAGCAGCCGCTTGGTCATGGGCGCCACCAGCACGTAGGCATACAGCGCCCCCAGCGCCGTCATGGCGATCGCGGACTTGAGCCCACTGCAAGGGATCGCCACCTCGAAGCGATAGTCGGGGATCTGCAGCGAAGTGCCTTCGCGGATGACCGGCAGCCCCAGGAAGGCGCCCCCGGCCGCGGCGATCCTTGCCCCCCACAGTTGCATCGGCTGGGCGAAGGTATCCACCAGCAGCCGCCCCATGGGCACCATGAACAGCAGGAACACCAGCGGGAAGAGGATGACCCGGGCCGCCGGCCAGCCCCACAGCCAGATCACCAGCCCGATGATGACCGTGACCAGCGCGAAGCCCTGGGGGAAGTTCACGTCCTTGATGATCGCCGCCACGTGCAGGGCCAGGCCCAGAGCGATCACCGGCAGCCCCCATGCGAAGCCGGACCGGGGCGCGGCGACCATCTCGGCCCGGCGCCGGTAGATCAGGTAGGCCGAGACCAGCGGGATCAGGAAGCCATGCCCATAGTACTCGTTATGCCAGCCCTTCTCCCACAGCCAGACGAAGTGCAGACGCCACCCGGCCGCCAGGAGCAGCGCCAGCACCGCCAGAACCAGCGGGGAAGGGTGCGGGGAGGCCTGGGGCGCGGTAGCGGTATCCGGTGCGTCGTGTGCCTCGGAGGCCATTTCCAGTCTCGTGCTTGTCGTTAGCGGCGGCTGCGGCGGCGGCGCACGCGGGTGTGGCGGAGGTCGCGCGTCAGGCGCGCCAGACGCGGCGGCAGCAGATACACCAGCGCGCCGACCGCGGCCCCCGCCAGCGCGATCAGGAGCGCGTACCCCAACCCGCCCACCAGCGCCGCCAGCAGCTTGAGGCTCGCCGTCGCCAGCGTATACCAGGCGTAGTACAGCCGTTCCCCGATCCCGGAGGGGACGTTCCCCTCGGGGGTCGCCCGCTGAGCCAGCGCCGTGACGATCACATTCAGCAGGCCGGCGGCCAGCACCGCGATGAACGCTCCGAGCAGCGCGTTGCGCACCAGCACGCGGGGCTTGATCTTCCCGCTGCGGCCGCGCCGCCGGACGCGCACCGACTTGACCCAGTCGGTACCACAGGCCGGGCACGCGTTCAGGTTCGAGGGGAAGGCCTGGCCGCAGAAGCACTGCCGGTACTGCTTTTGGCCGCAGTGGGGGCAGACCTGCGCATCCAGGGCCAACTCCGCCCCGCAGCGATGGCAAAGCTTGCCGGCGGCTTCCCCGACGGCGTCCGGTCGTGTTCCTGGCTGGGCTCCCTCGTCAGGAGCGGCCGGATCAACTCCCAACACCATACGCACCTGCCCTGCCTGGAGGTGTGTGAGCTGCGCGCGCGGCCAGGCGGCGCCTAGCGCGGCGCGGGGAGCGTCCCCGTCGAAGCGACATCCGGGACGCGCTCGAACAGCACCCAGTTGCCGTTGGCAAAGACCTGGCGGACGTGCCAGTCGGACACGACGGGCGTCTTCGTGATCGCGCGCTGCCATAGCTGCGCCCACCCGACCGCTTGCTCGCGCTGCGCCACGTCCACGATCTGCGGCGTCAGCACCAGCCACCGTACCTGCCCCACGATCTGCTCGATGCGACGCAGGTCCACGTCGTTGCGCGGCAGCCACAACGCGGGACGATCCGCGTACCAGGCGATGGCCCAGGGCATGTCGGTGAGCACCACGGCGGGCGTAGCCTCGTGGCCGCTGACCTGCGGGATCAGGGCATTCAGTTCCTGGCTGGCCCGGCGAATCGCCGTCGGCACCGCCGAGGTGATCGGCCGTCCCGGCGCCAGTTGCAGGAACAGCGGCGTCAGGTGCAGCAGCATCAGCGCCACGACGGCCACGACATTCCAGCGCAAGCGCAGCCGTTCGGTCAGGGGGCGCAGGCGCAGATCCAGTAGCTGGTAGAAGAACGCCGCGCCGATGACACTCATGATCGGGGCCAGCGGCAGCAGCAGCCGGCCGTCGGGAATCGTCAGACACAGGCCGGCGAACAACAGCCCCGCCAGCCCATAGAGGGCCGGCCGCAGGCGGTCAATGCTCGCGTGCCCCAGGGGCACGATCGCCGCCACGATGAAGAAGGGCATGATGACCAGTCCGGCCAGGGAGAACACCAACGGGTACATCTCCAGGGCCGCGTCGCGGGAGCGCTCATAGACCTCGCGGGGCGCCGAGATCATAAAGGACAGGACCCCGGGCGGGTTCTGCTCGAACGAGCGGTAGATGAGATTGCCGCTGAAGGTGCGCGTGTTGACGATCATCTCATACGCGCTGGGGTTGCTCAGCGGGTTACCCGTGGCCTGGTAGGTGCGATAGAGCCACGGCAGCAACACCAGGACGAAGGCGGCCACAAACAGGACCGTGCTCAGCACCCGTTGCCGACCGGACGCGTTGAACAGGATGAGCAGCAGCACCGGGATGAAGGCCACGGCCCACAGGAAATGCGTCAGGTAGAGCGCCGCCGTGAGCACGCCGGCGACGGCGGCCAGCGGCAGGCGCAGGGACGGGCGGTTGTGGTGGTAGACCAGCACGATGCACAGGATGGTGAACAGCAGCCCCAGCAGCGCACCCTCCGTCCCGGACACCGCCACCGTTAGCGCCACGGCGTTGGTGGCCAGCACCACGACGCTCAGGATGCCCACCTTGCGGGAGAAGGCCGTCAGGCCCAGCCAGTAGACCAGCGGCAAGGTGAGCAGGAAGGGAATGCCCGACCCCCACGAGATGGCCTGGTTGGACGTGCCGAAGAGGCGAAACAACACCGAGGTGAGGGCCGGCTGCAGCGGGGCGTGCAGGAGTTCCGGGTGGCCCTGGATGCGCGGCGCCAACGCCATGGTCAGGGGCCGGATGAAGTCCGTCGTGTAGCCCTGGCCGGTGGCGAGGTTGCGGGCGATCTGAGCGATGTCCATCGCCCGCAGGTCGCTCAACTCCGACATCCGCGCGGCCTGGAAGACCACGAAGATGAACAGGATGCCAACTGAGATGATGGCGCCCGCCAACCACACGCGCAATATCTTCTGCACAGGCGCGTTTTCTACCATGGAAACCTCCGGAGCAGCGACCCAGCGTGACTTGCCGGTGAGTCTATCACAAGTCCCCGCCACTGAACAAGCGCCACCTCACGAGCCGGCGCACCGCATCCCCCAGGCGGACGCGCTGCCCGGTCGGCCCCCGCGCGGGCTGTGGGGCCCCAGGAACCCGCACCAGCCGTCCCAGAGCTTCTCCCGCCCGGCCGCCGACGCCCGTTGCCGCAACTCCTCGCGGCCACCGCCCGCCTCCAGAAACGCCTTCGTCTCGGCCCCCGCGCGCATGAAGGCCCGCGCCTTTGCCACCGAAACCTCGTCACAGATCGTCTCGGCCAGCGTGAGACTCACCCCGCTGGCCCCGTCGGCGGCGGCGATGAACACGAAGTCCTCCACCTCCTGCCGGTCCATGGCCTTCAGGTGGAAGCACCCCAGCCGCCACGTGAACGGCACCCGGCAACGCTCATGGAAGATCTTCGGCGTCAGTCGAGGTGAGATTGAGGGGTCAAAGTGACTCAGCCCGATGTCTTCGAGGTAGGGCAGCTGCTCGGGCCGCAGATCTTCCACGTGCGCCGACCGCGTTCCGGAAGTCAGCCCGTTGTAGAGCTGGTCCCAGTACGGCAGCACGAACTCGGGGAACAGCCGGGGCGGGATGAAGCTGGCGAGGTCGTCGCACATGCCGCCGCCGCCGGGGTTCGGGAACGGCTGCTCGTTCACGGCGGCATAGACGCGGTCGAAGTCCAGGATGCTGTCCACGGTCAGCCGCATGAACTCCCGCGCCAGGGGCGGGTCGTCGAAGATGTCGGTAAAAAAGCCGTCGCCACGCAGCTCATAGGCCGTCGTGATGGGCCCTTCGGAGCCGAAGCCCCAGTACGCCGTCTCGCCCGGGAAGCGCTCCTGCAACTCATCCCGGAAGCGCAGGGTGAACGGCGCCAGGCCCTGCGTCAGCCAGTCCACGGGCTGCTGGAGGGCCGCCACACCCTCGGCCAGCGAGCCGTACACGTGCGTGTGCGCGACCTCGCCTCCTTCCGGGAAGATCAGCTCCGAGCCCAGGCAGTTGACATGCCCGTAGCTGATGGCCGGCGTCAGCAGCGGGTACTGCCCCACCTCATCGGCGAAGATCTCGCGCTGGCGGAGGCGGCCGAGGCGATAGGCCTCGGCGCAGGCCGATACCTCGAGGTTGAACTCGCGGATCGGGATGCCGGACATTGCCCGCAGGGCCCCCTGCGAGCTGCCGACGTGCCAACTGAAGCCCGCCTGCTCGCGGGCCGTCGCGTAGTCGGGGCGTGTGTACATGAGGCATCTCCTGGCTACGGCATGCCGTCTGTCGCGGCCGCGAAGATCTCCTCGGCCGTGAGAACGCTGCCGTACACGCGCAACTCGTCCATGCCGCCGTCGAACGCATAGGCGTTCTTGCGGCCGATGTAGTTGCCGATGATCATCGGCCGCGTCGTGGGGAGGATCGGCTGCGTCACAGCGACCTCGCTGACCTGCTCGCAATCCACGTAGATCGCCACGGTCTTGCCGTCGTAGGTCGCGGCCACATGGCTCCACAGCCCGGCTGGCACCGACCACTCGGGGGCGTACAGGCGCGTCTCGGAGCCGTCCGCGGAACCGTAGTCGAGGGCCACGCGCGTCCAGAAGTACCGCAGCCGCCAGCCCGGCCACGGCGGGTTGCCGCTGCGATCACCCTTGTTGCCGATGATCTCGTAGGTGCCGCCCCGCGCCATCGGCTTGATCCAGGCCATGACAGTGAACGCCGCCGGGGCCGTCAGTCCCTCGACGTTCTTGACCTCCAGGAACTGCTCGTCCTTGCCCGTGAAGCGCAGGCCGCGCGGTGTGATGGCCTCCACACCCTGCGGCAAGCGCCCCTCCAGCCCCTGTGCGACCGCGTCATGCCCGTGGCCGGACACATCGGCCACAATGCCGTCCTTGATCTCATCCATGCTCCAGCGGGCCAGCAACTCCGCGTGGACCGGCCCGGCCCAGAGCATCACCGCCGCCAGCATCCCCAAGACAAGAGCCGTGTACGAGCGGTCACCGACCGCGACCTCAGGCCCCCTGTACGAGCGGTCACCGACCGCGATGCCGTCATTGCGCATACGCCTCCACCTCCTGTAGGCCCGGCAGGCGCGCCTCTCCCCGCAGCTTCCCGGTCAGGATCCGCAGCGTCTTCACCTTCACCGGCGCGAATGTCGCGCTCAGCGGCCCGTCGCCGGTGAGCTTGCCCACCGTGCGCCACTCGCCCTCGGCCGCACCGGGAACTTGCACCTCGGCCTCGGCCAGGCTCGTCGAATAGACGACCACGCGCCCGATCTGCTGCTCGCCGGGCCAGATGAGCTGCAGCCACTGCTCGCCCTTCGCGTCCTTCGCGGTCCAGCCCATGAACTCCGTGATGCCATCCACGACCCGCTCGGGGGTATTGCCGTACGTCGTCCCGCTGGACACGACCACCCGCACGCCGCTGTCCTCGAAGGCAACGTTGCCCGGCTTCTTCCGGGCGCCCTCGGCCTTGGCGATGGCCGCCTGCGCCTCCCGCAGCGAGGCCCGGTCGGCCAGCGCTGCCCGGGTCGTGTAGATGTGGCTCTCGTAGGTGTCGAACCGGTCGCTGAAGGCCCCGCTGCCCAACTTCACGCTCCGCCCCTCCGACACGACCGCGAGCGTCCCCGGCGCGCCCTTGATGGTCAGGGTGACATCCTGCGGCTCGGTGGCCGTGTTGACAGCGAAGACAAACAGGTCGTCGCCGACGCGCCGCGCGCCGACGTACATGTGCTCGGGCTTGGGAGCCTTGACGGTGATGAGGCCCGCCACTTCCGGCGCCAGCACGGCCTCCTGCAGGTCCTTCATCTCCCGCGCCAGGAACGGCATCCCCAGCCAGAGGTCGGGGTAGTTGTTGATCTGCGAGTGGGTGTACCAGATGAAGCCCGTGGCCCCGCCGACGACCGCCTGCACGGCCTGGTTGCGCATCTCCATGAGGGTGGGGCCGCGGTTGCCCGAGCGGCCGTAGTCGCCATAGTTGAAGCCCTGGGGCGTGACCCACGCCCCCTTGCGTCCGCCGGTCGCCTCCCGGATGGCCTGCATGAACTTGCTGGTCTTCTCGAGCGGCGAGGCCGCCAACCCGCCCTTGAGGAAGCACGGGTACGGGTCGGGCATGAGCACATCCCCGCCGCGCTCGTACTGGGCGATGCCGCCGATCGTGTCGTTGAGCATGATGCACGGGTGGTACGGGTCGGTGTCGCGCACGATCTCATAGATCTCCTGGGAGCGCTGGGGCAGCACCGGCACCAGCTCCGGCTCGTCGGCCATGTACCAGGCGAAGAGGCCCGGGTGGTCCATCAGCGCCCGCACCCGCCGCGCCAACTCCTGCTTCTCCGCGTCGTTCAGCGGCCGCTTGAGGGCCTCGTCGCGGTTCATGAAGGCCCGACTGTAGGGGCTGAAGGTCGCGACTGCGCCCTGCTTGACGACCTCGTCCAGCCACTCCCGCACGACCTCGTCGCTGAAGTACTCCTTGCTGTACGCCTGCAGCACGGTGTAGCCGTCCGCGAGGTCGAAGCTGGCCGGGGATTGGCTGAACCACCCGAAGGGCATGAAGGGCTGGCCGTTGTGCCGCAGCACGCTGTGCTCGTCGAGCCGCCACTCATGGCCGTGGGGCGGCGGGGGCAGCTTGCGCAGCGTCTTGTTCGCCGCGTGCGCGACTTGCCCGCTCTTGTCCATCAGCGTGACAATCAGCCGATAGTCCCCCACCGCCAGCTTGTCGGCGGGGAGGGTCATCTTCACCTCGGGCGCCGCCGGCTGGGGCGTGGCCCGCGCCACCGGCACGGCCTCGGCGGGCGACTGCGCCCCGGCCCGCACCAGCACCGCATGCAGCGTCTTGCCCGCCAGCATCTCGGGCGCCAGCGCCGACTTGACTGTGAACTCGATCTGCGTGATCTGTTGGGTCGCATAGATGCAGTCACGGTACGAGGGCCGCGTGATGTCAATGGCCAGCGGCGTGTAGGCCAGCGTCAGCGGGACCTTGCGCACGCACAGCACCTCCTCCGGATGGCGGCGGTCTACAAGCGTCAGCCGCAGCACCTGCGGGCCCTGCTCGCGGACGGGGACGCGGAAGACCACCTCGCGGCTCTGCGTGGCGTCGAAGCCTGCCGACACCGCCGGGCCCGCGCTGCTCCCGGCCGGCGAGAGCAACTCGGGCTTCAGCCGCACGAACCAGAACTTCCCCGTGTCGTTCGTCAGGTGCAGCTTCCCCGTGTAGGAGAGACGCTCGCCCTTGGGCTCAAAGGCCGTCTCGTAGGGGGGTTTGAGCGTCCACAGGGCGCGGCTCAGGTCCGCGCCGGGGAGCTTCAGCGTGGCGTACAGGTTCGGCTGGTGGAAGCCCCCGCGCCCTTCGGTGAAGCTCGACAGTTCCGCCTTGCCGGCCTGCCGCTCGCGCGCCACGTTGATCGCCCAGTCGCCCTGCGACAGGCTCGTAAGGGGCAGTTCCGTGAAGGGCACCGCGGTCTCGACGGTCCATGCGGTTGCGGTCTTGCCGATGGCGGCCTGCCAGTCCGCGTCCCACTCCACCGTGCCGACGTTCCCGCCCTGCCGCCGCTCGGCGTCGTACAACGTCCCTAGCGGATTGACCGAGAAGTGGTAGTAGTCCAGCCGCGAGCTGCTCGGCACGATCATGAACTCGCAGACATCGTCGCGGTGGACGTGCCCGTCGCGCACGGTCTCGCGCGCCACGAGCTTGTCCATCTGCGGCTCCTGCATCTCCACCGCCAGGTACAGGTTGCGCTGATCGAACGCGACCTTGAAGCGCGTTTGGGCCGTCGCCGGCTTGTCGCCCTCGCCCAGCAAGGTGAAGCTCCCGTACCACTGGCCCTGCTGCCAGATGGCATCGTCGAGCTTGCCGTCCAGCACCGGTGCCGCCGTCGCCTTGAGGGCGACCACATCCGGGGCCGCGAGCGCCAGTGACGCCCCGAGCAGGGCGATGAGGCACATCAGGTTGCGAGTCATGTCGGACCTCCGTGTTGTCCTATCGAGCCTTTCCGCTCCGTAAGGGCCGCCGACCCGGGAGAAAGGAAGGGGGGGTGCCCCTTCAGTCCACGAGCTTACGCTCGTGGCAATGCACGCCGGCCCCTGCGGGGCGAACGGCTCGCCATCTCGCCATCTCGCCATCTCGCCATCTCGCCATCTCGCCATCTCGCCATCTCGCACTCCCGCCTCACTCCTGCCACGCCGGCCCGGCTACCACCCGTACGTGCGCCTCCGGCCGGAAGTACTTCCGGGCCGCCTCCCGAATCGCCTCCCGCGTCACGCTGCGCACCAGGTCCGGGAGGCGCTCGTAGTAGTCGTCGCCCAGCCCCCACTTCTCCATCCGCAGCAACGCCCACATGATCTTGCCCTTGCCCTCCAGAAGCATCGCCAGCGAGCCGAGCTGGTTGGCAATCAGGTGGTCGTACTCCTCCTCGCTCACCAGCTCCTGCTGCATCAGTCGCATCTGCGCCAGCATCGTGTCCATCGCCAGTTGCACGTTCTTGGGGTTCACCCCGGCCTGGGCGAACCACATGGCGGGGCCGTACTGCTCCCCGCCGGCCGCGTAGCAATAGTACGCCAGCCCCAGCTCATCGCGGACCGTTGCCCCGAAGCGCCCCATGAAGCCAAGCTGCCCCAGGATGTTGATCGCGAAGCTGAGCGGCAGGTAGTCCTCGTGCATGCGCGGCACGCCCGTGGTGGCGATCACGATGTCGCATTGGGTCTTGTTGGCCATGATGACATCGCGGGTGCGCATCTCGTCGGGCGGGGCGGCGGAGAGGTCGGGGAAGGTCGCGTCCACATTCGCCTGCGGGCGCCACGCCCCGAAGCGCTCGCGGATCATGTCCACCGCCCGGGCAGGCTCGATGTCCCCCGCGACCACGACGATCCCCTGCGCCGGGTCCAGCGCCGCCCGGTGGTAGGCCGCCAGATCCTCCCGGCTCAGCGCCTCGATGCTTGCGCTCTCGCCCCGCTCCCAAACGTGGTACGGGTGCCCTGCGGACGTGCCGTCCGCTTCCGGGTAGAGCAGTTCGCGCGCGGCCTTCTGCGCGACCTCGCGGGTGCTGTCCTCGCTCTCGCGCAGAGAAGTCAGGATCTCCGACCGCACCTTGGCGACCTCGTCTTCGGGGAACGTCGGGTTCAGGAGCGTGTCCGCGCCGATGTCCAGCAGCAAGCCGAGGTTCTCATCGAGGCAGGTGCCCGAGAACTGCGTGCCCTCCAGGCTGGCCCCGACGCCGAAGGTCGCGCCGACGCCGTCGAGGGCCTCGGACAGCTCGCGGTAGCTCCGGGTGTTCGTGCCGCGCTCGAAGCACGCGGCCGCGAACCGCGCCCGCCCCGCCTGCGCCGCGGGGTCGAGCACCGCCCCGCCTTTGAACAGCCCGCCGATGGATACGGAGGGCGTCACGCTGGACTCGCAGGCCACGACGCGCAGGCCGTTGTCGAGGGTCTCGCGCCGGGCCTCGCGGAAGACCTCCAGGCCGGTGTAGAAGAAGAACGGGGAGGGGCCGAATGCATCGGAGGCCGCAGGCCGGAGAGGCATCCGGCCCTGGGGCCGGATG
>CAZZDO010000092.1:1605-14967 GCA_964653205.1 uncultured Armatimonadia bacterium | reverse complement strand
CATGTCGCAGGATTACGATGCCTCGAAGATCACCGTGCTCAAGGGCCTGGAGGGGGTACGCCACCGGCCCGCGATGTATGTGGGCTCCACGGGGGTGCGCGGTCTGCACCATATCCTCACCGAGGTCATTGACAACAGCATTGACGAGGTGTTCGCCAGCGTCTGCACCGACATCCAGGTGCGCCTGCTCCCCGGCAACGTCGCGGAGGTCGTGGACAACGGTCGCGGCATCCCGGTGGATAAGCACCCCACCGAGAAGCGGTCGGCCCTCGAAGTCGTCATGACGACCCTGCATGCGGGCGGCAAGTTCGAAAGCGGCGCCTACAAGGTGTCCGGCGGGTTGCACGGCGTCGGCGTCTCCTGCACCAACGCGCTGTCCGAATGGTTGGAAGTCGAGGTCTCACAGAAGGGCAAGAAGCACTTCCAGCGGTATGAGCGCGGCAAACCCCAGGGGGCCGTCAAGGTCATCGGCACCGCCAGGGGCACCGGCACCACCACGCGCTTCAAGCCCGACCCCGAGATCTTCGGCGCCTATGAGTTCGAGTGGGACACGATCGCCGCGCGCCTGCGCGAGCTGGCCTACCTCTCGGCCGGCGTCAGGATTGTCCTGGAGGACAAGCGCACCGCGGAAGCGCGCAAGGAAGTCTACCACGAGAAGGGCGGCATCCACGCCTACGCCGAGAAGCTCAACGAGGGCAAGGAGACGCTGCATAAGCCCATCTACTTCCAGCGCAGCCGCGAAGATGTGGACGTCGAGATCGCCATCCAGTACAACGACGGCATCCACGAGAACATCGTCTCGTACGTCAATGCCATCCACACCATCGAGGGCGGCACGCACCTGTCGGGCTTCAAGACCGCCGTCACCCGCGTCATCAACACCTACGCCTTCGCCAACGGCCTGCGCAAGGAGAAGGAGCGCAACTTCACCGGCGACGAGGTCCGCGAGGGCATGACCGCCGTCATCAACCTCAAGCTGCTGGACCCGCAGTTCGAGGGGCAGACGAAGACGAAGCTGGGCAACAGCGAAGTCGAGGGTCTGGTCAATTCCATCGTGGGCGAGGGCCTCGGCGAGTTCCTGGCCGAGAACCCGCGCGTGGCCAAGCGCATCGTCAACAAGTCCGAGACGGCGGCCCGCGCCCGCGACGCCGCGCGCAAGGCCGCCGAGGCCACCCGCAAGACGGCCCTCTCCAGCGGTGGGATGCCCGGCCGCCTGGCCGACTGCTCCAGCCGCGACCCCGAAGAGAGCGAACTCTTCCTCGTTGAGGGCGTGTCCGCCGGCGGCAACGCCAAGCAGGCCCGCGACAGCAAGTACCAGGCCATCCTCCCCCTGCGCGGCGTGGGCATCAACGTCGAGAAGACGCGCCTGGACAAGGTCCTGGACAACGAGGAGATCCAGTCGCTCGTCACCGCGCTGGGCACCGGCATCCACATGACCGGCGGCAACGGCAACGGGAACGGCAACGGCCACGAGGAGGACGAAGCCTCCGAGGCCTCCAGCAGCTTCGACCTCGACAAGCTCCGCTACCACAAGATCATCATCATGGCCGACGCGGACGTGGACGGCTCGCACATCCGCTCCCTGATCCTGACCTTCTTCTTCCGCTACGTGCAGCCGCTGCTGCGCGACGGCTACGTCTACATCGCCCAGCCGCCCCTGTACCGCGTCAAGTCCGGCAGCGAGACCTACTACGCGCTCAACGACAACGAACTGACGGCCCTCCAGGAACGCTTCAAGAACCGCAAGAGCGTCGTCTCCCGCTTCAAGGGTCTGTCGGAGATGGACTCCGAGGACCTGGCCGAGACGACCATGGCGCCGGACAAGCGCGTGCTCCGCCAGGTCACGCTCGAGGCCGCCCAGGAGGCCGACCGCATCATCACGATCCTGCTGGGCAACAGCGTCCCGACCCGCCGCGAATTCCTGGTCGAGCACGCCAAGAACACGGCGGACCTGGACCTGTGGGCGTAACGGCAGACGGCACAGATCTGCCTCACCCCTGCCCCTCTCCTTCGCGTGATACGACTACGCTCAGGAGAGGGGTATTCCTGGGTGCTGCTTGGTGGCTGCGAAGCCACAGCAGTGGCAAGCGAGGCCGTTGAACCCCTCTCCTGCGCGGAGCGAAGCGCAGCAAAGGAGAGGGGCAGGGGTGAGGCAGATCTGTGCCGTTGACGTTCACCTGGGAGTAGCGTTATGTGTCGGATGACCCATGCCTGTCTGCTGGCCGTTCTGCTTGTCGCTCTGGCCGCCGCCCAGCCCCTCTCCCCCATGCCGCGCCCGCTGGCCGCGCGCTGGCTCTGCTCGACGTCGGCAGACGAGGGCTGGAACGCCCCGGGCTACGACGCCAGCGGTTGGGCGCACGTGACCTATGACCTCCCGGCCGGCTATCCTGAATGGATGACGCCCGCCCAGCAGGCCCGCCACCGCTTCATGTGGCACCCGGACGGCCCCAACCGCATGCACCCGACGTACTTCCGCCGGGCACTGTTCCTGGATGAGAAGCCCGAGGCGGCTACCCTACGGGTCTGTGCCGATGACCAGTTCCGCCTCTTCGTCAACGGTGAGTTGATCGGCGAGGAAGACCACGCCGGGCAGACGCGGCGCTACGACGTGGCCGAGGCGCTCCATCCGGGCGCCAATGTCATCGCCGTCGAGGCGACCGACGTGAAGCCGTGGGGCTACGGGCTGCTCGTCGTCGGCGAGATCACGCAGGAGTGGACCGAGAAGTCGGCCTGGCGCTGCGCCCGCGAAGTCACACCGCGCTGGACGGACTCCGGATTCGATGACAGTAGTTGGCTGCCGGCAACTCTCGACCGCGCGCCCGAGGTCGCGGCCGGCGAACAGGTCTACAGTTGTTTCACGACACCGACCGAGATCGGCGACTACGGCACGGCGTACTTCCGCCGCGTGCTGAAGCTGGACGGCCTCCCGGTGGCAGGCAGCCTGACGATCCTGGGCGACGACAGCTACGAACTCTACGTGAACGGCCAGCTGACGGCCGTGCAGAGGCGCCCGGAGGAGTCTTACCTGCCGTACACCACCGACCTCACTGACAAGTTACACCACGGCCGCAACGCGCTGGCCGTCAAGGTCACGAACACCTGGGGCCCGTCGCGGCTGTACTGCGTGCCGCGGGTCGAGATGGTGTTCTAGACACTACCTCAGCGGCTCGGCCGAGCCGCGTTCCACGACGAAGGATACCCATGGCAGACCAATACGAAGCCGGAGCCATCGAGCCCATCGAACTGGGCGACGAGATGACGGACTCTTATACGCGCTACGCCATGAGCGTCATCATGGCGCGCGCGTTGCCGGACGTCCGCGACGGCCTGAAGCCCTCCCAGCGCCGCATCCTGCAGGCGATGCACGACGACACCCTGCATCCGGACCGCGCCCACGCCAAGTGCGCCGCCATCGTCGGCGAGACGATGAAGACCTACCACCCCCACGGCGACCAATCCATCTACGACACGCTGGTGCGCATGGGGCAGGATTTCAACGCCCGCTACCCGGAGGTGGACCCGCAGGGCAACTTCGGGTCGGTGGACGGCGACCCGGCCGGCGCCCCGCGCTACACTGAGGCCCGCCTCTCCCGTGTGGCCATGGCGCTGCTCGCCGACCTCGACATGAACACGGTGGACTGGCAGCCCAACTACAACGAGAGCCAGGAGGAAGCCCAGGTTCTGCCGGGCATGTTCCCGCGCCTGCTGTGCAACGGCGCCTCCGGCATTGCCGTGGCCTACGCCACCGAGATCCCCCCACACAACCTGAACGAGATCGTGGACGGCCTCATCGCCCTCATCGAGGACAGCGACCTCGACGCCCGTGGCCTGATGCGCCACATCCAGGGACCGGACTTCCCCACCGCCGGCCTGGTCCTGGGCGTCCAGGGCATCCGCGAGTACTTCGCCACCGGCAAGGGCACGATCGTGATGCAGGCCCGCGCGGTGATCGAGCCGCTGGACCGCAACCGCTACGCCATCATCGTCACGGAGTTGCCCTACCAGGTCGGCAAGTCCACGTTGATCCAGCAGATCGCCAAGCTGGTGGACGCCAAGAAGATCGAGGGCATCAGCGACCTGCGCGACGAGTCGGACCGCAAGGGCATGCGCATCGTCATCGAGCTTAAGCGCGAGGCCAACGCCAACGTCGTGCTCAACCAGCTCTACAAGCGCACCAGCCTGCGCACGAACTTCAACGCCAACATGATGGCGCTGGTGCCCAAGGGCAACGCGCTGGTGCCGAAGCTGTGCTCGATGAAGGAGCTGCTGCAAGCCTACCTCGAGCACCGCCTCGAAGTCGTCAGGCGCCGCACGGAGTTCCTGCTGGCCAAGGCGCGGGCGCGCGACCACATCGTGGCCGGCCTGCTCAAGGCCATCAACGTCATTGACGAGGTCATCGCCATCGTCCGGGCCAGCGATAACCGCGGTGCGGCGCGCCAGGCCCTGATGGACACCTTCGAGTTCAGCGAGCTGCAGGCCGAAGCCATCCTCTCGATGCAGCTCGGGCAGCTCACGCGCCTGTCGCGCATAGACCTGGAGAAGGAAGCCGCCGGGCTCGCCGCCGACATCGCCGAGTATGAGGCCATTCTCGCCTCCGAAGAGCGCAAGTTCGGGGTCATCAAGGAAGAACTCCAGCAGCTCGCCAAGGACCTCGGCGACGACCGCCGGACTAAGATCATCGCGGGCGAGGCCGAGGACATCAACACCGAGGACCTCATCGCCCGCGAGGATATGGCCATCACCATCACCCGCGACGGCTACATCAAGCGCATGCCGCTGGACACCTACCGGCTGCAGCATCGCGGCGGCCGCGGGGTCGTGGCGCTGTCGAAGAAGGAGGAGGACAGCGTCCGCGACATCTTCGTCGCCACGACGCACCACCTCATCCTGGTCTTCACCAACCAGGGCCGCGTCTACCGCCTGCGCGCCTACCAGGTGCCCATGGCCAGTCGCACCTCGCGCGGCACGCCGATCATCAACCTCGTCCCGCTCGAATCGGGCGAGCAGGTGACGGCCTGGGTGCCGGTGCGCGACTTCGACCAGGGCGGCTATCTCGTCATGGTCACCCGCCTGGGGATGATCAAGAAGACTGCCCTGAAGGAGTACGACACCAACCTGAAGGCCAAGGGCATCATCGCCATCAACCTCCGGTCGGGGGACCGGCTCGAATGGGTGATGTGGACCGACGGCACGCGCGACATCATCCTGGCCACCAAGATGGGCAAGGCGCTGCGCTTCGCCGAAAAGTGCGTCCGGCCCATGGGCCGCTCCGCCGCGGGCGTGAAGGCCATCAAGCTCCAGAAGAACGATGAACTCGTGTCCACGGAGTCCATCCGCGCGGACGACGAACGGGACCTGCTGGTGGTGGCCGAACGCGGCCTGGGCAAGCGCACGCCGCTCGCGGAGTACCGCTGCCAGGGCCGCGCTACCCAGGGCGTGATGACCCTGAAGATCACCAGCCGCAACGGCGCGGTGATCGGCGTCTGCGTCGTGGACGGCGATGATGAGGTCATGTGCATCTCCTCCGGCGGCGTGCTCATTCGCGTGCCGGTCAAGGGCATCCGCCGCACCGGCCGCAACGCCCAGGGCGTCAAGGTCGTCACGCCTGATGACGGCACGGTCGTCCGCGCCCTCGCCAAGGTCGTCAAGACCGCCCAGGAAAGCCCGACGGGCACGGTGGAGACCGAGGACGCCGTCGGGGACGACGAGTGCCCGGCGGACGACGAGCTGGATCAGGATGAACCGGACGAACTGGACGAGCTGGATGACGTGGATGAGATGGACGAGGCCGACGAGGAGCCGGAGCCCGAACCGAAGCCCGCGCCCAAGCGCGGCGGCGGCAAGAAGCGCTAGGGGCGGCCCCGCGCCGGCCCGACGGAAACGAGGCGTTCCGCAGCATGTTGCATGAGCGGTGCCCCCTGTGCGGGGGTGGCGAGTTGCGTCCGGTCCCCGTGCGCGCGCGCCACCAGCTCAAGCCCCTCATCTGCGCGGCCTGTGGCTTCGCGATGCTGCAGCGGGACACCGAGACCGACCGCCGCAACGACGCCGACCCGCGAGCTCTGCAGGCCCGCCCGCGCCGCGTTCGTTCCTGTCCACGAGAGGCGAGTCGCGCCCGCGCCGTGCGGCACTTGGGACTGCTGGGCGGTCTGCTCCGTCCTGGCGTCCGCTATCTGGAAGTCGGCTGTGGCGAGGGCGCCTTGCTTGCGGGGGCGGCCGCGCGCGGCGCCCACGCGACCGGCATCGAGCTGTCTGAGGCCGATTGCGCCCTGGCCCGCACTCAGTCCGATGCCAACGTCATCTGCGCGGCCTTCGAGGAGGTCGCCTTCGGTGAGCCCTTTGACGTGATCGCCTGCAGCCACGCGCTGGAACACGCGCGGGACCCGCTGGCGTGGCTGCGTCGCATGCGCGAGCTGCTCAAGCCCGAGGGCGTCCTGTTCGTCGCGGTGCCCAACGTGATGCGCCCGCATGGCTCAATCAAGCGCGCCTTCCAGCGCCAGCACCTGTACTACTTCTCGCCTAGCACGCTGCCCCTGGCGCTGGCGACGACGGGCTTTGCGCCGTGGCACATGCGGGTCTACGCGCATGAGGATCTGACGATCCTGGCCCGGACCGGGGAGTTCACCGTCAGCCCGGATCCGGCGCACGCCGACGAGGTCATCGCGGCCCTGCGCCGTCATGCGGTGGACTACTACCGGACGCTCATGTCGGTCTGGCGCGGCCTCCCGCCGCTGCGCAACGCCCTGTTCTATGGCCGCTGGACCGACCACTTCCTGTGGGCGAGACAGGGCCCGGAGGCCGACCCGTCCGCCGTCGTGCAGCCTGGCGGCTTGACGGAGTAGCGACCGCTAACTATATTACCATGTTGTATAGATTGCCGCCCCAGAGTTTGACATGATTTGACGCCGACCTGCCCGCCCCGCCGGGCAGGTCGGCCACCCTCCCTCCAAGGAGACAGGCGATGCCGCTTCCGGCCCAGGACCTCCAGCTCACCGACAACGCACTCAAAGTCTTGCAGCGGCGCTATCTGAAGAAGGATCAGGACGGCCAGCCGGCCGAGCAACCCGAGGACATGTTCCGGCGCGTGGCCGACAACATCGCCTCCGCCGAGCCCCAGTACGGCGCCTCGGCCGCGCAGGTCCAGGAGTGCGCGCAGCAATTCTATGACCTGATGGCCTCCCTGCGCTTCATGCCCAACTCCCCCACCCTCATGAACGCCGGGCGGGAGTTCCAGCAGCTCTCCGCCTGTTTCGTTCTCCCCATCGAGGACTCGATGGAGAGCATCTTCGAGGCCGTCAAGAGCACCGCGCTCATCCACAAGAGCGGCGGCGGCACCGGCTTCTCGTTCTCCCGGCTCCGCCCGGCCGAGGATGTCGTCAGCTCCACCCAGGGCGTCTCCAGCGGCCCTGTCTCTTTCATGAACGTCTTCGACGCCGCGACCGAGGCCATCAAGCAGGGCGGCACCCGCCGCGGCGCCAACATGGCCATCCTGCGGATTGACCACCCCGACATCCTCGCCTTCATCGAAGCCAAGCGCGACAAGAGCAAGCTGCAGAACTTCAACCTCTCCGTCGGCGCCACCGAAGAGTTCATGCGCGCCGTCCGCGAGAACCGCGAGTACGACCTCATCAACCCGCGCAACCACGCCGCCGCCAGCCGCCTCAACGCGCGCGAGGTCTTCGACCGCATCGTCGAGCTGGCCTGGGAGGGCGGCGACCCGGGCGTGATCTTCCTCGACCGCATCAACGCCGGCAACCCCACCCCCGCCCTCGGCGAGATCGAAAGCACAAATCCCTGTGGCGAGCAGCCTCTCCTCCCCTACGAAAGCTGCAACCTCGGCTCGATCAACCTCGCCCGCATGACCACCGGCCCGTTGCTGCAGGCGCAGATTGACTGGGAGCTCTTGGCCGCCACCGTCCACACCGCGGTCCACTTCCTGGACAATGTCATTGACATGAACGAGTTCCCGCTGCCCGAGATCGAGCAGATGACGCGCGGGAACCGCAAGATCGGCCTGGGCGTCATGGGCTTTGCCGACCTGCTCATCCAGATGGGCATCCCGTACAACTCCCAGGACGCCGTGGATGTCGCCGAGACCGTCATGTCGTTCATCGTCGCCGAGGGGCGCAAGGCCTCGGCCGCGCTCGCCGAAGCGCGCGGCGTCTTCCCCAACTGGGAGGGCAGCGTCTACGCCGCCGGCGACGAGCCCCTGCGCCTGCGCCACGCCACCATCACGACCGTCGCGCCCACCGGCACCATCAGCATCATCGCCGGCGCCTCCAGCGGCATCGAGCCGCTCTTCGGCGTCGCCTTTACCCGCACCGTCATGGACGGCACGCAACTCGTCGAGGTCAACCCGCTCTTCGAGGAGGTCGCCCGCGAGGAGGGCTTCTACACCCCCGACCTCATGCAGGAGATCGCTGCCCGCGGCAGCCTCCACGACATCCCGGGCATCCCCGATAACATCAAGCGCGTGTTCGCCACCGCGCACGATGTAACGCCCGAATGGCACGTGCGCATCCAGGCCGCCTTCCAGCGTTCGACCGACAACGCCGTGAGCAAGACCGTCAACTTCCCCAACGAGGCCACCGCCGAGGAGGTCGCGTGGGTCTACAACCTGGCCTGCGACCTGGGCTGCAAGGGCGTCACGATCTACCGCGACGGTTGCCGCGAGAACCAGGTGCTGACCACCGGCAAGACGTACGAGCAGAAGCCGGACGAGCCGGTCAGCCCCGAGCCGCGCGCCCGCCCGATGGTCGTGGACGGCGTCACCCGGGCCATGACCACCGGCTGCGGCCGCCTCTACATCACCATCAACCGCGACGAGCACGGGCCCTTCGAGGTCTTCGGCAACATGGGCAAGGCGGGCGGCTGCGCCTCCTCGCAGACCGAGGCCCTCGCCCGGCTCATCTCGCTCGCGTTCCGGTCGGGCATCAAGCCCGAGCACATCATCAAGCAGCTCAAGGGCATTAGTTGCCACATGCCGGCGTGGGAGCAGGGCGGCGGCAAGATCCTCTCGTGCGCCGACGCCTTCGCCCAAGCGGTCGAGCGCATGCTCATGCCCGGCGACAAGCAGATGGCCATGGACTTCAACGGCAAGAGCTTCGGCCACGTCGGCGCCTGCCCCGAATGCGGCGGCCCGCTCGTGCACGAAGAGGGCTGCCTGAAGTGCTATGGGTGTGGGTATAGTCAGTGTGGGTAGTGGCGCCATTCATGGCGCCCGGGCGCGATGAACCGCGCCGCTACGAAGGGGGTTTTGCCATGCGTCAGCCCGGCGTCGGACCGCACTACCATGAGATGACGAAGTACTCCCGCACGGAGATGCGCAACCTCACGACGTGGGCCAAGGAAGTCCCCACGTACAAGGAGTACGACAACCCGCTGGACGTGCTCGAACTCCCCCCGCCGCAGGCGGCCGACGGCATGCCCATCTTCGAGGCCATCGCCCAGCGCCGCTCGTGGCGTCAGTTCGCCCCCGAGGACTTGCCCCTCTCCCGCCTCTCGCAACTCCTGTGGGCGACCCAGGGCGTCACGACGCAGATCGGCCCCCACAGCCTCCGCGCCTCCGCCTCCGCCGGCGCGCTGTACCCCAACGAGACCTACGTCTTCGCCAACCGCGTGGCCGACTGCGACCAGGGCATCTGGCACTATGACGTGCGCGGCCACCGCCTGGCGCAGCTCGCCCAGGGCGACTTCGCCACGCCGCTGGCCCAGGCGTGCCTGGGCCAGAGCGCCTGCGCCGAGGCCCCGGTCGTGCTGGCCTTCGGGGCGGTCGTGGACCGTTGCGCCTGGAAGTACGGCGACCGCGCCTACCGCTACATCTACATGGACGCGGGGCACATGGGCGGGCAGGTGCAGTTGGCCGCCGTCGCCCTCGGCCTGGCCAGCGTCAACATCGGCGCCTTCTTTGATGACGAGGTCAACAATCTGCTGGGCCTCGACGGCCAGCAGGAGATCGCCGTCTATCTCACTGCCATCGGTGTGCCTGGTTGAGTGCTGATACTGGCCGCGACGCGCCCCTGCCGACCGCCGGGCGTTCCCTCGTCGCCGAGGGCGTCTTGCGCCGCCTCCTCCCGCTCGTGCCCTCGCCCGTCGTGACCGGCGTCCTGATCGCCTACCTGCTCCTGAACCTCGGCTTCATGCTCCCCAAGTGCCTCAGCGGCTGGTTCGTGATGGTGGACGCCCACGTCTACGCCCGGGCCGCCCAGAACGTCTGGCGCGGGGAGAGCGTCTACCCCCTCACGCCCACGGGCGACATCCAGACCCCCGACCACCAGCCCATGCCGTTCCTGTATTCGCCCTTCTTCGCGGCGCTGCTCGGGCCGCTGGGCTGGATGTCCACCGAGGGCATTGTGCGGGTGTTCTTCATCCTGGGCTTCGCGTGCTTCTGGGGGATCGCGGCGGCGCTGGCGTGGATCGTCAACGGGCGCGTCACCTGGCGCGGCGTCCTGGGCGCGGGCTTTGTGGCGGGGCTGACGCCGGGCGTGTACTTCAACGTCATGTCGGGGCAGATCGAGTCGCTGCTGCAACTGCTCTTCGTGCTGGCGATGGTGGGGATCGCGCCGGGAGTTCTGCTGGCGGCGTCGCTGCTGGTGAAGCCCTTCGTGGCCTGGCCGCTGGCGGTCATGGCCCTGCGCCGGCCGCGCCGCATCATCCTCCCGGCGGCGCTTGCGCTCGCCCTCGGCGTGGCGCTGGGCGCGTGGGTCTGCGGGCCGGGCAGCTACGGCCAGTGGCTGCACTACTCGCAGAGCACGATGTACGGGCTGATCTTCGGCAACATGAATACGTCATTGGGCCTATTGCCGCTGCGCCTGCTAGGGTACACGGAGCTACCGTCGTGGGGGCGGCTGTTCCTGATGGGGATGTTCGCGGTCTTCCCGGCGTTGGTGGCGTGGGTGATGCGCCGCCGCCCTCCCGAAATCCAGGCTTCGTGGGTCGCGGCGACGGCCCTGCTCTTCGCGCCGTTCTCGCACCACTACTACCTGCCGCTGCTGCTCGTGCCGATGGCGTTCGAGGTGCGGGGGATACTGGATGGCATAGCGCTCGACGAGCCGTCGGGCTAGCGCGAGGGCGGGTCGGGGAGCGGCTGGCCGATCAGACCCGCATCCACGATGGACACGTTCCTGGGGTCCAGTCGGCAGTCATCACTGGCCACGCCCTTGACGAGGACCCAGAACCGGCTCTGCGGGTCCTCGAGCGTGCCGGGAGGCAGGATCCCCCGGACTTCCTTGATCCGCTGCGGGTCGGTAGCGGCCACCCCGGTCGCCCCGGTGCCGAGCGCGTGGGAGCCGGCCAGTAGCATGACGATGCGTCCCTCGTCCGCATGCCGCGGGTGCGGGCCGCGCACGATGAGCCCGTAGTCGTCCTTCCAGACCCGTGGCTTCTCCTTCATGTCTGCCTCGCTGGCACAGGCGCCGTCGTCAGCCCAGCGCTTCGCCCCCCAGTACTTCGCGCCCTGGCGTGTCCACGCGAACAGCCCCGACGGCCAGTTCTCGTCGTCATACGTGTACCCGGGCATGGGGGCAAAGGACCAGACGTGTTCGGCGCCGTCCTGCAACATCTTGAGCAGGTCGTCGGCCAGCGGGTTGACGTTGCCCGACCCCACCAGGTACAGGTTCCACGGGCGCTTGAGCGTATCGGGAGGGATGTGGCGCGCGGAGATCAACTCGACGTTCCGCCCGGTCCCCAGCATCGGGCTGAAGGCCGAGATGAGGCGTAGGATCGCCTGGTAGTCGCCGAAAGTGCGCGTGTCGTAGTCCCGCCCCCAGATGCAACTGCCGGGATCGGGATAGCGTGGGCTGGCGAGGATGTAGTTGCTGTCGGCCCGCTTCCCGAGCAGCATCCGCCGCATCAGCTCAATGCCGCTGCGGAGCTTGGGGCCCAGGTCGCTCGCCAACTCCTTCTCCAGCGCCTCGGACCCGTGCTGGTCGAGGGTGTACTCGATCTTCTCCAGCCCCAGCAGGTCAGTCGGCACCTTCCGCGCCTGGGCCTTCTCCACCAGCAGCAAGGGCGTCCGGCCCGTGGCGACGGCGTAGCCGACCTCGTAGAAGACGTTCTCGCTGCGCGTGGAGATCTCGGCGACGACGGCCTCGGCGCGATCTATGAGCGCGTGGATCTTGTTGCGCAGGTCCTCCCCCGAACTCTTGCAGTGGTCCGCCCTCAGGCACGGCAGCTTGAACTCCGTGTCCACCACGCGCTCGATCTGCCGGAACAGCTCCCACTGTTTCTTGTACGCCATGATGACGAAGACGAAGGGACGCCCCTCCGTCTGTTCGGCGAGGATGTCGTCAATGTTGACTGACACGGACATGCCCCTCCAGATGGTAGCCTGCGCCTCAGCGATGCCGGTGCCGTGGCGCTTCCGGCCCCCCCATGGTGCGAAACTTCTCGTACCGCGCCTCCACCAGCACGTCGCCGGAAAACTGCACCAGGTGCGCCAGGTTCTGCTCCAGGCTCGTCCGCAGCGCGGTTGCCGCGGCTGCCGCGTTGCGATGCGCTCCACCCGGCGGCTCCGGCACGACCTCATCCACGATCCCCAGCGCCAGCGCGTCCGCCGAAGTCAGCTTCAGGGCCGCGGCGGCCTCCTTGCGTTTTTCGGCGCTGCGCCACAGGATCGCCGCGCACGACTCCGGCGCGATGACCGAATAGTACGCATGCTCCAACATTAGCACCCGGTTGGCCACGCCCAGCCCGATCGCCCCGCCGCTGCCGCCCTCGCCCAGGATCGCCGTCAGCACCGGCACCGGCAGCCCGAACATGTCCCGCTGGTTCGTGGCGATGGCCTCGGAGATGCCCCGGCTCTCCGAGTCGTCCAGGCAGTCCGCCCCCGGCGTGTCCACGAAGGTGATGATCGGTCGGCCCATCTTGGCGGCCAGTTGCATGATGCGCATGGCCTTGCGGTAGCCCTCGGGCCGGGCCATGCCGAAGTTCCGCTGCTTGCGCTCGGCGGCCGTCCGCCCCTTCTGCTGCCCGATGATTGCCACCGGCCGGCCGTTGAACCGCGCCAGCCCGGCCACGATCGCGCCGTCGTCGCCGTAGCGCCGGTCGCCGTGCAGCTCCACGAAGTCCGTGAAGAGCAGCTCGATGTAGTCCAGCGAATACGGCCGCCGGTCATGCCGCGCGATGCTCACGTGATCCCACGGCTCGAGATCACTGTACAGCGCCGTCGCGATCTCGTCCGCCTCCTGTTGCAGGCGCTCCAACTCCTCGGCCTGCGCGGGGGTGCCATCGGGCGAGCGGCGTAGCTCGGCCAGGCGCTCATCCACCTGCGCCAGCCGCGTTTCCAGTTCAGGGTTGTTCTTCATGGTGTCTCATTCGTAGTGGCGCGATTCATCGCGCCATTCGGTTGCCGCACATCGGCGCGAT
>CAZZDO010000092.1:0-1505 GCA_964653205.1 uncultured Armatimonadia bacterium | reverse complement strand
GGCGCGATTCATCGCGCCATTCGGTTGCCGCACATCGGCGCGATGAATCGCGCCACTACGCTCAACCCACCGCCCACCCCAGAATCCGCCCCAACGTCTCCCGCATCTCCTTGCGGGGGACGACCATGTCAATCATGCCGTGCTCGTACTGGAACTCCACCGTCTGCACGCCCTCGGGCATCTTGAGGTTGGTGACCTCGATGACCCGCGGCCCGGCGAAGCCCACCGCCGCCGCCGGCTCGGCCAGGATGATGTCGCCCAGGAAAGCGTAGCTGGCAGTGACACCGCCGTAGGTGGGGTGGGTCAGCACGCTGATGTACGGCAGACCGGCGGCGGCGAGCTTCCCGGCCGCGCCGCTGGTCTTGGCCATCTGCATCAGCGACACCAGACTCTCCTGCATGCGCGCCCCGCCGCTGGCGCAGAAGATGACCACCGGCATGCCCTCGCTCGTCGAGCGCTCGAACAGCCGGGCCACGCGCTCCCCCACGACCCAGCCCATGCTGCCGCCCACGAACGACAGGTCCATCAGGCCGATGCCGACCGGCCGGCGCTCGATGGCGCACGTACCGGTCACGATGGCCTCGGTCATCCCGGTCTTCTTGCGGCTCTCCTCCAGCTTCGGCCGGTAGTCCGGGAAGTGCAGCGGATCATGGATGGGCATCTCGCGATCCCACTCGATGAAGGTCCCGGGGTCGGCCGTGATCTGCAGCCGCTGCCAAACGGACAGCCGGAAGTGGTGGTGGCACTTGCTGCACACCCATAGCTCGCTCTCAAGGTCCTTGCCGTAGAGCAACTGGTGGCAGCCGGGGCACTCCTCCCACAGATCCGGAGGAATGTCCGGCTCCCGGTTGCGATGCGCCCGACGAAACAGTGATGCAGCCATAGGGTCACCTGGCGTATGTGGTCAGCACTCTGTCGCGCCCCCTCTTCCCCCGCTCTTGCCCTTTGTGCTACACTCCCCGCGTACGGGAGGCCTTGCGATGCCGCTTGAAGACTTTCGCAGCGAGATAGATAGAATTGACCGCGAGTTGCTGCGACTCCTGCGTGAACGGGCCCAGATCAGCGCCCAGGTCGGCCGGCTCAAGGCCGAGGAGGGGCGCGGGGTCTACGACCCGCAGCGCGAAGCGCAACTGCTGGAGCGTCTCACCGCCGATGACCTCGCGCCCCTGACGCCCGAGGCCATCCGGGCCATCTACCGCGAGATCATCTCCGTGTCGCGCAGTCTGCAGCGCGCCCCCCGGATCGCCTACCTCGGACCGGAGAACACCTTCAGCCACCTCGCCGCGCTCAAGCACTTCGGTGTCAGTTGCGACTTCCAGCCCATGGCGGCCATCGAGGACATCTTCCACGCCACCGAGCACGGCGAGACCGATTTCGGGCTCGTGCCCATCGAGAACTCCATCGAGGGCGTCGTCACGCGCACCCTCGACTACCTCGTGGACACGTCCATCTCGATCTGCGCCGAGGCCTATGTGGAGGTGCGCATCTGCCTCTTGGCCAGCGGC
>CAZZDO010000091.1:9543-15146 GCA_964653205.1 uncultured Armatimonadia bacterium | reverse complement strand
ATGCAGTATCGTGAAGTCGGCGACACGGGTATCAAGGTCTCCATCCTCGGCCACGGCACCATGCGCTACCAAGGCCGAGAGAACGCCATCGCGATGATCCGCCACGGCCTGTCGCTGGGGATCAACTACTTCGATTGCGGCACCGCCTATGGCTTCAAGGCGCCGGACGACTGCGCCGAGGCGTACGTCGGCGAAGCCATCCGCGGCGTGCCGCGCGAGCAGATGGTGCTGTCGGGCAAGGCCCAGCCCCGCCACGGCGAGGAGCGCCGCGACCGCGGCCTGGGCATCAACACCCGCGACGGCATGTGGCAGTGCATCGAGGGCACCCTCGGGCGCCTGGGCGTCGAGCAACTCGACTTCTTCCAGCTCTGGGACATGAGCGCGCCGGACCATTTCGACGCCGCCTGCCGCCCGGGCGACGACACGCCGCTGGCGGCCATGCGCGAGGCCCGCGACCAGGGCCTCGTCAAGCACCTGGGCCTCACGACGCACAACCCGCTGCCCGACGAAGTCATCGAGTGGCTGAAGCAGGTCCCGGATTTCAAGATCGTGACGGCGTACTACAACTTCAACGACCGCTCGCCCGAGCGCCTGCTCGACTACGCGCACGAGCACGGCGCGGGGGTCGTCGTCATGGGTCCACTGCGCGGCGGCCTGCTGGTCGGCCAGTCCGAGGTCTTTGCCAAGGCCCTGCCCGAGTGCGCCGGGATGCCCGTGCAGGAGATCGCCCTGCGCTTCCTGTGGGGCAGCCCGTCGGTCTCGACAGTCATCTCCGGGATGAACGAGATCGCCCACATGGACCAGAACGCGAGCTACGCCGAAGCGGCCGACACGATGACGAGCGAACAGCGGGCGCGGTTCGTCGAGGCCTTCCAGGAGTTCAGCGGCGGCGAGCCTCTGTGCTCGGGCTGCCGCTACTGCGCCGGCGCCTGCCCGGAGGGCCTGCCGGTATGGAACATGGTCGGCAACTACCAGCTCGCCGCGGTCTTCGGCGTGCCGGCCGGCCTCGAGGCCGTCGCCAAGATGGGCACGGAGGGCAACCCGGACCCCAGCAAGTGCACCGGCTGCGGCACGTGCGTCGAGAAGTGCCCGCAGAACCTCCCGATCCCGGACTACATGGAGCAGATGGCGGCGATGGGGGAGAGGCTGAGAAACGCGTAGGCGGGTCGGTCCCCGACCCGCAGGATGATTGATGACCAGGAGGAGATACCGCAGTGTCCAAGACCGAACGCCAGCAGCAGAAGCTCGCGCTTGAGGGCGGGCTGAAGGCCGTCACCAAGCTGGAGGGGCGATGAGCGCACCGGTAGCCCGACCAGACCGCTACCGGCTCTACGTGGACGAGTCGGGCGATCATGCCTACAAGCTTCTCGATGACCCCGCGCATCGCTACCTCGCCCTGCTCGGCGTCTGGTTCCGCCAGCACGACGACTACGTGGCCTTCGCCGACGCGCTGGAGAAGTTCAAACGGGACATCTTCGGCCCGCGTCCTGACAAGCCGGTCGTGCTGCACCGTTCCGACATCATCAACCGCAAGAGCGCCTTTGGTGTCCTGCACGACGAGGCGAAGGCCAGGGCGTTTGACAAGGGCCTGCTTGAGGTCATCGCCGCGGCCAGGTTCAGGATGGTCTGTGTCATCATTGATAAGCACGGGCACCTCAACAGCGACTCATCCTCCTTCCACCCGTATCACTACTGCATGGCGGCGCTATTGGACCGCTACAGCGGCTGGCTGAACAACAAGAACGCCGTGGGCGACGTGATGGCAGAGTCGCGAGGACGGGAGGAGGACCTGCAACTCCGCCAGGCGTACACTCGGGTGTACGAGAGCGGTACGCTAGCGCTGTCGCACGAACAGCACCAGCGCGCTCTGACCAGCAAGGACATCAAGATCCAGGACAAGCGGGCGAACATCGCTGGCCTGCAGTTGGCGGATGTGCTCGCACATCCGGTGAAGCAGGCGTGTCTGTTGGAGAGAGGGTACACCGAGGGTGCCGAGGGCCGGTTCGGCGGCGCCGTCCGCGAGGCCGTGGGCGCGAAGTTCAGTACCGACAGCCAGACTGGGGTCGTGAACGGCTACGGCAAGGTGTGGCTGTCCTGCAAATGAAAAGACCCCCTGACGGGGGCCTATTTCACGCCGACCCTTACGGGTCGTCCACCTGCGAGCGATCGCATTAGTGTCATTATACCGCTCATCGCACCGCTGTCAAACCGCATGTTCCTGAGATTGCAGATGGAGAGGTAGCATCCAGTGTCCAAAACCGAACGTCAGCAACAGAAGCTCGCCCTTGAGGGCGGCCTGAAAGCCGTTACCACCATCCAGGGCAAGGGCAAGCCCAAGATCGGCAAAGATGAGTTCATGGCCGTCGTCGAACGCTTCGCCCTGCCCGCCGAGGCCGTCAAGCGCGTGAGTGACGCCCTCTCCGACGAGGACTTCGCCGGCGGGCCGTACCTCGCCAACTACTACTCGAGCATGAAGGAGACCTGCAACCAGGCCTTCGCCCGCGTGGCCCGCGAGGTCTTCGGCGTCAAGTACGCCCTGCCCACCAGCTCGGGCACCGCGGCCCTGCACGCCGCCTTCGTGGCCGCCGGCGTCAAGCCCGGCACCGAGGTCATCTGCAGCGCCATCGGCTTCTACGCCACGGCCATGGCGGTCGTCATGGCCAAGGGCATCCCTATCTTCTGCGACGTGGACGAGTCGCTGCACATGGACCCGACCAAGATCGCGGCGCTCATCAACAAGCGTACCTCGTGCATCGCCCCCACGCACGTCATGGGCAGCGTCGCCAAGATGGACGCGATCATGAAGGTCGCGAAGAAGCACAAGCTCCCCGTGGTCGAGGACTGCGCGCAGTCGTGTGGCGGGAAGGTCAAGGGCCAGTACGTCGGCACGTGGGGCGACCTGGGGATCTTCAGCATCTCTTCGTACAAGATCGTGGGCGGCGGCGAAGGCGGGATGCTCGTCACCAACAGCGAGAAGATGTACGACGCCGCCTGCATTCTGGCCGAGGGTGGCGGCCTGACGCGCCCGGTGCGCTTCGGCCCCGAGCGCTACCCCGGCGAGCTGTTCGTCGGCACCAACTACCGCATGTCCGAACTCGAGGCGGCCATTGACGCCGTGCAGCTCAAGAAGATGCCGGCCCTGTTCAAGCGCTTCCACAACATGAAGATGCGCATCCTGGGCCAACTGAAGACTTTCGCCGAGATCACGCCCCAGCAGCTCAACGACCCGGACGGCGAGGTCGGCTACACGCTCCGCTTCTTCCCCGAGAGCATCGAGCTGGGCCGCCAGATCGTCGCGGCGCTCAACGCCGAGGGCGTCGGGTGCGGCATGCGCGGCGACAACGCCCCGCCGGACTGGCACATCTACCACCACATGTTCCCGCTGGTGCTCAAGCAGGGCGGGCCGGGCCAGGACGACTGCCCGTTCGGCTGCGAGCGGTACCTCAAGGCCGGCGGCAAGGTGGAGTACAGAAAGGGCCAGTGCCCGGTGGCCGACGACCTGTTCGACCGCATGATCAGCGTGGGGCTGAACCAGTGGTACAGCGCCAGCGACTGCAAGCACATCGCGGCGGCGATCAACAAGGTGCTAGGAGCGTACTGCACGGAGGACCCGAAGGGGAAGCAGTGGTTGTAGGTGAGGGCGGGTCTTGCGCGAGCCGGAGATGTGATGTATACTGTGATGTATACATCGTAAGGAAGTGCCATCGTGACGACAACGCGCATGGTCCGGAAACAGATGTACATATCACAGGACCAGGAAGGGCGCCTCAAGCGACGTGCCATGTTGGAGGGGCGGCCGGAGGCCGAGGTGGTACGGGAGTACCTAGAGGAGGGATTGGCCCGCGCCGAGAGCCGGCAGAAAACGGCGGAAGAGGCTTGGGCAAACCAGTTGGCACTCATGGAAGAGCGAGCGAAGTTGCAGGTCCCATACCGCAAGCGAACATGGCGCAGAGAGGACGCGTATGAGGAACGAGAGGCCCGCCTGTCTCGTCGACACCAACATTCTGATCTACGCGTATGACCCGGAAGAGCCTGCGAAGCAATTGCGGGCTCGGTGCGTACTGGCGGAGTTGGCGCGTGGGTGGGCGGGCTCTCTCAGCATTCAGGTCCTCGGCGAGTTCTTCAACGTGGTAACGCGCAAGCTCGATCCGCCGCTGTCCCGCGATGTCGCAGCCGAGGCGGTCGAGGACTACTTGGCGTCGTGGCCCGTACTGCACCTGCACCGGGACGTACTGATCACCGCGGTGCGTGGCTCCGCAAGACACAAGCTGGCCTACTACGATGCCCTCATCTGGGCAACCGCCAAGGAGAACAGCATCCCGTTCATCCTCAGCGAAGACTTTGAGGATGGTCGGACGATTGAGGGCGTCCTGTTCCGTGACCCACTGCCCGAGGACTTCGACCTGACTACTCTGGGATAGACAACATGACTGACGACCCGCACCACCAGAACGAGCCGGAGCCCTCCGGCCCGGCCTGCCGCCTTGACCAGCCCGCCTATGGCTGACCGTTCGTCATGTTGGTCACGTGGATCGTGACCGCCATCGTCTGGGTTGTGAAGGCCATCGCCGGCCTGTTCCGGGGAACGAAACGCTGACCCGCCCCGTTCTGGTGAACATGCACATGACCGTAACGCTCCCCCGACTCCTGCCGCGCCCGAGGCTGACGCTCTGTTTGGCCTCGGGCGCGCTGTTGCTGCTGGTCGGGTGCCGGCCGGCTCCGCCGCCGGCCGCGCCCGCGCCGGAGCCTCCCCCGACTCCCGCCCCCGCGCCGCAGATCCGCTGGCAGTGGCTCAACACCGCCGAGTTGCAGGCCACCGAGGCGCTGATCGCCGCCGCCGACCAGGGACCGCTCGCGGCCGACGCCCCGGAGCGTAAGGCGTTCCTGAAGGCGTACGCCGCCGCGTTTGCCGAGCTGTCTCCGGCCGATGCGCCGGTGCTCTCAATCGTGCGGCGCCTGTGGGAACTGGGCGCTGCCGCCCGTCGGGCGCACCTCTCGGCCGGTGAGGTCCGTCGTGCCGTCGGCCTCGGCAAAGCCACCGCTCCGCCGTCGGCTGGCAAAGCCAGCGCCCAGCAGCCCGTGCCCGGCGCGCGCCTGGTGTCGCTGGACGCGCTCGCCCCGCAAGTGCGCAAGCTGCTGCAGGCCGCCCAGCGCGACGGCAAGCCCACCACCGCCTTCGTCCAGCAGTGGGTCCGCCGCGTCGCCATCGTCGAGGATCCCGCGTTCCTTAGCCCGGACCTGCCGCTCAAGTGCGAAGGTGCGGTCGAGACGCTGACCGGCACCGTCTTCCTCACCGAACGAGACGCCATCACCGGCGAGACCCGCCCGCCCTTCAAGGCCGCCGCGGCGCTCGTCCACGAGGCCGAGCACGTCCGCTGGTTCTACACCGTGGCGGGTGACGACCCGCGCATGCTCTTCAAGGCTCCCGACGAGCGCAACGCCTACCGGGGGATGTTCCTGTTCCTGCGCGACGTGCGCCTGAACCCCGCCGCGGCCGCCGACGCCTCGGCCCTCGAGGCCGACATGCAGAAGTGGCGTGGCATCCTCGCGCAGGCCAACACGCTGCTGGGCTATCCCGCCGATGACCTCACGCCGCGCCACGA
>CAZZDO010000091.1:0-9443 GCA_964653205.1 uncultured Armatimonadia bacterium | reverse complement strand
GACGAGCAGGGCGCCTTCCGCGGCATCGTCCTCGTCGGGCGCCAGTGGCAGATCCCCACCGGCCGCACCGCCCTGCTGCACCTGGAGTACCAGACGTACTGCAAGATCGGCAACGAGAAGATGAAGCGCTCCGGCGAGCTACGCCTGGCCGCCTTCACGCGCGAGGGCTGGGACGGGCTCGCCACTGACCCGAAGCAGGCCCGGAAGTTCGCCTTCCAGGCGGGCCAGGATGGCCTGCTCTGGCAGCACATGGTCCACCCGCAGGGCGACGATGTCACCGACTGGAAGGCGTGGGAGCGGGAAGTCTCCCTGGGTCCTCTGCGGCCGCTGGCCGGGCAGACTGTCGTCCTCGCCGTCGTCTGGTCGGCCTACCACTTCGACGAGGAATGGGCGAGGTGGCGCAACGTGACCGTGACCACATCCCCTGCGTGCGACCCCCGGAAGGAACTGCTCGCGGCCCTCAATCTGGACCTGCCGCAGCTCGTCGCCGTCAAGCAGGCCCTCGCTCGGGATGACGTCGTGGGGGCCGGCGCCGCCTTCGTCACCCACATGCGCACCCGCACCGCGCCCTCACTCCCGCCACTGGCGGTGACCGCCTCCCCCGGGGTCATCAGCCGCGCCGACGAGACCCTCGCCCACACCTATCGCCTCGCCAGTTGCCCGCCGACGAAGCTGGACTGGCCCTTCCGCTGGAACGAGGACCCGCACGACTACGACCAGTGGCCGATCGCGCTCAACCGCCACATGGAATGGGTCATGCTCGGCCAGGCCTACGCGGCCACGCACGACGAGAAGTACACCCGCGAGTTCGCCGCGCAGGTGCGCTCATGGGTGGACGCCATGCCGGTGTTCATCGGCCCGGGTTGGATTCAGGGGCCCTTCCTCGAAGACGGCCGCGCGCCGCTGAGTCTCGACGCCGGCATCCGCATGGCCCAGAGCTGGTGGCAGGCCTACACGTACTTCAAGGACGCCCCGAGCTTCGACGTGGACACCCAGATGCTGATGTTCCAGTCCCTGCTCGATCACGTCCGCTACCTGCTGGACCCGCGCGCCTACCACCCGGACAGCAACTGGGGCGCGATGGAGGCCAACGGGCTGTTCCATCTGGCCGTGCTGCTCCCGGAGTTCAGGGACCAGCCGCAATGGCTGACGACGGCGCGCGACCGCCTCGTCGAGTGCATGGACCGGCAATTCTACCCCGACGGCGCGCAGAAGGAACTCACCCCGGGCTATCACGGCGTCACGGTCGGCAACCTCGTGGGCGCGCTGGGGCTGGCCCGGCACAACAACATCCCACTGCCGGATAGCTTCGTCAGCGGCCTGGAGCGAAGCTACGAGTACTACGTCGCCATCGCCAGCCCGACCTTCCACGCTCCGGCCGTCAACGACTCCGGCTGGTATGGCGTTCAGGGGATGCTGCGCCAGGGCCTGACGCTCTTCCCGCAGCGCCGGGACTGGCTCTACCTCGCCGGCAACCGCCAGGAAGGTGCGGCGCCGGAGCGTACCTCGTGGCAGTTGCCCTACGCCGGCTGGAGCATGATGCGCACCGGCTGGGGCCCGCAAGACAAGTATCTCTTCTTCGAGGCCGGCCCCTACGGCGCGGCCCACCAGCACGAAGATCAACTCAGCCTCATCCTCCAGCAAGGCCCCCGGCGGCTGCTGACCGAAGCCGGCGTCTACTCCTATGACCGCTCCGACTGGCGGCGCTACGTGCTGTCCAGCCGCGCCCACAACGTCATCCACGTGGACGGCCAGGAGCAGAACCGCCGCACCCGCCCCGAAACGCGCGTGACCGAGCAGCCGTACGAAAGCCGCTGGTTCACCAGCGACGAGTTTGACTTCGCCCAGGGCACGTATGACAGCGGCTTTGGCCCCAAGAACGAGGTGCAGGTCGCCCACACGCGGCAGGTGCTGTTCGTCAAGCCCGACTACTGGCTCGTCATTGACCGCCTCCAGCCCGCTGACGACCAGCCGCACACGTACGAGGCCCTGTTCCATCTCGACGCCCCGCAGGCGACGGTGGACGACACGACCCACGCGGTCACGGTGGAGGTGGAGGGGACGGGCCTGCGAGTCATCCCGCTGGCGCCGCGGTTGCCCGAGGTACAGATCATCCAGGGGCAGAAGGAGCCGATGGTACAGGGCTGGCTGCCGACCGGCACGCACAACGTGCTCAAGCCGATCCCCACTGCCGTCTTCCGCTGGCAGGCGACGGGGCCGAGCGTGATGGTCTTTGCGTTAGTGCCGGGCGAGGGAGACAAGTGGCCGCTGACGGCGGCCGCCGCCCAGGCGGCGGGGGCAATGCTCACGCGGGGAGACGGGCTGACGGATCGGCTGGACCTCAGCGAAGACGTGAGCCTGACACGTACCGCACCCGATGGCAAGGCGGAGCGGACCTTCCGGCTGAAGTAGCCCCGTGGACCGCGGGCTCGAATGCCGGCGCGCCTACCGCGCTCTCCCCACCCCATACCCCTGACGCTGGCCCTCTGGGCGTCCTTACCCCTTCGGCGCCGCTATCGTCACGACGACCTCGGCGCTTTGTCCGCGGACCGTCTCCATCACCCGCACCCGCCACTGCCCCGGCGCGTCGTTGAGCGCGACGGGGATGCCAATCGTCGCCACGCCGCCCGCCTCCGCCGCCACCGCCTGCCCGTACAGCGGCCGCGCCTTCCCCGCCGGGTCCGTCACCTCGACGACGAAGCTATGCGCGGCGTTCGGCGGCCCGCCCTGCGCCTGCACCTGCACTTGCGCCTGCCACGGCTGCCCGGCCACGATGGCGCTCTTCGCGGCCTTGATCTGCAGCCCCGTCACTGCGTACGGGCACAGCGCGAACAGCTTCGTCTCCCCCGGCTCGAGTGCCACCGGCCACGCCGCCGTCGCCCCGAGGTCCGCATGGGCCCGCACGTCGTACACCCGCGCCGGCCGCGCCGCCTGCGCCTCCCCGCTGATCGCCTTCGCGCTGTCGTTGAGGAGCCCCACGAAGGTCGTTCCGTCGTGGTCGTACGCCACGGTCTCCAGGCCCGGCGGGCGCGCCCCGTCCGCCCCCGCGAACGTCACCGGCGGGGCGAGCTTCAGCGGCTGCAGAATCGCCTGCAGCCTATCGCGCGCCTCCTGCGCCGCCTTGTCGGTGCGCTGGTAATGATACCGCGCCGGCCAATCGGCCAACAGGTGCGTAAAGCCCCTGCCCACGGCCTTCGTCTCGCCGGGCGCCCCGAACATGTCCGCCAATAGCGACCCGTTCGCCGCCGGACGCAAGAGCGAGTCATACTGCCCCGGCAGCACATCGGCGACGACCATCCCGCCCTTGTTCACGAAGTCCCTGATCTGCTTGGCCGCCGCGTCCGACAGCGCCAGCGCCTGCGCCGTCACGAGCACGCGAGTGCCCTGCTCGGGCAGGAGCCCCTGCTCCACCTGCGCCCCGGCCACGTAGTCGTACTGCAGCCCGAGATCGGCGAAGAGGTCCTGGAAGATGGTGTACGCGCCGACCAGCGCCGACGGATGCTTGTACGCCGTGACGGCATGCACGGCCGTCTGGTCGTAGAAGATCGCCACGCCGTCATGCCGCCGCTGCGCCGGCTGAATCAACTCGGCGATGCCTCGCCGAATGTCCTGGATCTCGTTCAGGCTCGTCTGATAGGTCCGCGTGACGCGGAAGTCCGGCCCGGCGATGCCCGGCGCCGACCCGTACGTCGCCTTGCCGTTGGCCACCCACCAGAACAGCCCGTTGTAGTCGTGCAGCAGCGCATACCATGGCAGCCACCGCATGAAGTGCTGGTTGCCGAACTGCCCGTCGTACGACCCCCAGTACAGGCTGCGCAGCTTGAGGTTCGGGCAGCTTCGCGCGAGCGACCGCACGATCTCCATCTGCGGCGGATCCTGGTACGTGTACAGGTTCACGAAGCCCCAGTCGTGCAGCAGGTTCCACCAGTCCGCCCCGTCGCTGGAGTTCAACCAGCCATAGCCGTCCTCGCCGAACAGCGCCTGCGGGTCGAAGCCCTTGATCTCCCGCGCCACCTCCTGCAGATGCTCGCGGTAGCTCTGCTCCATGAAGCGCGTGTGCTCCAGCCAGGAAGTAGCGGCGCGATTTATCGCGCCCGTCGTGCCTGTCGCGCCCGTAGCGCCAGAGGGCGCCGTGAATGGCGCAGCTACGGGCACCACCGCGTCAAAGCTGGCGAACTGTGTCCCCCACGCCGCGTTCAGCTCCGCGATGCTCCTGTATCGCTGCCCCAGCCACTGCCGGAACGCTGCCAGCGTCGGCGGCGAGAAGCAGTTGCCCCGCATCCCGGCGTCACTGCCGGACGGGTAGAACAGGTTGTCATGCAGCGCGAAGGGCTCGGAGCGACGCGCAGCCTCGCGGCTCTTCTGCTGGTAGTCGGGGTCATGCAGGCAGGGCTTGTGGACGGGCCCAAACTCCCCCGGCTCGCTCTTCGGATAGTAGCCCGCAAAGGCCGACGCCCCGAACAGGTCGGCCTCGGCGATCATCCGCGCGGCGGCCTCGCGGTTGCCGCGGTCGGAGCGATAGAAGATGGCGTCCATCCCCAGCTCGCGGAAGCGCTTGTACCACAGCCCGGAGATGTAATCCACCTCCGACTCCTCCCAGCAGGCCAGGTGGAACGCCGGCCGCGCCCGGTAGCGAATCGGCACGATGGTGCTGTTGACTCGCACTTCCCCGCGCGCGTCCAGCACCGCGGCCTCGATCCGATGCACCGACGTCCCGAGCGGCTGCACGTTGGGGAAGCTGAAGGGGACGTCCTGCCCGGCAGTGGCCGTCGCCTCGGCGAGTAGCCGCCCGTGGTTGTCCACCAGCCGTACCCGCACCCGTTGCCCCGGCCCCAGCGGCGCCGCGAGTGTCACCCGCCCCTCGATCGTGTCGCCCGCGTCATACGCCGCCCGCGGCAGATGCAACTCCCCCAACAGCGGCGCCGACACTGTGAAGGGGAAGCTCCCCCAGTCCAGCGCCCGCCCCTGCGCGTCGGCGAGCACGAGGTGCGCCAGATAGCGCCCGTCGGGCAGCACCGGCAGCGCCAGCTTCGCCTGCCTGTTCGCCACGGCCACAGCCGCGAAGGGCTGCGCGTTGCCGTCCGGCAGACGCATGAGGCACCCGCCGAGCCTCGCCGTCTGCCCCGCCGGCAGCTTCACCGGCAACACCAGCGCGGCCGGCAGGTCCACCCGCGCGAAGGCGTCCTGCGTCGGGGCCGCCAGCGCCGTCGCCGGCTCCTTCTTCGCCGCGCACAGCACGGCCCGCCCCACGAGGTTGATGTAGGGCTCGTACTCCCACTCCGCCGGCCACGGCCACAGGCTCGGCGTCAGCGACTGGTTGGTCGAGTTCGTCTGGTAGTTCAGCGCCACCCAGCGCCCCTGCCCGAAGGTGCCCGACTTGATGACCTCCGCGGGCCGGCGGTTCTTGAATGCCGTCAGCGTGTCCCACGGCACCCCCGCGGCGATGGCCGCGCTGCGGTCCTCGACGCCGCGGCTGAAGAGCTGCGCCAACTCATCGTTCTTCGGCGGCCCGACGTACACGAGCCCCGCCCCGGCAAGCACCTGCCGCAGGATCTCCGCCCGGTGTTCGAGTAGCAGCATCCCCCAGTTCAGCCCGCCGATGACGATGACATCCGGCTGCCACGCCAGCCCCTGGTCAAAGCGCGCCGCGACCTTGTCGGCCGACAGGAACCCCGCCTCCTGCGCGAGGCTGCCATGCGTCTCGGTCATCACCGCGCGGCAGTCGCAGTCGAAGCGCTGCTGCAGCTCCACGGTCTCCCGCTGCCCCCACGCCGGCGCGATCACGAGCACGCGCGTCGTCCCCAGCGCATACGGCCTCGCCCACGTGAGATGCGGCGTCACGATCTCATCGGATACCCCGGTGTACAGGTTGTCCTGCGGCTCGGCGGCATGTCCTGCCGCGGCGATCAGAAGCAGAGTGACGGCGAGCAGGGCTCTCATGGCGCACCTCCTGCCCCGGCCGGCACGTCAAACAAGCCGGGCCGCACCATCTCCTCGGCCGCCTGCTGATGGGCGCCCTTGAAGGCCGCCAGCGCCTCGGCGTTGCCGCGCGCGGGGTATTCCCACAGACAGAACCGCAGCCGCCGCGCCTGCGGCTTGTAGGTGAGCCGCCCGCTGACACCGTAGCCGCCGACATTCACGAACGCCCCGGTCGCCTCCGCTGCGTCGAACACAAACGCGCTCGGCCCCGCGGCCCCGGGGTGGGTCTCCGGGTCGAGCGTGGCGTCGCTGAAGAACACCGCGCTCTCCTTGGTCACGTCCAGGTTCTGCCGCCCGGGCTGGTCGAGCGTCCGCACCGGCGTCCACAGCACATGCTTCGGCTCATGGTTGTAGCCCGAGACATAGTTCTGGAAGTCCACGGCCACCTCGTGCAACTCCCCTTTCGGCTGCAGCGCCATCTCCACATACAGCCGGTCCTCCCCGGCCCGCAGCACGAACGTCATCTGCAGCTTCGCCTGCTCATTCTCCCACGACAGCCGCACCATCCCCTGGCGCCCGGACACGGTCTGCACGGTCTCCCCGTTGGCGGGCAGCAGCTCGAACCGCTTGCCGTCCAGCAAGAGGTGCATCATCCCGGCCTGGTACCAGTTGCACTGCGTCGGCAGCGACAGGCCGATGGTGCCATTGCCGGACTTGCGGTCATGGCGGATCTCATAGGTGAAGCGCCCGGACCTGAGGGTGAAGGAGACACAGGGATAAGTCTCAGCCCCCCCGCGCCAGGCCCACTCATTGGCCGTGACCTGCACAAGGTCCTGCGGCCCTTCCGTGAGCACAATCCCGCCGACCTCAATGTCGGCGAGGGCGAGGGTGGGGATGAGGAGGAGTGAGATGAGGAGGGGTCGGGTGAGCATGAGGCGAGGGTTCGTGAGGGGGAGGAGGGGGACCTGCCCTCGTTCCGGTATCGAGGATCGTGACGGAGGTATCGGTGCGAGCAGCAGCGAAGCAACGGGCGGACCAGTTCCGCCGGAGGACCACGATGACCGAACCTAGCAGCACCGCCACTCGCCCCCACATCCCTACCGGCGTCTGGGTGTTGGGCTTCGTCAGCATGTTCATGGACATCTCCTCCGAGATGGTCCACAGCCTGCTGCCCCTCTTCATGGTCTCTGTCCTGGGGGCGAGCGCCCTGGCGGTGGGGCTGATCGAGGGGGTCGCCGAGGCCACGGTGCTGGTCGCGAAGACCTTCTCGGGGGTGCTCGCCGACGTCCTGGGCAAGCGCAAGGGGCTGGCGCTGGCGGGATACGGGTTGGGGGCGCTGACCAAGCCGCTGTTCGCCGTGGCGCCGGACCTGAGCGTCGTGGTGACAGCTCGCTTGCTGGATCGCATCGGCAAGGGGGTGCGCGGGGCGCCCCGTGACGCCCTGGTGGCGGACATTACGCCCGCCGAGATGCGCGGTGCGGCCTTCGGCCTGCGGCAGTCACTCGACACCGTGGGCGCATTCGTCGGGCCGCTGTTGGCGGTCGGCCTGATGTTGTGGTGGCACGACGACTTCCGCGCGGTCTTCTGGGTGGCGGTGGTCCCGGGCCTGCTGGCAGTGGGGCTCCTGGCGGCCGGAGTGCACGAGCCGGATCGGGCCGCGGCGGCACGCCGCACCAACCCCATCCGCCGGACGAACCTCGCCCGGCTCAGTCGCCCGTACTGGTGGGTGGTGGCCGTCGGCACAGTGTTCACGTTCGCCCGGTTCAGTGAAGCCTTCCTCGTGCTGCGCGCCCGTCAGACCGGAGTGCCGGTCGCATTCGTGCCCCTGGTGATGGTCGTGATGAGCCTGGTGTACTCGCTGACCGCCTACCCGTTTGGGCGGCTGTCGGACCGCATGCCGCACCGCACACTGCTGGCGCTGGGGCTGGCGGTGCTCATCTGCGCCGACGCGGTGCTGGCGACCAATGGCCACTGGGCGACGGTTCTGGTCGGAGTGGCCCTGTGGGGGCTGCACATGGGGATGACGCAGGGGCTTTTCGCCAGAATGGTCGCCGACACCGTGCCCCCCGATCTGCGCGGCACTGGTTATGGCCTTTTCAGCCTCGTCAGCGGCGGCGCGATGCTGGCCGCCAGCGCCCTGGCAGGGCTGCTGTGGGATCGCTTTGGGGCCCCGGCCACCTTCGGCGCCGGAGCCGTCTTCTGCGCTCTCGCCATGGCAGGCCTGGTCAGACCGCCGACGGCCGTAGCCACGCCGGAATAGACGTGTCAGCTGGCCCCGGTGCTGGCCTGCGCACGGCCCAGGCTCACAGCCCCTCCCTCTCCAACACCTCCGCCGCCTCCGCGCAGTCCTTGTCCCCCCGCCCCGAGATGTTGACCACCATGGCGCGGCAGTTGACAGAACCGTACGCCCGTGCTAAGATGCTGCTTATAAACATCATATGATGCTTATACGCAACACAAGAAGGGACCCAGGAGACGGTGTGGCTTCGCAATCCGCTTGACGATATCCTGTCCTCGCGCGCCAAGGTGGGCCTGTTGCGCGTGCTCATGCGCTCGCCATCGGCCCTGAACGGTCGCGAGATCGCGCGCCGCGCGGGTGTTGACCCGGGGCATGCGTCGCGGCAGTTGCGCGAACTCGCCCTCTCGGGCGTCTTGCGCGCCCACGACCATGGACGGGTCATCACCTATGAGATGGGCGACGACGCCTCCGGGATCGTGGCTGCTCTCCGCGACCTGTTCGAGATCGAGAGTGCCAGATACCGCCACGCTGTCGAGAACGTGGCCCGGCAGCTCCCGGAGGCGGTCGCCATTGTGCTGTTCGGCAGTGAGGCCCGCCTCGACGCGAGGGCCGGGAGTGATACCGACCTGCTCTTCGTCGTGCCTGAGCGCACCGAGGCTGCCGAAGCGCAAGTGCGCGAGGCCTGCCTGGCCGCAGCGGACAAGTACTCCCTGGCTCTGTCGTGGCTCGTGATGGACGTGGCGGAACTCGAGCAGGCGGCGGAGGATGGCAGCGACTTCTGGGCGAACGTTCGCCGCGAAGGGATCCGGCTCCACGGCCAGAGCCTGGAGGCCCTCGAGCGATCATGGCAACGTGGCAAGACTACCTTGCCGAGGCGCGCCGGTTCCGGGAAGCAGCGGAGATTGTCTACGACCCGCAGCACGTGAACCAGGCGTTGAGCAGCATCATCCTGGCTGCCATCGCGGCGAATGATGCGCTCTGCCTGGCGCTGATCGGTGCGGTCCCCGGCGGGGATTCTCATGCTCGGGCCGCGCGCGAGATGCAGGCGGCCTGCAAGGGCACGCGGCACGAGGCGGAGGCGGCCAGACGAGCCCGACAGTTCGCCGAGGTACTCGAACACAAGACCGCCGTGCAGTACCGCGGGCAACCTGTGCGGCCCGAGACCGCCGAACGGCTCATGAAGCAAGCCCAGCGGTTCATGGACTGGGTGGAGGAGGTGCTGGCCGAGAACCAGCCGCCTCGGTAATGGGTCGGGCACGCGTCCACGACAATGCCGGCTGGAAGC
>CAZZDO010000090.1:0-15189 GCA_964653205.1 uncultured Armatimonadia bacterium | reverse complement strand
CGTCTGCTCACGGCCAACCGTCGCGCCAGGAAGAAGTGGCGCAGGAAGAGCGCGTGAGTCCCCAAGCGGTCACAACGCTGGATATCGGGAGCGAATTGTCGCCAGCCGTGGAGGCGGGCGAACAACCCGAATCTCCACCAGCCTGGCGCGAAGAACTGACAGCGCGGGTCGAGAATTTTCGTCGCCGCCGGTCGCGGCTCCAGCGGCGCCCGCCGGTAGCCCTGTGGCCGCTCCGGCTCCTGCCCCTGCGCCGGCGCCGTCTCCCGCGCCCGTGAAGCCGGCCGCGGCGCCGCCGCCGGTCGTAGCAGGCCCGGTGATGGCGGCGCTGGTCGTGACGGACGCCGGGCAGTCGGACTTCCAGCCCGGCCAGGCCCTGACGCTCACCGCGGCCGTCACCATCGGGCGGGCTGCGGACAACGGCATCGTTCTGCACGACCGCTTCTGCTCGCAGCACCACGCCATGATCTTCCTGCAGCAGGGCCAGCGCATCCTGCGCGACCGCAACAGCACCAACGGCACCTTCCACAATGGCCGCCCCGTCGCTGAGGACGTCATCCTGCAGGGCGGCGACCAGATCACCATCGGCACCGTCACCTTCGAATACCGTAGCGCCCGCTAAGAGGAACCCGCGATTTCCGACACCCGCCGCCAGGAACTGGCTTTGCTTGTCTTCAGCGCTGTCATCTCGACGCTGGGGCTGGCGCTCGTGTGCCTGGCGCTGCACCAGTCGCCCCTGCGGGCCCTCCGCATGACCGCCGTCAGCGGCGGCTTCATCCTCGCCAGCCTCCTGCTGCGCGTCGGCGGCGAGCGGCGCGACCCCCTGCTGCTGCCCTGTGTCTCGCTGCTGTGTGGTCTGGGCATCATCGCTCTGTGGCGCATTGACCCGCTGCTGGGCTCCAAGCAGGTCCTGTGGATGATCCTGGGCCTGGCGCTCATGCTGGCGACGTACTTCCTCGTGGATGACGTGCGCGACCTGGCACGGCACAAGTACCTGGCCGGCATCGGCGCGCTGTTGCTGCTGGTGGCCACCATGATCCCGCAGATCGGGATCGAGAAGAACGGGGCGCGGCTGTGGCTGGGGATTCGCGATGTCTTCGTGTTCCAGCCGACCGAAGTTGCCAAGGTGCTGATGTGCATCTTCCTGGCCGGCTATGTGGCCGAGAAGGGCGAGATGATCCAGGAGCAGGTCAAGCGGGCCGGACGCTTCACGCTCCCCGCCCTCAAGTACATGGGCCCGCTGCTGCTCGTCGTCCTGTTCTTCCTGGCGACGTTCGTGGCCCAGCATGACTTCGGGGCCGCCGTGCTCTTCTTCGGCCTCTTCATCGCCGTCAGCTACGTCGCCACCGGCCGGAAGACGTACCCGCTGCTGGCCGCCATCTTCTTCCTGGTCGGGATGGTCGGGGCCTACTATGCTTCGTCCAGCGGCTCCACGATCCACATCCGCTTCGAGGCCTGGACGAACCCGTGGGCCGACCCCGGCGGCCGGGGCTACCAGATCCTCAACGGGCTGTTCGCGCTGGGCTCCGGGGGGCTCACCGGTCAGGGCCTGGGACGGGGCTACCCGGAACTCATCCCGGAAGCCGGCACCGACATGATCTTCCCCGTCATCGGGGAAGAGATGGGGCTGCTGGGCGCCCTGGCGCTGCTATTGACCTACGTCCTGGTCGCGGTCCGCAGCTTCGCCATCGGCCTGCGGTCGCGCCACCAGTTCGGCATGTTGCTGGCCACCTGTCTGGCCGTCGTGTTCGCCCTGCAGACGCTCATCATCGCCGGCGGCGCGCTGAGGCTCATTCCGCTGACCGGCATCACCATGCCCTTCGTCAGCTACGGCGGCACGTCCGTTGTCGTGAACTTCATCGCCCTGGGGCTGCTGCTGGCGCTGTCGCGGGAGGAGGCGGAGCGTGGCTGATTTCCGCGCCCCCATCCGCAACCTCATGCGCCTGAGCCTCGTGGGCTTCGCGGCCATCATCCTGCTGCTGACGTGGTGGCAAGTCATCGTCGCGGACCGGCTGAATGCCGACCCGAACAACCGGCGGCAGATCGAGCAGACCGGGCGCATTGAGCCCGGTCGCCTCTACACCGCGGACGGCGTACCCATCCTCGGGCGGACGCGCGAGGGGGCGCTATGGAAGACGACGTACCCCGAGGGATCGGAGTTCGCCCACCTGACCGGCTACAACGCCGCGTCCGGACTGCAAAAGGGCCTGCGTGAGCCCCTGCACGGCCTGGGGCGCTATGCGAGCCCGTGGGAGGACCTGCTGCGGGGGGAGCCAGCCGGGAATGACGTGGTCCTGACGATCAACTCGGCCGCCCAGAAGCTCGCGACCGCGGAGATGGCCGGGCGGCGGGGCGCCGTCGTGGCGCTCGACCCGCGCACCGGCGCGGTGCTGGCACTCGTCAGTGCCCCCGCCTATGACCCGGTTCGCGTCCTGTCCACCCAGGAGGAGTACAACCTCTTCCGCTTCGATCCGCAGTCGCCGGAGCTGGACCGGGCCGTCAATGGGCTGTACGCGCCCGGGTCGGTGTTCAAGATCTTCACCGCCGCCGCGGCCCTGGACCTGAAGATCGCCACCCCGGAGACGGTCTTCACCTGCCAGGGCACCGAACGTGTGGCCCGGGCCAGGGTCGTCTGCCGCGTCTCCGGGGGCCACGGCAAGCTCGACCTGGACAAGGCGATGTGGGACTCGTGCAACATCGCCTTCGCCAAGCTGGGCCAGGAGATCGGGGTCGAGAACTTCATCAAGTACGTCAAGCAGATGCACCTGCTGGACGAGGCCGATCTGGCCCTGCCCAGCGCCCGTGGGCGCATGTACGACTTCCGGGGCTTCAAGGGCGAAGTGGCCCTCAGCGAGGCCTCCTTCGGGCAGGGCGCCACGCTGCTGTCGCCGCTGCAGATCGCGCGGCTGACGGCCACCATCGCCAATGAGGGCCGCGTGCTGCAGCCCTACCTGGTCTCGCAGGTCCGCACCCCCCGCAAGCGCATCCTCATGCAGGGGGAGGCCAAGGACCTCGGGCAGGGCATCAGCCCCGAGGCCGCCGAGCAGGTCAAAGGTATGATGGTAGACGTGGTCGAAAAGGGTACCGGGCGGGCCGCAGCCCTGTCGCTGACGACCGTCGCGGGCAAGACCGGCTCGGCCGAGAACCCGCAGGGGCCGCCGCACGCCTGGTTCACGTGCTTTGCGCCCGCCGAGGCGCCGCGGGTGGTCGTGACGGTGATCGTCGAGGGCGGCGGCAGCGGCTCGGGCAGCGCCGCACCGATCGCCCGCCACGTGCTCGCGCTGCTGCTGGAGAAGGCCCAGTAGCAGAGGAAGCAGTCGCAGCCTGGTGTTGTGCCGAACAGCCCTGGTAGCACTCGCCATCGCAGCAACGGACACTGAGCCGCACCCGATACGGACGGCAAAGGTGGTGAAGCACACATGGTAGGCTCACTCATCGCGGGACGCTATCGCCTGGACGAGAAGATCGGCGAGGGCGGCGTGGCCTTCGTCTACAAGGCGCTGGACACGACGCTGGAGCGGACGGTGGCCGTCAAGATCCTCCGCCCGGAGATGGCCGAGAGCCCGGAGACTGTGGCCCGCTTCCGTCGTGAGGCCCATGCTGCCGCCAAGCTGAACCATCCCAACATCGTCCAGATCTATGACACCGGCGTGGACGGGGACACGTACTACATCGTCATGGAGTACCTCCCCGAGCCGGACTTGAAGCGGATCATCAAGGAGTACGCGCCCCTGCCGCTGCGCAAGGTGCTCGAGGTCAGCATCCAGTGCGCCCGGGCGCTGGCCTATGCCCACAAGCAGGGCCTGGTCCACCGCGACGTCAAGCCCCACAACATCCTGTTCACCGACGACGGCCGGGTGAAGCTGTCGGATTTCGGCATCGCCGCCGCCATCGGCGACGGCGGCCTGACGGAGTCCGGCCTGGTGCTGGGCTCGGCCTACTACATTTCGCCCGAGCAGGCGCAGGGCGCGCCCGCCACGGCGCAGTCGGACATCTACTCCCTTGGGGTCGTGATGTTTGAGTGCGTCACCGGCCGGCCGCCCTTCTCGGGCGCGACGCCGGCGGAGATCGCCGCCCGCCACGTGCGGGAGCGTCCTCCCGCCCTGCGAGCGCTGAACCCCAACGTTACGCCCTCGGCCGAATACGTCATCAACAAGGCCATGTCACGGGAGTTGACGCGGCGCTATCGCGGGGCCGAAGAGTTGCTGGTGGACCTGGAGAAGATCGCGGACGGCATCGAACTGGATCGGACCGGGGTGCTGAGCCCCGGCGGCGACGAGGCGACGATGCGGCTGAGCCCCTCCACGTTGCCGGTGGGGCCCCCGCAGGACGAGCCACCGCCGTCGGCGCCGCTGCCTCGGCCCGCGCCGGCCGCTCCGGAACGCCACCCCGGCAGTGTTGCCGCAGCCACCGCCCTGGCCGTCGTCCTCGGCGTGGTCGCCCTGATCGGGGTGTCGCTGCTGGTCAAGGCGGCGTTCTACCCCGGGCAGACCCCGAGGAAAGTCCAGGTGCCGTCTGTCAGAGGAATGACGCTGGCCGACGCCACCACGGTCATCGAGGGCGCCGGCCTGAAGGTGGGGAAGGTGACGTACGAGGAGGATGACACGGCGCCGGAGGGCACGGTCATCCGGCAGGTGCCCGATATCGAGGAGTCCGTCGAGGCCACGACGCTGGTCAACCTCGTGATTCGGCGGGGAAAGCGCACGGTGACGGTGCCGGATGTGCGCCGGCGCACGGTGGCCGAAGCTTCCGAACGCCTCCAGGAGGCCAGCCTGCAGGTCGGGGAGACCAACCAGGTCTACCACGCCGAGATCCCCGCGGGGCAGATCGTCAGCCAGGCCATCCCGGCGGGCACCAAGGTCGAGTCCGGCACGGCGGTGGACATCACCGTCAGTCGTGGCCCCGAGAAGCCGCCCGACACCACTCCGGTCGGGCCGGACAAGGGCTCCGACGTCGCCGAAGACCCGGTCGTCGAGATCCGGCAGGTTGAAGGCTACCAGAGCGCGAACACCGCCGAACGCAAGTTCACGGTCAAAGTGTCCGCCACGGGTAAGCAGCACGGTCAGAAGGTGCAGATCACCAAGAGCGACGACACTGGCCGCGGCGTCGCAGTGGGCAGCGGCACCCTCGACCCCGGCGTCTCGCGCGAATGGGACGTGATTCTCGTCGGCAACGCCACCATCGAGGTCTACCACCAGGACCAGGTGGTGTTCGCCGAGCAGTATCCGCTGGTGGCCCAGCCGTAGCCGCGACGGCCGCGCGTTTGTCTTTCCCATACCAGAAAGAGGCTAGCCCTATGCCCCGCATCCATGCCCTGATCGCCGTGCTCCTGACTGCCGGCGCTGCCTGGGGACAGAACGACATCGGCTTCACCGCCGGCAGCACCAACCTGTTGCTGGCGGCCAACGGGGGCCGCGTCATCGCCTTCTCCGGTCAGATGGTTGATGAGTTCAAGCAACCCGTACCCCAGTGGCAGGCCACAAACCTGATTGATGGTCAGCACGTCACGGGGACGTTCCGTCCGGCGAACTCGCATGGCTGGTCGTCCCAAATCCCGCCGACGCCGGGCAATCCAGCCTGGCTCGTCTTCGCCCTGCCCGGCGACCCTGTCCAGACCCGCCTGATCAGCCGGATCGTGATTGACCCGACCACCATTGAGCCCACGCTCATCGGGCGCGGCGCGCGGGACTTCGAGCTGTACGTCTCGGCGACGACCCCCGACGGGCCGTGGGCGCTGGTGAAGCGCGGGACGCTCCTGAACAAGCCACTCCCGCAGACCTTCGACTTCATCCCCGTCGAGGCCCGCTACCTGCGGCTCGTCATCCTCAGCAACTGGGGCTCGGACCGGTTTGTGCAGATGGGCGAAGTGGAGTGCTATGAGGCCATCGCCGGGGACGGCACGCTGGAACAGCTCATCGTGCGGCTGGAGAGCCTGCTGCAGGATCTGAAGCGCTACCGGGACAGTGTGAAGCTCAACCAGCCGATCTACCCGGAGCTGCGCCCGGCCCCGGGCACCGCTCCGGCCGGGACCACGCCGACGACGCCCCCGGGCCCGGCCACGCCGACGACGCCGGCCCCGGCCGCTGCTGGAGGCGGGTAGACGTTCTTCCGGGCCAGGGCGCCCATCTCGCAGAGCGGCCTTTCTTGACTCGCACCCCGCCCTGTGCTATAAGAACTCCACGGGAACCGCAAGGCCCGTGCATACCTGAGACCGAAGGGCTCAAGGGCACCCCTTGAGCCCTTTTTGCCGTGCGCGCTCGGCTGAGCGCGACTGAGGAGGCCAAGCCATGCCGTGTACCGTAGTCGTGGGCGCCCAGTGGGGCGACGAAGGCAAGGGCAAGATCACCGATCTGCTGGCCGAGCAGGCCGACGTGGTGGTCCGCTACCAGGGCGGCAGCAACGCCGGCCACACTGTCGTCGTCGGGGGCGAGACCTTCAAGCTCCACCTGATCCCGTCGGGCATCCTGCACGACCACGTGCTCAGCCTGATGGGCGACGGCACAGTCATTGACCCCCAGTGCCTGGCCGAGGAATACACAGGCCTGCGCGAGCGCGGCGTGTCGTGCCAAGGCCTGCGCATCAGCGGCAACGCCCATGTCATCATGCCCTATCACATCGTCCTGGATCGCCTCCAGGAGGAGTCGCGGGGCAAGAGCGTCATCGGCACGACCCTGCGGGGCATTGGGCCGACCTACACGGACAAAGCGGCGCGCATGCCGCAACCGGTGCGCATGTGGGATCTCTTGGACAAGGACGTCCTGCGGGAGCGCGTGACCGGCCAACTGGCTGAGAAGAACAAGATCATCGCCGCCCTGTATGGCGCCGACCCCCTGGACGTGGACGCTGTCGTGGACGAGGTCTGGCAGTACGTGCCCGTCTTTGGCGGCCACATCGGCGACACGCGGGCCGTCGTCTTCGACCAGATGGCCCGGGGCGCCAACATCATCTTCGAGGGCGCGCAGGGGACCTACCTGGACCTGGACTACGGGACCTACCCGTTCGTGACCAGCTCCCACCCGGTGGCGGGAGCCGCCTGTCTGGGCACCGGCGTCGGGCCGACGGCCATTGACGACGTGATCATCGTCAACAAGGCCTACATGACGCGCGTGGGGGCCGGGGCCTTCCCGACCGAACAGGACAACGACACCGGCCAGCTCATTCGCGAGCGCGGCAAGGAGTACGGCACCACCACGGGCCGCCCGCGCCGCTGCGGCTGGCTCGATGGCGTGGCCCTGCGGACCTCGGCGAAGATCAACGGCGCCACCGGCCTGGCCGTGACGCTGCTGGATGTGCTCAATCCCTTCGAGCAGGTCGCGGTCTGCACGGAGTACCGCGTCAACGGCGAGACGCTCACGATGATGCCCGGCAACCTGGACCTGCTGGCCGACGTGGAGCCGGTGTGGGAGGAACTGCCCGGCTGGCAGACCGAGATCAGCGGCTGCCGTAGCCTGAGTGAGCTGCCGGCCAAGGCCCAGGCGTACGTGGCGCGGATGTCGGAACTGGCCGGTGTGCCGCTGAAGATGGTATCGGTGGGGCCGGGCAGGGAAGAGACCATAATGGTATAGTGCCGTAGTGCTATTGGGCCGGTAGGGTTTACACTCGCCCTCCGGTCTGATATAATCTCCATGCCGTTGTGCTACCCCGGCTGAGACAGTCGCCGTCCCGGCGCTGCCCCGGCCGCGGGTTAGGTGGGCGCCTTGAGGCGTCGCCCTTCCAGGCACTGCGGCACGGGATGCCGGCCGCGGGTTCGAGACGAACCCGCCTACGCGTGGCTCCCGACATGGGAAGGGGAAGACCTTCGATGCTCGACAAGCAGGACAAACAGGAGATCATTGACAAGTTCGCCACCAAGGCGGGGGATACCGGTTCTCCGGCGGTGCAGATTGCGCTGCTCTCCGGCCGCATCGAGTACCTCACGCAGCACCTGCAGCAGCACAAGAAGGACCATCACTCACGCCGCGGGCTGCTCAAGCTCGTCGGCCAGCGCCGGCGGCTGCTCAACTACCTGCGCAACAAGGACATTGAGCGCTACCGGGCCCTGCTGGGCGAGTTGGGCTTGCGGAGATAGTGGCGGCAGATGCAGCAGTACCAAGCAAGTCGGTTCTAAGGCTACGCTCCCGTTGCGGGGGCGTAGCTTTGCTGTTTTGCCCTTAGGGGCAACCAAATACTCTAGCCGGACGAGGGACTGTACGGAGCGTGGTGGATGATGAATTATGAATCATGAGTGCGGAGGGCGCGCGCCCTGCCCATTCATCATTCATCGTTCATCATTCATCGGCAAGTGCTCTCCGCCTCCCCGTCCGCTTAGGAGGCAAACCTGTTGATCCATGAAGTAGAGGTGGATTTCGCCGGTCGTCCACTCAAGCTGCAGACCGGCAAACTGGCGCAACTCGCTGACGCGTCCGTCGTCGTGACCTATGGCGAAACCGTCGTCCTGGCCACGTGTGGCGTTACTGACGACCCCATCGAGGCCAACTTCCTCCCCCTGCGGGTGGATTTCGAGGAGAAGATGTACGCCGTCGGGCGCATCCCCGGCGGGTTCTTCAAGCGCGAAGGCCGTCCCTCCGAAGAAGCCACCCTCATCTCCCGCAAGATTGACCGCCCCATCCGCCCCTTGCTGCCCCAGGGCCTGCGCCATGATGTGCAGGTCATCGTGACCCCGCTGTCGGCCGAGAACGACAACATCACCGACATCGTGGCGATGATCGCCGGCGCGACGGCCGTACATCTGTCCAGCGCGCCCTTCGACGGCCCGCTGGCGGCAGTGCGCGTGGCGCGGCTGGCTGGCGAGTTCATCGTCAACCCCAGCTTCGAGCAGCTCGCCGCGGCCGAGCTGGACGTCGTCATCGCTGCCGGGCCCCAGGGCATCGTGCAGTTGGAGATGGACGGAGCGCAGGTCGGCGAGGACGTCTGCGTCGAGGCGCTGCGCCTGGCCGAGGAGGCCTGCGTACCGGTCCGCGCGGCCATAGACGAGCTGCGCCAGAAGGCCGGCAAGCCCAAGCGCGAGATGTTCATCTGGGAGCCGCGGGCCGAGATCGTGCAGCTCGTACGCGACCAGTACGCCTCGCGCATCCACGACCTCGTGCTCGATGCCGACAAGCTCGACCGCCAGGCGGGCCTGAAGGCCCTCCGCAAGGAGATCGTCGCCGCGCACGGCGAGCAGTACGAGAAGATGGAGCCGGACCTGGAAGAGGCCTTCGAGATGGTCATCAAGGCCTTCCTGAAGCAGCTCGCCCTCAAGGAGCACCGGCGGGCCGACGGGCGCGGGCTGCATGACATCCGCGACATCTCCGCCGAGGTCGGCTTGCTGCCCCGCGCCCACGGCTCGGGCCTGTTCAACCGCGGCGTGACGCAAGTGCTGACTATCGCCACGCTGGGCGCCGTCAGCGACCAGAAGCTGGTGCGGACGCTGGAAGAGGAAGAGTACAAGCGGTTCATGCACCACTACAACTTCCCGCCCTTCTCGACGGGTGAGGTCAAGGGGCTGCGTTCCACCGGTCGGCGCGAGATCGGGCACGGGATGCTGGCCAAGAAGGCCATCGAGCGCGTGCTGCCCCCCGAAGAGGACTTCCCGTACACAATCCGCCTCGTCTCCGAGGTCCTGCAGGCCAACGCCTCGACCTCCATGGCGGCGGTCTGTGGCTCCACGCTGGCCATGATGGACGCCGGGGTGCCGATCCAGGCCCCCGTGGCCGGCATCTCGATCGGCATGATCGAGGGCGACGAGGAACACCGCCTGCTGGTGGACCTCGAGGCTATCGAGGACTTCATGGGCGGCATGGACCTGAAGATCGCCGGCACGCGCCAGGGTGTCAACTGCATGCAGATGGACACCAAGACCCAGGGCGTGGCGGTGGAGATCCTGGCCGAGGGGCTGCAACTGGCCCGCGAGGCGCGGCTGCAGGTGCTCGACGTGATGGCCGAGACGATCCCGTACCCGCGGCCGGAGCTGTCGCGCTATGCGCCGCGCATGGTCTCGATCTCGATCAACCGCGAGCAGATCGGGCTCATCATCGGCCCCGGCGGCAAGAACATCCGCCGCATGCAGGAGGAGTACGACGTCAAGATTGACGTGGAGGACGACGGCACGGTGCTGATCTTCGGCACCAACGCCGACGGTGTCGAGGCGGCCCGCTCGGGCATCTTCGACCTGACCCGTACCGTGGACGTGGGCGAGGTCTTCGATGGCACCGTCACCAGCACGACCGACTTCGGCGCCTTTGTGGAACTATTGCCGGGCCGTGAGGGCCTCGTGCACATCTCGCACCTGTCGTGGGATCGCGTCGGCAAGACTGAGGACGTGGCCCGTGTGGGCGACAAGATGCAGGTCAAGGTCATCGAGGTAGACCCGGAGGGCAAGATCCGGCTGAGCCGCAAGGAACTGCTGCCCAAGCCGGAAGGCTACGAGGAACGACCGGATCGAGGTAGCGGCGGCAGTCGCGACCGCAACCGTGGCGGCTCGCGCGGCGGTGGCGGACGGTCCAGCGGCGGTCGGCCGTCGAGCGGCGGCAGCAGTGGCGGCAGCAGTGGTAGCGGCGGCCGCCCGGCCCCGCGGGCCGAAGACGGCGCTGAGGGGTCCCGGCCCCGGCCCTACTTCCGCAAGAAGCGGGACTGAACTGCAGAGATCGAGGCAGGCCCCCTCCCGCAGGGGGCCTGCGTTCTTATGGCCCCACCACTGATGGCAGAAGTTCCGCCTGCATCAAGAAGGCAGGACCTTCGCCCGATGAAGACGAATAGGGTAGTGACCTCCTGAACAACCGTACCGAGGCAGGTTTCCCGATGAGGCGACCAGTCGCCGTACTCTTCGCGCTCGTTGCGCTGGCGCTGTTCTGGGGCTGCGGGCGGCGTCAGCCCCAGACTCCGCAGGAGCAAGTCGCGGCCGAGATCGCGCGTTACGGCCCCGCCGAGGCGCTGGCGCGAGCCCGCGACCGCGTCAAGACCAGCCCCACCGCCGAGAACTACGACCTGCTGGGACGGGCATATGCCAACACCCGCCAGTCGCGCCTGGCCCGCGAGTCGCTCGAGAAGGCCGTCAGCCTGGACCCGACCTATGTGCCGTCGGCGCTGTTGCTCGGCCGTGTGCTAATGGAGGAGAACAAGGACGACCAGGCCGAGGAGTTGCTGCGGCGCGTGCTGCAGCGGGATGAGAACGACCCGGACGCCGTCGAGCTAATGGCCCGACTGCTGATGAAGGCCCAGCGCACGCCGGAGGCCGAGCCGCTGCTGACCGCCGCCGTCAAGCGGCACCCCAAGGACCCTGCGCTGCTGTGGGCCTATGCGGACGCCCTGACGATCCTCAAGCGGTACGACGAGGCCGAGAAGCAGTACCAGAAGGCGGTTCGTGTGGATCCCAAGAGCGTGCGCATCCGGGCGGCCTATACCCAGATGCTGCTCTACGCGCGGAAGTACGACCAGGTGGCCCCACAGGCTCGAGAGGTCGCCAAGCTGGCCCCGGACTCCGACGAGATGCAGTTCATGGCTGCCAGCGCGCTTCACCAGGCGGGGCAAGAGGATGAGGCGATCGGCCTGTACCGCGAGGCGCTGATCATCAACCCGAACAACCTGCCGGCCGCCAACAACATCGCGCTGCTGCTGGCCGACCGGGGCCAGGACACCGGCACCGCGGTCGCGTGGGCGCGCAAGGCCGCCGGCATTGCCCCCAAGAACCCGGCGGTGGTTGACACGCTGGGGTGGGCCCTGGCGCGCGATGGGAACTACCAGGAGGGGCTGGCGGTGCTGCGGGGCGTGCACAAAGCCTGGCCGACCAACGCCGTCGTGCAGTACCACCTCGGCTGGGTGCTGGTGAAGACGGGCAAGAAGGCGGAGGGGATGGAACTCCTGAAGAAGGCGGCGGCCAGCGATCGCCCCGATGCGTCGGAACTGGCCAAGAAAGCCATCGCGGAGTTCACGTAGGCGGGGAGCGCCTCCACAGGCGCTGTCAGGGCCTCGCCGCACTCAGGGGGATGCGGGAGGCCGAACGGAAGACCGACCACGCGGTCGCGCAACCCAGTTGCTGCCACGACACCAGGACGACCACGACCACCAGCGACACCAGGATCGAGTACTCGACCCCGGCTGCCCCTGCTTCGTCCGTCCAGAGCAAGCGGACGTTGGCGGCCATGCAGCCCTCCTCGCTGACTCCCCCAGATTGCCGCCATTGTGCCAGAAACGCTCAGGCGACGCTGCGCAACGTTTGCTCAAGCTTCGTCCGCGCCGCATAAGTCTTGCACCGCGGGGGAGAATCTAGAGGGGGGAGGAAGAACCTGTAGCAGGTGGGAAGAACATGCACATTGTCTTGGGGCCGCCGTCACGGAAGCAGTTGAGGATCTATGAAGCGCCTGATCAGAACCGCGGTCTTCGCCCTTGCCGGGCTCGTGCTATGCGGAGGGCTGATGGTCACCCCCTCGCATCGCCGCCCCGACACGTCCGCCGCATACTCGCCGGCTGAGGTCGTTGCGCCGCCCGTGCCCGGGCAGGCAGAGGCGGCCATGGTGTACCGGCCTCCGACCTTCCGCAACAGCCACAAGCAGCGCAGCGACCATGTGGCTCGTTCCTGGGAACTGATCGGCGGGGTGGGCGTCAACATCGTGACGGTCAACCTGCGCGCCCGCAACGTGCGCTTCATGCCGGGCTTCGCGTCGTATGCCGACCCCCGCCGCGGCTACTTCCCCCTGCAGAACTTCTACCACATCGTGCGCCACTACCGGCCCCGCGTCGCCATCAACGGCACCTACTTCCACCTGCTCAACGGCACACCCACCGGCCCCATCGTCCGCCACGGCACGATGCTCTATGACGGGCGCTGGGGCACGACCATCTGCCTGGACGAACAGGGGGGACTGACCTTCCGTTACCAGAGCGGAACGTACGGCCGCCACCGGGGCTGGGAGGGCGTCTACAACGCCATCTGCACGGGCCCGACGCTGGTCCGGGACGGGAAGCTGTGGCTGCATCCTCGGCGGGAGGGATACCGCGACCCGGCGGTGCTGGGCAAGGCCCGGCGCAGCGCGCTGGGCCTGACGTGGGACAACCGGCTCGTGCTGGTCACCATCCGCACGCCCATCACGCTCAACAAGCTCGGGAACATCATGCTGCGCCTGAACTGCAAGCAGGCCGCGAACCTCGACGGGGGGGCGTCCAGTGCCCTGTACTGCAACGGGGAGTATGTCACCAAGCCGAACCGCAAGCTGAGCAACGTGCTGTTGGTGTATGATTAGGGATTGGGGATTGGGGATTGGGGGATTCGGGACGGCTCACGGCGCGGGGCGGCGGCCGTCGGCCCACTGCTCGATGATCCGGACGATCCGTTCGGTCGCATGGCCGTCCCCCGGCCCCGTGTGCAGGGCCAGGAAGTCGGCTCGTTTCTCCGCCAACTCGCGCCTCACGTTTTCGTCTCGCAATACTGCCTCAATCGCCGGGCCGATGTCCTCGTAGCGGTAGACACCGCGTGCGCCACCCGTGCCCGCGTAGGGCAGCTCCTCGTCGGCTGCGCCCAGGTTGATCGTCACCACTGGACGGTCGAACAGGTTGGCCTCGAACACGACCGTCGAGTCGCGCGTAATCATCAGGTCGCACGCGACGAGCAGCTCGTCGAGCCGGTGCCGGCCGTGGGGGACGAGGATGACGCGGTCATCGCCCGGCTGCAGCAGCGTGCGGTAGAGCCTGAGGTTGTGGGCCGAGTCGGACGGGTGTAGCTTGACCGCCAGCCGCACCCCCAGGCGCCGGCAGGCCTCCGCCACCGCCGCCATCCACCACCCCTCCCGCTGGTAAAACAGGTGCTCATTGAACTGCGTACACAGCACCACGAGGCCCGCGACGCCGTCGCGCAGGGCCCGGACCTCTGGGGAGGGCACCGGCGGCGCCACGCCGGCGTCGTGGAGAGCATGGCCGGTGACCGTCAGTCGCAGGCCCGGGCAGGCCTGCGCCATGATGCCCCGGGCGTATCCCCCGAACACGAGCTTCTCGTCATAGGGCAGGCAGGGCAGGGCGAGGTAGCGCGGGCCGATGACGCCGTGCTGCAGGCACAGGCAGGGGAGGCCCAGGCGCTTCGCCGCAACCACCGTGGGGGCCATGATGGGCCCGTAGGTGTGGAAGCCGACGACGACGCGCGGCGCGAAAGCCTCCAGCGCGCGGTGGGAGGCCAGCGCCCGCAGGCGCCAGAGCGGCGCATCGCGCGTCACGACCAACCGCAGCCGGTCGGCAATCGCGTGCTGCTGGCCCGGCGTGAGCCCGGGAAGAGGCGGCAGCGACCGCGCCACATCCTCCCAGCCCACGTCCGTCACGAAGCGCCAACCGCGGGCCTGCGCCAGGTCGTCGCTTCTCAGGAAGTTGGCGAGGGGTACGTGGGGCACGCCGGCCCGCTGCAGGCCCTCGGCTGAGCCGAAGTAGTCGTAGTCGAGGGTGCCGGTCGAACGGCCATGGGCGCGCAGGAGTCCCTGCAGTTGCAGAATCAACTCCACCGACGAGCCCCCGACCGCGAGCCAGAGTACATCGCAGGGCTGCACGGCAGAGGCATCCCCACGGCGCATCTTCCACAGGCCGCGCAGCTCGCGCTCCCCCTGCCTGCCGGCCTCGGAAGGGGCCAGGGCGCGACGCAGCGCGCGCAGCGCGGCGCCGGGGTGCGGCTCGACGCGCCAGCCCGCGGCCGCGAGCGGCTCGCCCATGGCTGCCAGCAGGTCCTCGCGGCCTGACCACCAGCCCCGCCGCCGCCAGTTCTCATGGATGGCTGCCCGGTCCGGCGGCAGACCTGAGATGGCCTGTCGCGCCACGGCCATGTTCGCCAGCAGCGGCGCGACCGAATACATCGCGAACCAGCCGGCGTAGGCTTCCCAGAACTCCTGCAATTCATCGGGAAGCGCCGCGGCCAGCGAGTGTGCCAGCGCCAGCGACTGGTGGTTGAGCGCCACCACCTGTGAGCGGGCCTCGGCGTGTTCGGGCCGGCGGGAGTAGGCGGCGCTGATCAGTTCCGGCAGAGCATGCACGACGGTCTCGTCCGGACGGGGACGCGGCGTCTGAACGTCGGGAGCCAGGAACGTGATCATGAGTGGGTAGTGGCGCCATTCATGGCGCCTGGGGGCGGGACAAGCCCAGCCCTACATGTGGTGAACGGTCAGGCCGGGGCCGGGAGAGAACCGGATGAGGCGTTCGGCGCCGGCTTCCAGCAGCCGCTCGCCCATCCAGTCCCTGTCTCTT
>CAZZDO010000089.1:12539-15202 GCA_964653205.1 uncultured Armatimonadia bacterium | reverse complement strand
GTCTACTTCGACGACGGCGACGGCGGCGACTTCGTCATCGGCAACATCTTCTTCCGCTGCGGCGACCCGGGCCGGGGCTCCTTCGGCTCGGTCTTCTCCCACGGCGGCTTCGACCTGCTCGCCCAAGACAACATCTTCCTCGAATGCAAGCGCCCCCTGGGCTCCTCGCCCTGGCCCTACAAGCGCTACATGGAGTTCCTGAACGACCCCATGTACCACAAGCTTCTGGTGAATGACGTGGACGTCACCAGCGACGCGTACACGAAGCAGTACCCCGAGCTGGTCGGCTTCCTGACCATGCCCGAGTCGCGCCTGCGCGTCAGCAAGGCGACCAACAACGTGCTCGCGATGTGCGCCGCCATCAACAGCGGCAACTGGCAGGTCCCCGACACCGAGAACTGGATCACGGACCAGGACCCCGGCTTCGTGGACGCTGCGAAGGGCGACTTCCGCCTGCGCAAGGACGCCCCGGTCTACAAGCACCTCCCCACCTTCGAGGCCCCGCCCTTCGCGAAGATGGGCCTGTACAAGGACGAGTTGCGCCCCGTCTTGCCCGTCGAGAAGTGGGCCTACCCGCCGCCGCAGCAACTCCCGCCACTCGCGCAGAAGGGCGCCTCGGCTATCCAGCCCAAGGCCGGCCCGACGCCGGTGTTCGTCGTGGCGAAGGCAGCGGTAGCACCAGCGATTGACGGCGCCATGGGCACCGGCGAGTGGAGCGGAGCACCGATGCCGCTGGCCCAGGACGTGAACGGCAACAAGGTCTCCCGCCAGAGCCGCGCCTGGCTGGCTTACGACGCCCAGCGCCTCTACGTCGCGGTCGAGAACGACATCAACCCGGACACGAAACTCGATGGGAACCAATGGGGTACCAACGACGCCGTCGAGGTGGCGTTGCAGGCGGCCAAGGGGAAGCCCATCTACGTCCTGCGGGGCTACCCCAACGGCCGCCTCGAGTTCGGCCGCACGCCCAACGGGGACGACGAGCCGCTCACGATGGAGCCCGCGAGCATCGTCCACGCCGCCGCGTCGCCCCAGAAGGGCCGCTGGATCGCGGAGTTCAGCATCCCGTGGCAGATGGTCGAGGTGGAGCCCACGCCCGGCGCCAAGATCGCCTTCAGCCTCGCCGTGCGCAAGACCCTTGACGACCTGTGGCTGATGTGGGAAGGCACCCGCGGCCACTCGTATGACGTCAGCCGTGCGGGCTTCATCGAGTTGGCGAAGTAGAGGAACTGACGGTCGTCACGCCGAAGGTGCCGCTGCCGAAACGGACCCTTCGCTCATGAGGTGATTCGCGTGCCCAAGGTCGTCGTCATTGATTGTGGTTCGACCAACCTCCGCGCCATCGCGGTGGACGAGCGCGGCCAGATCGTCGCCAGCGCCGGCCGGCCGAACGACTCCGTCCCCCAGCCGGGCCAGCCGAAGGGCTACATCATCTGGGACCTCGACCAGCTCTGGGAGAAGATCTGCCAGGTCTGCCGCGAGGTCTCGGCCCAGACCGACGACATCCGCGCGGTCAACTTGACCACCTGGGGCGCCGACGGCGCGCCGGTGCGGGCCGACGGCTCCCTCGCCTACCCGCCCATCTGCTGGCAGGACAACCGCACCGAGGAGATCATCGCCCGCCTGGACGACTACCTGCCGGCGTGGGACTTCTACGAACTCACCGGCTATCAGGTCATCCCGTTCGACACGATCCTGAAGCTCATCTGGCTGCGCGAACACGAGCCACAGGCGCTCGACGACACGCAGTGGCTGATGATGCCGGGCCTGCTGTCCTTCCTGCTGTGCGGCGAGCGCTCGATCGAGCGCACCGCCGCCGGCACGATGATGGCGATGGACATGGCGCAGGGCGACTGGTCGGCCGACCTGCTCAAGCTCGCCGGCCTCGACGCGTCCTTCTTCCCCCCGTGGGTGCTGCCCGGCGACGTCATCGGCAGCCTGTCGGCCGCGGCCGCGATGGCCACCGGCCTGCCCTCGGGCATCCCCGTCGTCGCCGCTGGCCATGACACGCAGTTCGCCGCCATCGGCTCCGGCGCGCAGGCCGGTGAGGCCATTCTCTCTTCGGGCACCTGGGAGATCCTCATGCTCCGCCAGAGCAAGTTCCAGGCCACGCGCGCGGGCTTCGAGGATGGGGTGCTCATCGAGTGCGACGCCGTCCCGGGCGTCTTCAACCCGCAGCTTCTGATGATGGGCTCGGGCGTCCTCGAATGGATCCGCGACTACTTCTATCACGACCTCGGCGTGGGCGAAGCGGCCTATGTCCAACTCGCGTCCGACGCCACCGAGGCCGGCCCGGGCGCCGGCGGCGTCTCCGTCCTGCCGAGCTTCGTCGCCTCGACCGGCCCGGCCAAGCGCTACCACACCGAGGGCACAGTGCTGGGCCTGACCATCACAACGACCCCCGCACAGGTCTACCGCGCCGCGCTCGAGGGCCTCACGTATCAGTTCCGCCACGCGCTGGAAGTCCTGCGCTCGTCGGTCGGCGCGCAGCCCGAACTGGTCCGCGTGGTCGGTGGGGGCAGCAAGAACGCGCTATGGAATCAACTGCGCGCCGATGTCACCGGCCTGCCGATGATCACCATCGAGCAGAAGGAAGCCACCGTGGTCGGCGCGGCGATGTTCGCCATGTTGGGAGCTGGCGTCTACACGACGCTGGCCGAGGC
>CAZZDO010000089.1:0-12439 GCA_964653205.1 uncultured Armatimonadia bacterium | reverse complement strand
GGCGCCCACGGGAGCGTCAGCCGTACCTGCGCCGCTCGCCCCTCGCCCTCCCACAGCCGCACGATGACCGCGCCGTCTTCGTCGTACAGGGCACTGAGCACGACCTGGTCCGGCTCCAGGCTCAGCAGGCTGGCCACGCTCGGCAACTCCCCACTCGTGCCCTGGGGGAGCACCACCTCCACCGGCTGCCGCAGCCGCTCGGCCCGCTGCCGCATCTTCGCTGCTCGCCAGTCCCCCTCGTGCAGCACGATGCTCCAGTGGAACTCGTGCCGGCCGCGGGCCTTGCTCTGGTGGTTGACGTGCTGCTCCCAGCCCTCCGTGATCGGGCCGACGCTGTTGATGAGGATGTGCGCCAGCGACTTCTCCTGCGCGTCGCGAAGGTAGTAGCGGTCGCCATCGTGGCTGATGAACGTGAGGCCCGTCGCGCCGTCGGATTGACTGACGAATGACTTCGCGTAGAACATGCCCTCCCGCAAGCGCTCGATGTTGTCGGACCGATGCCCCGGGATGTTGCCGTACTTGATGCCGTCCAGCGCCTTCACCTCGGCGCCGAAGGGTGTGTCCGCCTCCATCGGCCCGTCTACCACCAAGGGACACAGCGCGGCCAGGAACCCGGCGTGCCCCTCCCAGTGCGCTACAAGGCTGAACTCCACGCGCGGCTCGCAAGCGTAGAGCGTCGTCTCCAGACGCAGCCCGTGTGGCCCCACAGCGCCCTCGCTGACCGCCCGCCAGCGCAGCGGCCCGTGCTCGACGATCTCCAGCGTGTCCCACTGCGCCTCGTGCGTGCCCAGGATCGGCCCGACATGCAGCGGCCCGCTCACATCTACGTCATACAGCCGCAGCCCACCGAACGGCACACGCCCACGAAATGTCTGGCCTCGCCACTGCAACTCAACGGCCGCATTGTTCTCGAAGCCCACGGCGATCTCGCCGTTGTCCACCTGGGAGTGCCGGCTGGAAGCCGGCCCGGCTGCCGGCTGGAAGCCGGCGCTCCCCGGAGCCTGCCACGACACCGTCGTATACCCTCCCGCGGGGACCTCCACCTCGACCAGCCCCTCGGCTTCCCAGATGCGCCCGCCGTACTCCATGGGGTTGGTCAACTGGTAGCGCAGCGGCTGCCCCGCTCCGTCACGCACGTCGAGCGCGGCCGGCAGCCCCGTCGAGTGCGTGAACAGCACCGGCACGATCTCCCGCCGCGCGACCGGCAGGCTGTTGAACAGCGTCGCCGCACAGTTCGCCGGTTGCGTGACGCGCCGAGCCAACGCCTGCAACGTCAGCCGCCGCGCCTGTCGGGCTGTCAAGATGGTGCGCTCCGCCAACTCATCCAGCTCGTCGAAGTCCTGCTGGAACAGCCACTGCGTGGCATGGGCCGAGAAGAGCAGCGTGCTCTCCCATAGCTCGTCCCACTGTGAGGGGCGGGGTACGAGCCCCCGCCCTACAGTGCTGCCCGCCAGCGCCTCCCAAAGCTGCGCCGCCACGATCTCGTCGTTCGCCACGACCCGCTTCCGCCAGAACCCGTGCTGCCCGGCCCACGCGGTGTTGTAGCACACGTCGCATGGGTCGAGCGTTCCCTCCCGGGTCGGGATGCGGTCCCGCCGCGCCTCCAGGGCCGCGGCGAACTCCACCGGCGTGGCGAAGCGCATCGGGACCGGCTCGCGCCGGTTCCACTCCGCCATGAACCCCTGCACCTCAATCGGGATGTCGCCGCCATGCGAGGCTAGCGGCAGCGCATCGTCCATGCCCTGGCTGACCCACAGCACCCCGGTCGGCGCGTGGCGCGCGACCAACTCCAGCTCTGTCCGCCAGAGGTGCTCCACGGCCTCGTCCCACTGCGTCGCGTAGTCGTCCGCCAGCGCCCCCGGGCTGCACAGCCCCCCGTAGCAACCGCGGCTGCACAGGACTTCGCTGCCGTCCAGCCCCCGCCACACCCACTCGTACGGCACTCCCGCCTCCGTCAGCCCGGCCTGCGGTCGCCAGAACCGGGCGTGCGCGTACCCGCCCAGCTTCAGTAGCTGCGGCACTTGCGGGTGGCCCAGCGCCACGTCCACGATGTCGGCGTGCACCGTGAGATCGGCCTCGGGGAACAGCTCCCGGAAGCGGCGCCGGCCGAGGATCAGGCTGCGGATGAACGTCTCCTCGCCCACCATGTTCGGCCGCACGTTCGCGAAGCCCCCGCAGATGGCAATGCGGCCCTCGGCCACCCGCTGCCGCAGTTCCGGCAGCAAGTCCGGCCGCAAGTCCAAGAGCGGCTTGAGTTCGGTGATGAAGGTGTCGAAGTACCAGCGGAACCCCGCGTCCTCGCGCATGATCTCAAGCACGCGCTCGAAGCTGTGCACATAGCGCAGCACATGCCACTGGCGCGTGTGCGTCCAGGCCCAGTCCGCATGACAGTAGGGTACGACCAGGATTTCGCAGCCCTGCAGGCGTTCGCGAATCTCGGCAGCAGTCATGGCAGGCCTCCGCGGGTGGAACGACGCGGGGAGGTTCACCGCCTCCGGGGATATTCCTCTTGCGCGTAGGATTGACCCGTGGGAAGGGAGCGCTACTTGAGGGTGAAGCCGCCGAGATTGAGGGAAATGCGCTGGGTGTAGGTGGAGTAGGCGAGACTGACCTCGCGGTTGCCGAAGACCCGGCCCACGGAGAACTCGAGATCCTGGTACTCGTTGCCTGAGAAGTCGTAGTACGTGGCCAGCAGCCCGGCCCGCCACTGCTTGCTCAGGAAGTAGTCGAAGTTCAGCATGCCATACAGATCGCTGCTCGTGATGTCGTACGTGCCGCTGAGGTAGCTGACCCAACGCTGCGCCTGGTTGGCCCGCGCGTCCACCCCGACCAGTTGCCGCAGGCCGCTCGTGGTCGGGTTGCCGCCGCGCAGTTCCGCGCTGTAGTTCAGCCCCACGCTGAAGGTCCGCGCGAACTGATGGTCCATGCGCACCTGGCCGCGCACGCTGTTCTCATGGTACCCGCCGGTATCCCAGCTGTAGATGTTCGTGATCATCGGCGACACGCGGGTGTGCTTGCCCCACGAGCGCATGCCCAGGTTCAGTTCCGAGTATAGCTCATTCACGAACAGCGGGTCGCTCTCGCCCGTGTAGCGGCGCATGCCCGCCGAGGTGCCCAGCCGGTAGGTCACGGGCCCTGACCCGATGGGCCGGGGATCCATGAGCCAGTCGCCGACCAGACCGTACGTGTCCTCGGCATCTTCGGGCCGGGCGTAGTAGGCCTGCAGATTGAGGCGGCCGCCCGCCAGGCGGTGGTAGGCGCTGGAGTCGGCGAAGATGCTCCGATGGTCCGGCATGGCGAAGGTGAAGTAGCTGTAGCCGTCGCCCAGCACCGGCCGCGCGTCGCGCCATTCAAAGCCCCAGTCCGAGCGGGGCAAGCCGGCCACCACCACCGATCCGTCAACGCCCGCGCCGTCGCGGTACTCCTCCGACACCGCCAGCGACCACCCATCGCGCGACATTACGCCACCGGACATGGCCCCGTGCTGAATGCGGATGGCCCCGGTGCTCCGGTCCGTCACGCGGTAGAAGAAGGGGAAGTCCACCGCCAGGCCTCCCCCCGTGGTCATGCCCAGAGCCTCGGAGTTCGTCAGTCCGTTGTAGCCCGGCAAGCCGATGATCCAGTACGGGGGGAAGCTGAAGACCTTCTGCTCCTGCATCCACAGCGACGCATGCCGCAAGACAATCTTCTCGTGCAGGAACAAGCTGACGCTCCGGGCGACCATCCACGCGTCGCCTTCGCGCTTGTCCACCTTGAAGGCATCGGTCGGCAGCTCCCACTCTGTCTCCAGCGGGCGCAGCCCGACGGCATCAAAGAACACCCGTTCCAGGCCGTCCTTCCCGAACCGTCGCAGCACCCCGCGCTTGGCGAGCAGATCGAAGTACAGGTCCTCCCCGGCCAACTCGCCATCCCCGCGGCGAATGACGACGTCCTGGGCCCGGATCACCAGGCTCTCGACGTTGAGCTGAATGAGGGAGCCCGACTCGATGGTGAGCTTGCCCAGCTTCACCCGCGCGCGGTCGCGCGCCTCGATCAGCCCAAGCTGCATGCTGTAGCCGACCCATCCGCCGGAAACGTCCACGACCCGCGCCACCGGCGAGGCGGACTCCCCTTCAGGCAGGAAGTCCACATAGGCCAGAGAGCGGCTCCCGGACACCTGCACCGTCAATGTCGCCGTCCCGGGCTCGTCACTGCTGAGGTAGAGAAGCGCAAAACCACCCGCGGTCGGGGTGGTCAGGGAAACCTGCTGGCCGGTGCTGCTGAGACTCAGCAACCCCAGGCTGGTGTGGACCACCACCTGCGTCCCCTCCGCCGCCGCCCGGCCCCGCGCATCCCGCACCTCGACGCGCAGGCGGGCCTGGCTCTTGCCGTCGGCAGGCACCTGCCGGGGCGTGACGGAGACCTCTACCCGGTACAGCCCTACACGATCCGACTGTGCCAGGGCTGTCTGGCAGAGGCACGCCACGGCCGCAAGCAGGAGTAGTGCTCTCATCATAGACGCGTGGTGGGGAGCCATGAATAGCGCGCCCCCGCCGCCAAGACGACGAGGGCGCGACACAGCCGCGGGTGGCAAGCCCTCCCGGAGCCCACGCTCCGGCGGCTCGGGCCCGGCTACTTCGTAACTGTCAGGGCGCCGAAGTTGGCGTACGGCGACACGTCCCCACTGGTATAGATGGTGCGGATCCGGTACTGATAGGTGTGCGTCCCGGTCAGCAGCTCGTAGTCGAAGTAGAACGTGCTGCCCTGACCCAGCGTGCCCGGGTCAATGCGCGAGAAGGGCGGATTGTCGATCAGACGCTCGATCTGGTAGCGCAAGACGGTCAGCGTCGTAGCGGTGGGTTCGGTCCAGTGCAGCCCGACCGCGTCGTTGGCCTGTTCCATCCGCAGGTTAGTGGGCGGCAGCGCATCCGGGTTCACGACCGCGCCGCCGTCACCCCCGCCGCTGCCACCGATGGCGATCGCCGCCCCGGCCACGAGCAGCCCCAGCAGCAGCCACTTGTAGCCGCCTGAGGTGCTCTTCTTGGCCTTGACCTGGCCCACATCGGCGCGGCCGGCCAACGAAGCGGCGGCCTTGGCAGCCGCATCGCGCAGAGCCTCCTGAGCCAGCACATCCTCGGGGCCGGTGTACTTCGCCCGCACCGTACTGGCGCCCGACACGCCGAACGCCCGGAAGACCTTCGGCTCGGCGATCGGCTCACCCGTCGTCGGGTTGATGTTCGCCGGCACCTCGTACATCTGTCCGGACAGAATCAACTCCACGCTGGAGGGGTTGTCCTTGACCGTGTAGGACTGAATCGTCGAGAGCACGATGTAGTCGGCGCCCAGCGCGGAACCCATGGACAGGGCCGTGCCGATGTCCTGGACCCCCTCCTCGACGTCTACCTGCCGAATCCGGCCCTCGCTGACCGCGCGGCGCACACTCGGGGAGGTCGAGGTGAACTGCATCCCCTCGTACGAGCGGTCAGCATCCAGGGCCATGGTCAGGACGCCACTGGCGCGGTCGGCCAGATTGCCCGGACCACTGCCCGAAGCGTTGGTCACCGGGAAGACCAGGACGGTCTTGGCGGCGCCAGCCGCCCATGCGACTGACAGACACGGAGTGACCAGCCCACTGACGAGAACAAGGATCAGGGCCAGACAGGTGCTGCGACTCAGGTAGTGCGATCGGATGGCCTTCATTCGGGTTGCTCCCTCCAGGGCAAAGGACTCTGGGTCCCCTCGGTACCACTACGGCCAGGTTCAACGCGTTAGATGAGATGTGTCAGGCGCTAGCGGCGCATCTCCAGCGGCTGCACCACACTGAGCGATTGCCCGGTCAACGGCGACCGCGCCGTGATCTCGCACAGGTAGCGCCCGGACGGCACCAGGTTGCCGCGGTTGCTGCGCCCACTCCACAGCACTGTATTCTGCCCCGCCGGTGACAATCGGTCAAGCGCCACGTCACTGACGACCACCCCGGCGATGTTCCGCACCCGCACATCCACCGCCGCCTCACTGCTCAGGGCGTAGCTGACCGCCACGCCCATCCCCGTCTGCGCGGCATGGACGCTCGTCAACGCCAGGCCGCCCTCCGGCCGCGGCTGGACGACAACCTTGAGCACCCGCTCGGAAGCGGCGTCGCCCGTCCGGAAGGTGTAGCTCGTGGTCGTACGCATGTACCGCCGCTGACCGGCGACCTCATCCACCAGCGTCGCCACCAGGTCGTTGGGCAGGCTCTCCAGGGACGGCCACGAGACGGTGACCGCCGTGTTGATGGCATTGGTCTGAACCACCAGGTTGTACTGCTGCTGCCGCTCGTTGGCGTCCCGCGTGTCCACCAGGTAGGGCATGCCCAGCGCGCTTTCCCCGGAGTAAAGGGCCGACCGCAGATAGACCGAGTCCTGCTTGACGCCGGCAGGCGGCTTGGGCACGTCGTACTGATCCAGGCCGCGCGTCGCGTTCGTGCGAGCCGCCAGCGACTGCGTCGTCGTCTTCAGCCCGGCAGCCATGACCCGCAGGTCCACCTTCCAGTTGTTCGGTCCGGTGGGCTCCGGGGCGCTGGCAGCAACGGGCGCGGCCGCGGGGGTGTACAGCGTCGGCGGCGGGAAGAGCAGCGACAGGTCCTCGCGCGTCAGTAGCCAGTAACCCATGTACGGGTCCAGATTCGAGTCGGCGGCCGTCAACTCCCACGTGTAGTCGTTCGCCTCCGGGTCGTACGCGTAGATGACCGGCACGAGCATGTTCCGTGAGACGGCCTCGGCCAGTGACCACTCGCCCCCGGCCGACCCCGCCACGCGCACCTGGTCCAGGCGCAAGGTCGTCGTGAACGGGTTGCCGATCTGGTTCCAGCCCGCCTTCAGGTTCGTCGCATACGTCCGCGACGCGTCTACCGGCGTCGCATCCGGCGGCAGGTAGATGACTTCGCGATTCCGATTGAGCAGCCAGAACCCGGCGCCCGGAGATACCGCCGTCACGGCGGCATCCGGGAAGTAGCGGTAGTCGCGGATTTGCGGGTCATACCGGATCAAGGCCGCCGGCCCGCCCGGCAGCAGCGAACCGAGGCTCTGGAAGACCCACTCCGCGTCGCTGTTGCCGAACTCGTACGGGACGGACACCATCTCCAGGCCCAGCGTCGCGTTGGGCAGGGGGTTCAGCACCGGCACGGCCGGGATGTTGATCGTGCGGTTGACGGCCTTGCCGCGGGGCCCGGTGAACTTCACGTCGGCCTGCCCCGGCCGCGCCGCCGTCGCGAAGGCGTTCCAGGTCAGGCTCTTGATCTCGTTGCGCTGGATGATCCCGGCCGACTTCGTGGCCGTCTCACCCGTCGCCAGGTCCAGGCCCAGCGGCAGGCGGACTCGGCCAGTGGCATCGTAGATCGGGCTGGTGCCGAAGTTGTCCATGTAGATGGACAGCGGGAACGGCGACCGGTTCGCCTCGTCCGTCAGGTAGTACTGCTCGGTGACGTCGGGCGTGCTCGGGTCGTTGCCAACGTGCGAAACCAGGGAGAACGGCCCGTAGGCCATCAGCGCGTAGGGCGGCTCGTAGTCGCTGGCCGAGCTACCTAGCCCGTAGTATGTGACGTACCGCCGGGACTCGCCGGGACTGAGTAGACGCGGCGCCCAGTAGACCCCATACGCCCAGTCCTCCCCCACCAGTGGCGCCCGCGTGTTGGTGTTCGGGTAGTACTGCCGCGCCGCGCCGATGTTCCGCATCTGCCCCCAGGACACGCCGTCCGGCAGCCCGGCCGCCGAGTTGGCGATACCCGGGTCAAACACCTCACTGGTGTTCAGCACACCGCGCACTGCAACGTTGGGCGAGGCGGGGTTGTCGTAGGCCACCCAGCGGCTCGGCATGATCGGGGTCGTCGCGTCGGGGATGGTCCGCTCCGTCTCAAAGGTCGAGCCGTTGGGCAGCACGACTGTCTGCCCGTCGAGGGTCGTCCCGCCACCGAAGCCGGCGTCAATGAGCAGGCGCAGCCCGACGGTGTGGCGCTCGCGGGACGCATTGGTCACGATGAACTCGAATCGCACGACATCGCCGACCACGGTCAGAACTTGGCGCACGCGGATCCACTCGGTGAGGACCGTCGTCGTCGTCACACGGTCTACGACCGGCACTTGGAACTCGCCCGCCACATCGCGCACTCCGGGGGTGGGCGCCAGTGGCCAGAAGTCAATCAGGTTGGCCCGGTCCGCCTGATCGCTCAGGCTTGCCGCCAGCCAGTGCGGGTCATGGAAGATGCCGACGGTCTGATCCGCCGGGTCGGCATCAATCGCCACCGTGATCTTGCTGCTGTACTCATAGCCCCAGGTGGCGGTCGAGTACGGCGTGGCGACACTCGCCAGCAGGCGGTTCTCATCGCCGGTGCGCGTGGGGTTGCCACCGTCCGGGGCCGTCGGCGCGGTCTGGAGCTGGAACCGTCCGGCAGGCTGGTACAGGTACCGGGGCGCCGCCGCCGTGCCCAGGACCATCAGGTTGGGCTGCTCGACACGCAGCTTGATGAACGCCCGGCCCATGGTCGGCACGTCCGTCGTCACAAACCGTGGCTGGTTGCCTACTTGCCCCCAGGCGCCCGTAAGGACCAACAGCCCTCCGAGCATGAGCGCTAGAGCCGGATGGGTCGGACAGCGATGGCGGTTGCGATACACAGCTTCAGCTCCTCTCGGCGCTCGACAACTAGCGGCTCACCATGAAGGGCCGGATCACCTGAATGCTCTGGCCATCCGTGGCGCGAGCCGTAATGCGGGCCAGATAGCGCCCACTCGGCACGCGCGTGCCGCGGTCGCTCTGGCCGTTCCACGACAGGGTCTGGGTCGTCCCGCCCGTCACCGTCTGGCTCCCCAGATTGCGGACCAGCAGGCCGGAGATGTTGCGCACTTCCACCGCCACGTCCGCCGGGCGACTGACCGCGTAGGTGAACATCGTCTGCCCGGAAGACAGGGCGGCCACCGACACGCCACTGACCACCAGCGCGTTCGCGGACGCCGCGTCGGCCACGATGCGCAAATGGCGCACGCCAGGCTCGGACATCTGGAAGCTGTAGCCCGTGCTCGTCCGCATGTAGACCGAGGCCCCGCTATCGGTGTCCTCCAGACGCAGGCTCAGGTCTCGCGGCACCGTCGCATTCAGCGACGGCCATGAGACGGTGACCGGCGTATCGGTCAGACGACAGGCCACTTCCACGTCCCAGGTCTGCCGGCCGGCGACCGCGCTGCGCATGTCCTTGGCGAAGTTGCCTTCGGCCGCCGGCATGTACAGCCGCAGCGAGTCCACCAGCGGCGGCGGCTCGGATACGTCGAGGCCGATGTCGTAGCCATCCGTCGCGGCGGCGGCCACACCCACGTAGTTCGCCGGGTCCTCATACCGCCCCGCCCGCGCCTGCAGTTGCAGCAGCCAGTTGCCCGTATTGGGGGCCGCGGTCTTGGCCGCGGTGTGTGTCTTGCGTTGTGGCGTTGCGGCGCTCGCCATCGTGCTCGTGTTCGGCACCACCAGGGTGGCGTTCCTCAGCACGTGCAGCCAGTAGCCGGTCAGCGGCGTCATCGTCGCCTGGGTCGGGTCGGGCGCGAAGTCATAGTAGCCGCCACCGGCATTGCTCACATATGCAAAGAGCACCCCATCCGTCACGGCGCTGTCGCCGGTCATGGCCTCGCTCAGGTCCTGGCGACCGTTGCCGCTCAGGAACTCCACGCTACCCCAATCCACATAGCCCTCGTAGGGGTTGCCGATCAGGTTCCACCCGCGCGGCGCGCTGGTCCCATACACTAACGAGATGTTGTAGGTCTCGTCGGTCACGCCGCTCCCGCTCACGCTGAGCGTCCCCGTCGTCGGCAGGCTCAGGAAGTAGCCCAGGCCCACCGGCGGGTCGGGCACCAACTGGTCGGGCGGCGCGAAGCTGGCATACTCGTCCGGATAGACGTGGTACTTGCTCGGCCGGCTGTCGCTGGGCACCCAGCGCAGCAACGCCATGCCGTCGAGCGGCACACCGAACACATCGCTGGGCGACTTCGTCACCAGGTCCGGGTAGGGCAGCGCAATGATGTGCAGCCCCGGCGCGATGCTCGGCGTCGTGATGCGGAAGTTGGACGTCGCCACCAGCGAGGCGTTCCCGGCCAGGTCACTGGCCTGGATCTTCAACTGGTGCAACGTGCGGGTCATGTTGTTGACGACGAACGTCAGGTCGCCGGTGCCCGAGTCGAAGACATAGTCGGAGACGGCCCCGGAGACCACCGCACCGTTGGACACGATCTTCGTACCATCCAGCCACACCTGGATGGTCGTCTCGTCCACGCCGTTGCGGTCCACGGCGCTCGCCACCACCCGCGGCGAGGCCGCGGTAATGGTGCTATTGTTGATCGGGAAGGAAATGCTCACCACGGGCGCTTCGCCGTCGGAACTCGCGCCCACGCGCAGCGCCACGCGCCCGAGACCGTACCCGTTGACATCCGCCTCGGGGATGTCCGTCGGCACCGTGTACTTGCGCGCCATCTGTGCCAGGAGCGCCTGGAGCGTGCTCTTCGGACGGCTCTGGTCCTCCGCCAGCAGCAGCACGGCAGCGCCGGCCACGTGCGGCGCCGCCGCCGAGGTCCCCGGGAACGGGCTGTAGCCGGTGACGGACGTGGCCACGCCATCCGGCCCCACGATGTTCGGCTTGGCGTTGCTGCCAACGGCGCCGCGTGAACTGAACGGCTCAAGCCGGTCAATGGGCAGGTCCGTCACGCCCGGTATGATCACCGTGCTTCCGCGCGTGGCGCCGACCGCATACGCCCCGGTGGCCTCGGCCGGAATGGCCAGGCTGTTCTCCGAGTGCTGGAGGATGGTCTCGATGTCCACACCGGGGGTGAACAACTGGAACTTCTCAGGCGTCGCGCCCGGCGTCGGTGACGACACGCGCTGGATCTTGAGCCGGTACTGGCCGGCCACGCCGATGTAGGCCGCCAGTTGCTCCTTGGGCGGGTCGTCGCCATCCTGAGTGACCGCCGATCGCGCCACCGTGGCCCCAAGACTGTCAGTCAGCACCAGGTCGTAGTCGTTAGCCGTCTGGCCGGAAGTCGCCGTCTCATACCAGGACAGATAGGCACTGAAGATGCCCGGGCTCAAGTCCACGTTCATCGTGTCCTTGCTGCCGGCGAACTCCAGATAGGTGTCGCTGTTGTTGTCCTGCCACTGCCCCTGCCAGTGCCGCTGAGCCCAGTTCCCCGCCGCGTTGACCCACAGGATGCCGGCATCGGCGGCGCGGTTGACGGCCTGCGAAAGCGGGTGGCTACCGTCGAAGGGCCCCTCGGCCAGCCCCAAAGACATGTTGACGATCTTGAACCCCTGCGCGATGACATACGCGATGGCGCTCTCGACCGACAGGGTCGTGTCCACCAGGATGAGCGTCATGTCGCACTGCTCGGCCATGTCCGCCACGATCTCGGCCACGGCCGCGCCATGGCTGGTGTTCCCCAGCGCCGGAGTCTGGCTCCCCAGCCGGTAGTCCACGATGTCAGTGGTGGGGTCCACCGGCACCTCAGCCGACAGCCCCACAAACCCCGTATCAATGATGGCGACCTTGACGCCGCTGCCGTAGATCCCCGCCAGGTGGAACGCCGTCGCGTTGGTGAGTTGCACGCCTTCGCTGCTGACGCCGCCGTACCCCTGCTGCGGGATCATCCGCGTTGTCGGCACCACCTGCGCCACCTGCGGCAGCGACGCAACTTCGACCAACCGGTCCGCCGGCACGAAGGCCTCCATCCGGCGGTCGTGGCGAGCCCGCATGCGCCCCCCGAAGCGGCTCAGCCCGGTGGCGGCAGCGGCGGCTTCACTCCGGAACAGGATCGTGACGCCAATCTGGTCCCCCTCAGTCATGATCCCCGCCTGGCCAGCCGCGGCGGTGGTCATGCCCCCCTGGGCCGCCTGGGCGGCCAGGGCCCGCAGGGGCCCCGCCAGGTCCTGGATCCCCTTGGGCTGGGCCAGGCCCACCGCCAGCACCAGGGTGACGATGATGAGAGCGAGCCGGCTGCATACTGATCCTCGATGGCTCACGCGAACGCCTCCTCCCGAAACGGGGCCGCTGGCCGCTCCCCTGCGCGCCGATGTCCTGAACTCGTTGTGCCTCACGCTGCTACTCCGTGCTACCCGGGATGAGCCTTCCCGACAACAATGACGAGACCCAGCCCCAATACGCCTTCAGGAACCCGTACCACCCGCTGTCCGCCGCAAAGCCCAGTCCCTCATAGGAGGGCGGGATCTCCTCCACGGTGGGCGGGAAGTACGCACCCACGCCACTCGCGCGCCTGGACCGTATCTCCGCCCCAAACCACGCCCCAACGGTCGCCGCTTTCAGCGCTGCCTGCAACCCCTGGGCGCTGCACCGCACCTGCTCATCCGCGGCATTCTCAGCCAGCCCCGCCGCCAGGTCGCCCAGATCACACAGCTCCTGCCGTCGTCCCCAACTGCCGGCCCGGGAGCGGACGTATGT
>CAZZDO010000088.1:0-15207 GCA_964653205.1 uncultured Armatimonadia bacterium | reverse complement strand
GGACGCCTTCCTTACCGCGGGCAAGGCCGTGTACGTGGAGTATGCGCCGCTCGCGGGCCTCGTCGGCGAGGCGCCGCAGACGGCCGTGTATGAGCGCCTCGTTGTCCCCGGCGATGATTTCCGCAGCCTGCCAAAGCTCGCAGTCCTCGAGGAGCATTCCTCGCGCTTCCTACCGCTACAGGGCGAGGCGGGGTCGGCACGTAGCCTGCTCGTGTACGCCAAGGTCGCGGGCATGGACCGCGCGGTCTTCGGTCTCCCGGAGCAGACGACGCCGGCGCTCGTCGAGATCCCGCGTGGGCCGGGGCGGCTGCTCATCGCCACCACCGCGCTCAGCCACTGGCAGCGAGCACGCTGCAGACCGACGAGCCTGTGGGCGGCGCTGAGCCGGGAGGTGCTGCTGGCGCTGCTCGCGCCCGAGCAGGCACAGGCGGTGCGCGCGCAGCTCCATGACGTCGCGGTCTGGACCGAACCGCGCGGTTGGGCGCCGCCGGGCGAACCGGTGCGCTTGTGCGTCCGTGCCGCGCCGGATCAGCCGATCACCAGCCCGATCCCCCTGCATCGCGACGGCGAGTTGCTGGTCTCCGAACCCATGACTCTGGCGGCGGGGAAGCACACGCTGGAGGTCAAAGCGGGCGGCCGCGCCTGTACGACCGTCCTCACGATCTCGCCGCGCGCCGACCGTTACCGGGAGGCGGTGCAGCGCAACCTGCAGTGGTTCCGCGAGGCGCCGATGCTCAGCGCGCCGGACGGATCGCAGGGCGTGCGCGAGGGGTTGACTTCCCGTCTCGGCCCCGACGGCAAGCCCATCGTGACCCACGGCCTGCGCGTGGACTGCGTCAGCGAGTGCGGCCTGTTGTTCTTCCTCTATGGGCAGGCCGCGCCGGACGCCAAGTGGCGCGAATGCGGGCGGCGGATGCTGGAGTACACCGCCCGCGCCTTCTCCGTGACCTCGAAGGACTGCTGGTACTTCGGCCACTGGCAATCTCGCGGGGAGTTCCGCGAGGACGGCAGCACCGTCTATGTCTTCAACGACGACTCCGGCGCGGGCACGTTGTTCTCGCTACTCGGACATGTCGCGACGGGCGACCGGGCACAACTGCAGGCCGGGCTGCGTGGCGTCGAGTACTTCTGTCACGTCGCGTCCGAGAGGACAGGGCTCTTCGGCTACATGCCGCACCGCGACTACGAGGGCAGCGGGCACATGGGCACGCCGTGGCCGACGCTGCGCGCCCAGGAGATCAAGCACGCCGCCCCGCACGTCATGAACCTGCCGCTGGCCAGTCTGCTGGTCGCCCATCGCCTCACGGGCGAGGCTCGCTATCTGCAGATCGCCGAACGCGGCTGCCGCACGCTCATGGCCGAATACCCCAACTGGCACCTCGTCACCAGTCGCACCTGCGAGCATGGGCGGATGTTGCTGCCGCTCGCGTTGCTGTATGACACGACGCATTCGCCCGAACACCGGCAGTGGCTCGACACCGTCGCGGATTATCTCCTGGGCAAGCAGGCCCCCTGCGGCGCGATGCAGGAATGGGACGGCTACAACCCGTCCAGCAACGCGGCCTTCGGCACCGCCGAGAACAGCGTGTTCCAGGAGAACGGCGACCCGATCAGCGACCAGCTCTACGGCACGGGCTTCGCGCTGCTGCACCTGGGGCTGGCGGGCGAGATCACGGGCGCCGCGCGGCTCAAGCAGGCCTACGAACGCCTCGGCGACTACCTGACGCGCATTCAGATGACCGACCCCGACCCGCTCTACAATGGGACATGGCTGCGGGCGTTCGACTACGGGCGGTGGGAGTACTTCGGCAGCAGCGCCGACATCGGCTGGGGTCCGTACTGCGCCGAGACCGGTTGGTCGTGCGCGCCGATCGGCCTGGGCTTGCTGATGGAGCTGCAGCCGAAGCTGCTGGCGCTGCCCGCGCAGCCCGACCCGGCGCTTAAGCCGCTGGCCGAGGCCGCACGGCAAGAGGCCGATGCCGTCGAGGCCGCGCTCTCCGTTCCGCCCGGCGCCGTCCACGGCCTGCGGGCCGAACCGGGACGTGGACCGTTTGCGCTGTTGCGCTGGGACGCGCCCGACCACGGGGCGCTGACCTACCGCATCCATCGCGCCACGCCGCCGGACTTCACGCCCTCGCCGGAGAACCTCGTCGGCACAACCCACGCCGGGCAGTGGTTGGACATGCCCCTGCCGCCGGAGACGGACTTCTGCTATCGCGTCGTGGCCGCCAACGGCCTCGGCCAGACGGGCCCGCCCAGCGATACGGTGCAGGTCCGCACGGGCGGCGTCTCGAAGGCTCGCGGGTGTCCCTACGTCAAGTCCGTGCCGCCGCACCCGGCGTACACGGACGTCGGTGATCGCGCCTCGACCGATGGTGTCTACGCCGGGCCCTACCGGGACCGCAAGTCATACGCCTACCGGCTGGCCGCGGTCGGCGACGAGATCAGCGTGGCCGTGACGGTGGACCTGGGGAAGGCGCAGGAGGTCGCCTGCGCGACGCACCACAACTGCGGCGCGGCCGGCTATCGGCCCGACGTGATGGCCGTCTCCGTCAGCACCGACGGCCAGACATGGCGGGAGGTTGGTCGCACGGGAGACGTTCTCAACGAGACGATGGTTGTAACCTTCACCGCAACCGCCGCGCGGTACGTGCGCTTTGACTTCACCAAACGCCGCACCGGGGCGAGTGACGATTGGCTGTTTCTGGATGAGCTAGAGGTGTACTGAGATCAGTCTGGCGCGCGGGCCAAACACGGTGGGTAGAGCGGGCGTCTCGCCCGCAACGGCGACCGGGCGGGCGAGACGCCCGCTCTACCCACTGTCGGGTTGCTTGACTGCCCGCTCCCTGAACAGGAGAGTCACCATGAACCGCGAAGTTCGCTGGGAGCGCATGTTCCCCGACCAACTCGAAGCCGCGTTCGCCGAGCGCCCGCTCGTCTACTTCGCCTACGGCCTCTGCGAACCTCACGGCCCGCACGACGCCCTCGGGCTCGACGGCCTCAAGGCGTATGGCATCGCGTGCGAGGCCGCGCGGCGGCATGGCGGCATTGTCGCCCCGCTGGACATGTGGCACGTCCACGAACTCAGCGGCTACGCGGTGTGGTCGCGGCAGTGCGTGGGCGAGGTCGAGCGCACGTGGCTGACGAGCCTGCCGCCCTGGCAGCACTTCAAGAACGTGTGCTATCACGTCCGCACCGCCGACACACACGGCTTCAAGGCCGCGCTCTTCGTCACCGGCCATTACGGCCCGAACTGGCAGGACCTCAAGACCATGCTGGAGTTGCTGCAGCCGCACGTCGGCACGCGGCTGTACGGCTTGCCGGACTTCGAGGCCAACGTGCCGGGCTTCGACAACAACAATCAGAGCGGCGGCGACCATGCGGGCAAGGTCGAGACGAGTCTGCTGTGGGCGCTCGACCCGGCCCTCGTGGACCTGTCGCGGCTGCCGGCCGAGCCCGTGCCCTTCCCCAACTTCGCCACCGGGGCCAACGCCCGCGAGTCGAGCCGCCGCACCGGCGAGCGCATGATCGAGGACGAGGTCCGCTATCTGCACGCGAAGGCCGAGGAGTTGCTGGCCGCATACGAGCGCGTGCAGCCGGAGCATCGCCTGCGCACCTTCGAGCAGGTCGAGCAACTCTGGGATGCGGTCGTCAAGCCCGCGCTCAAGGACTTCCGCTCAATGCAGGACCTGTGGGACGGCCAGAAGCCGGTGCCCGAGGACTCCGTCTGGCACGCCAACTGGCGCGTGCCGGACCGCGGGTGAGGCCGGTCGGCCACGACCGCGGCAGGGAGGCTGAAGGGTGAGAGCCGTTCGTGAGATCTGGCGCCAGGACGGTCTGCTGGGGCTGGCAGATCGCGTCTGGGGCCGCGGGTTCGCGTGGGTCGCGTCCCGGCGCCTGGGCTACCTGTTGGGGCGTCTGCGCAATCTCTGGCGGCTGCCGGCGCTGCGGCGGCGGCACGCCGGGGGCCGCCTCAATCTGGGCTGCGGCCCGGATCGGCGCGCGGGCTTCCTGAACGCTGACCTCGGCCTCGTGGGGGACATCCACATGGATGTCACGCGGCCCTTTCCCTTTGCGGACGGGACCTTCCGACTCGTATTCTCCGAGCATCTGTTGGAGCATCTCGACGAGGCCGGGACAGTGAACTGCCTGCGCGAGTGCCACCGCGTGCTGCAGCCCGGTGGGGTGCTGCGACTCAGTACGCCCGATCTGGCGCGCGTAGTCGCGGGCTACCTGGACCCGGACGGCGAGGGCCTCGCGTGGCGGCGTGCAACGGCGGCCGCGTCGCCCTGGAAGTACGGCCCGGGGGCCGTTGCTACGCCGGCCCAGGCGCTCAATGATGCCTTCTGCCTATGGGACCACCGCCATCTCTACGACCAGGCGGAGCTGACCCGCGTGCTGCGGGAGGCGGGGTTTGACCGCATCACCGTCTACGCCCCGGGCGAGGGCTCGGGGGAACTCACGACGGGGCTTGAAGGTCGGAAGGACGAGTCCCTGGTCGTGGAAGCGGTTCGGGATTAGCCGGTCGGCACGTCGCCGAATCGGCCGTGGCGTCTCGTCTGCCGGTGTGGCGGCGAGGTGCTGGCGTGCGCCTGCCGGCAGGTCCTCCTGCCTGACTCCGCGAAGTCTGGTCCACCCCTGATTGATGGAGAAAGCGAACATGAAGCTGCGTTGGCTGCACCTGCTGCTGCTGGGCTGTTCCCTGGCCGGCCCACGCCTGGCCCTGGCCCAGAGCGCCTTCGACCCGAGCACGATGCTGGACGCCAGTCAGGTGCGGCGTGGCGACAAGGCGGTCGGCAAGACCGTCTTTGCCGGCGTGAAGATCACCGAGTTCCATCTCGAGATCCTCGATGTCATGCGGCAGGCCAACCTGGATCAGGACATGATCCTGGCGCGCGTGCTGGACGGCCCGGTGGTGGAGCGGCAGTGCGGCATTGTCGGCGGCATGAGCGGCAGCCCGGTCTACGTGGACGGCAAGCTCATCGGCGCCATTGCGTGGGGCTGGCCCTTCCAGAAGGAGCCGATCACGGGGATCACGCCGATCCGCGCGATGCTCGATGCGCTCGAGGTGATGCGCGGCCCCCAGGCGCAGGCGCCGCCGGCCGGCCCGCGCTCGTGGGTGGCTCGCCGCCCCTTCGTGGTCGGCGGCACCCGCTACGCCGCCGCGACCGTCGCCGCGCCCGGTGCCACCGTGCCGCCCGGCGTGCTGCCCTTGCGCCCGGTGATGACCCCGCTGGCCTGCAGCGGCTTCGGCGCGCGGACGATCAAGCTGATCCAGGAGAAGCTGGGGCCGCTGGGGATTGAGCCCATGGCCGGGGGAGGCGGGCAGGCCGACCCCGTGCCGGTGGAACTCGAGCCCGGCGCGGCCGTCGGCGTGCGCTTCATGGAAGGCGATTTCGACATGACCGGCATCGGCACGGTCACGTGGCGGCAGGGCGACCGCCTGCTGGCCTTCGGCCACCCGCTGATGCAGCTGGGCCGGGTCAAGATGCCGCTGACGACCGCCTGGATCAACGAGTTCATCGCCAACTACATGCGCACCGACAAGATGGGCTCGGGCATGGCAAACGTGGGGACGCTCCAGGCCGACACGCCCTTTTCCATCGGCGGGCAGGTCGGCCCCCAAGCGCCGCTGATTCCGGCGCGCTTCGAGATCATTGACCGCACGCGCAACCGCACGCGGGTCTTCAACGTGAAGGTCTTCGACGAGCCGAGCCTGACTCCCGTCGTGCTGAGCATCGGGATCTCGCAGGCGCTCGAGGCCGCGTACAACCCCGGCGCCGAAGGCACCATTCGCACCCACTTTGAGGTCAAGGGCCAGCGCGGCGCGGTCTTCGCCCACGATAACCAGTACTACATGGGCGGGTCGCCGGACAAGGTGGCGCTGGATGAAGTGACGAGCATGATGGGCCTGCTGGAGGACAACCGCTGGGATCCCCAGGGCGTGTCCAAACTCCTGTACCGGGCGGAGTTGACCAATAGGGATGAGACTGCGGCGATCGAGAAGGCCTACACCGAAGAGAACGTGGCCCGGGCCGGCAAGCCGCTGCATGTGCACGTCCTGCTCCGGCCGGACGGAGGGCAACTGCAGGACCACACCTTTACGCTGAATATGCCCCTCAATCTGCCCAAGGGCGCCATCCGCATCGGCATCGGCCCGGGCGATGATGCGCTCTACTTCCGTAGCCGCTTTGGCGTCATGTTGCCCCAGTTCGACAGTCTCGGCGCAGTGACTGACTTCGTGCGGAAAATGGAGCAGAACAAGCAACTCTGCGTGGTCGTGGGGCTGCCGTCCGAGGGGGTGCGGGTCGGGAGCACGCGGCTGATGGGCATACCACCGTCCATTGTGGGTGTCTTCGCCAAGTCCACCCGCACCGACGTGGACGACGGTCGCGAGGAGCTGTTTGCCGCCGAGGAGCCCGGCTACGTTCTGTTCGGCCGGCAGATGCTCGTGCTGGCCACGGAAGACCGCATGGGCGCGCGGGGTAAGGTCACCAGCGAGACCAAGAAGCCGGCCACGACCAAGTCCAGCAGCAGTAGCAGCAGCAGTGCCGCCGACGAGTCCACGGGGACGCAGTGGGCCTCGATGCGCGGGCTGTGGTGGGCCGAGGGCGCGCTCAAGCCGGCGGTGGCCGCGCGACTGCGGGCCGCTGCTGCAGCCGAGGGAACGCCGTGGCCTGCCGCCGCGACCGACGACACGACCTCGCCCCGGAAGAAGTCCGACGACAGCGACAAGGCCGGGGCGGGCAAGAAGGAAGAGCCCAAGCCCGCCACTGACGCCGGCAAGGACACCGACAAGAAGGAGGAGGCCGACGTCAAGGCGCTCATTCGCCAGCCCAAGGTGTGGCTGGAGAATGGGTCCGATGACTTCGGCAAGGGCGAGGCCAAGGGCGTGGCCCTGCTCAGCACCGGCGGCCTGGCCCTCTCGCCCCACCAGACCAGCCTCGGGCGCTTGAAGGAAGGCTACGTCTGGAACGCCCTCGCTCATGGCGCGAACACGTACCTGGCGACGGGCGCGCCCGGGCGCGTCTACCGCGTCGGCGCCGACGGCAAGCCCGAACTGTTCTGCGACCCGGGCGTCTTCGCCGTCCGCGGCCTGGCAGTGAACGCCCAAGGTGAGTTGTTCCTGGGCACGTGGCCGGGCGGCAAGGTCTTCCGGGTCGGCGCTGACGGCAAGCCGGCGCTGTTCTGCCAACTCGCCTGCGACTACGTCTGGGCCCTGGCGTTCGACGGCGCCGGGCGACTCCTGGCGGGGACGGGACCGGATGGCAAGCTGTTCGCGATGGACGCGACGGGCAAGGCCGAGGAACTCATCCACCTTCCTCAGGCGCACATCATGTCGCTGCTCGTGCAGGGCGACCGCATTCTCCTCGGCAGCGCCGCCAAGGGCGTCGTCTATGAACTCAACGCCCAGAAGCAACTACGCGCGTTGCTCAGCACCGGCGATGAGCACGACGTGACGAGCCTGGTGGCGACGGAAGATGGCTCGGTCTACGCCGCGAGCGCGGGCGATCGCGGGGCCGTCTACCGCCTCCCGAAGGCCGCCGCCGGCACGACGCCCGACCCCGGCGGCAGCCGGACGCTCTTGGAGCTGAAGAACACTCCCGTCCATGGCCTGGCGGCCGTGGGCAACATCCTCTATGCCGCGACTGGCGAAGACGGGAAGCTCCTGGCGATCACCGGCGAGGACCGCTATCAGGTGCTCTCCGATCACGACGTGACTCACCTGCTGTGCGTGACGTCCAGCGCCGATGGGCTTGTGGTTGGCACGGGCAACGCGGCGGAAGCGTTTCGCATCCAGCCGGCCGCCGCTGCCGAGGGCTTCTTCACTTCCTCGGTGCTGGACGCCTCCCGTCAGGCGCGCTGGGGTGTGGTGGACTGGCAGGCGAGCGTCCCCGACCAGGCGGAGCTGGTCATTCAGACCCGTTCCGGCCAGAGCTCCGACCCCGATGACGGCAGTTGGAGCGTCTGGTCGGTGCCCTATAGCCATCCGGGGCAGGAGAGCATCTCCAGTCCGCTCGCCCGCTACCTGCAATACCGGGTGCAGATGAAGAGCGCCGCCGGCCAGGCCGCGCCGCAACTGCGCTGGCTCAGCGTGGGCTACCTGCCCGCCAACCAGAAGCCCACGGTGGAGTTCGACGATGACCTGACGGTCGAGAAGCCGTGGAAGGGCGAGGTCGAGATCGAGTGGACCAGCTCCGACCCGGACAAGGACGACCTCACCACGACGATCGAGTACCGCGCGGCTGGCAGCGTCACCTGGCAGACCGTCAAGCAACTGGGGAGCAAGGACGACAGCTACAAGTGGAAGACCCCCGATCTCAAGGACGGCCGCTACGACGTGCGCCTGGTCGTGAGCGATGCCACGGCCAACCCCGGCGCCGGGCTGACCGGCGAGGCCACGCTGTACGCCGTGCAGATTGACAACACCGCGCCGGACTACCTGGTGGAGAAGACGGAGGCGAAGGACGGGGTCCTGACGGTCGAGGGCATCGCGTCGGATGAGGTACGGCTGGCGGAAGTGGCCTTCCAGGTCGGTGACCGATGGACCGGCGCCGTACCGGTGGATGGGCTGTTCGACGGGCACTTCGAGCAGTTCCGCTTCAGCGTGCCGCTGGACAAGGACGGCAAGGCCAAGATCACCATCCGGGTCCGCGACGCCGCCGGGAACGTGAAGAGCGGCGAACTCGTGTGGCCGATCCCACCGGCAACGCCGGCGCCCAAGGAGCCGACTGCAGGGGACAAGAAGGGCGACCGGCCGGGCACCAAGCCCGACTAGACCGGCCGTCCATCAAGACACGCCCCGCGGGGCTCGGCAGCTTGTCGGGCCCCGCGTCTTGTTGCCCCCATGCCCAGGGCAGCGACGGCGCCGACAAGAGGCCCGGACGGGACGGGCGGCGAATAGGGGCGCACTCGCGCAGGGCCCATCGGCTTGCGCCCGGAGTGGACATGATGAGATACCTTTGGCGTCTGCTATTGCTGCTGCCGGCGCTGCTCGCGCCGGTGCACGGCCAGGAGGCAAAGATGGACCCGCGCATCGCCTACGCACCCGACATTGTCGGCATTGACCGGCTGTTCATGATCGCCCTTAAGGCCCCGCCGGCGGCCCCGGCGATCGCCGTCACCGTGCCTCCACAGGTCAAGCTGCTCGACCAGACGCCCCTGCCCACGACGGCCGACATCCGCCGCTACTACTTCCGTTCCCAGCAGCCCGGCCCGGACGTCAGGATCGCCTTCGCCCATCCCGATGGTCCCCTGACCGTCACGATCACCGTGTGGTCGCTGGATGATCTGCACGCCTTCCGCACGCTCAAGAACGTGCAACTCCCGCGGCGCTGGCCGCTGGGTGAGACACTCCCGGCGCTGAAGGAGGGTCAGACGCTGACGACGGAGGCGCAGAAGGCAGCGGCGCGCAAGTCCGGCGGCGGCGCGGCGGGCTGGCTCGATACGCCGGATGACAGCATCTGGAACATGCAGCCGGACAGCACGATCCCGCGCTGGCACTGGGTCAACGTCCAGTACGGCTGCCCGACGCACGGCCAGGAGATCTACGAGAAGAGGGCCTACTACCCGTGGCTCAAGGATGGCTCCCACCCGTACAAGTGGAAGATCGAGTGCCCGGTCGGTCACGAGTTGTACCCGTCCAACGACTTCGGCAAGGACGACTTCACCAGCGGCCCGTTCCCCGATGATGGGATCGGTGGGGGCTACGTTGCGGCCGACGGCAAGCACTACGGCTTCATTGCCGAGTTGTGCCAACTCTACTGCCACAGGATGCTCGGCGTCGCCCCGGCCTGCGCGCAGTCTTACCTGGCCACCGGTGACATCCGCTACGTCCACAAGGCGCTGGTCGCGCTTTCGCGCCTGGCCGTCGAACACGCTTACCTCGCGACAATGACGCAGCACCGTCACCGCAACCGCGCCTCGCAGGTCGAGCGCTTCGGCCAGGGCCGCTTCGACGAGGGGCCTTGCCTGGGGGCCACGGGCCTGACGGTCTACTCCATTGACCAGCCCGGCTACCAGGTCTCTCATGCGGAAGCGTATGACAAGATCTTCGACGCCATTGACAAGGACCCCGAGATCGTGCCGTTCCTGCAGCAGAAGGGGATCGCGGTCAAGACCGGCGAGGACGTGCGGCGGTTCATCGAAGAGAACCTGATGGCCACGTGGATGCAGGGCGGGATGGACGGGGCCACCAACTCCAACGCGCCGTTCCACCAGTGGGGCCTGGCCAAGATGGCCGAGATGCTCAACTACCCGCGCGGCAACGAATTCTTCGACTGGCTCTACGACGGCAGCGGGAACATGCGGATCTTTGTGCCCAACGACTACTTCCGCGACGGCGCGCCGTATGAGTCCACCGGCGGCTACAACGGGATGCACGTGACGGCCCTGGGGCCGATCATTGATTCCATCGAACACCTGAGGGCGCTGCGGCCCGAGGTCTATCCGGACGAGAAGTACCCGTCGCTGTCCAAGTCGCGCCGCTACCGCAACGTCTTCGACTTCTGCATGGATACGGTCATCATTGACCGCACCTTCCCGCTCATCGGCGACAGCGGCAGCCCGCCCAAGTACAGCCCGCTCGGCGAGATCAACTGGCATGACGCTAGCGACGAGGCTTTCGAGCACGCCTACCGGCTCTTCAAGGAGCCGAAGTTCGCCTGGGCGCTGACCCACAGGCATGCCTGGAAGCCCTCGCTCGACTTCCCTTACACGCGCGAAGAGGTCGAGAAGGAAGCGGCCAAGTGGCCGGACGACTGGAACGACGCCAGCTCGCTCAGCGACGGCTATGGGGTCGCGATCCTGCGCGACGGCAAGGGCGACGACAAGCGCGCGCTGTGGATGATGTACGGCCGGGCGCGCAGCCACACGCAGGACAACATCATGGACATTGGCCTGGCCAGCCACAAGGGCGTCATCCTCCAACACATGGGCTACCCGCGCAACTGGGGCTACTGGGAGCACTCGTGGAGCAGCCACGAAGTCTGCCGGCAGTTCCCGTACCTGAACCTCGTGGCCCGGGCGCAACTCTTCGCCGACGCCGGCGTGGCGCAGGTTTGTGAGGCCCGCGCTCAGGCCCACAACGAATATGCCGATGATGGCACCAAGGCCGCCGATCCGGCCGACTACTGGCAGCGCCGCATGTTGGCGCTCGTCAATGTCTCGCCCGACCAGTTCTACTGCGTGGACCTCTACCGCATCAGCGGCGGCAAGGACCACTGGTGGGCGTTCCACTGCCAGGAGGGCGACTTCAGCACCGAGGGCCTCAGCCTGACGAAGCAGGCGACGGGGACGCTGGCCGGGCCGGACGTCAAGTACGGCGACGCGGACTGGATGAAGGCCAATGGCTGCAGCTACGGCGGCTACGGCTGGAGCGGCCTGAACTTCGTCTTCCCGCACCTGTACAACGTGCAGAAGGCGCACAGCGACGGCGGCTGGTCGGCCAACTGGAAGCTGGCCACGGGTGAGGGCCTGCAGTTTCGCCTCAATGTCGTCTCTTCGCCGGGCATGGAAGTCAACGTCACCGACGGCACGTCGCCCGCGGGCGGCAAGCCGTACGAGATGAAGTGGCTCATGCTCCACAAGCAGGCCGAAGAGGCGGCGAAGAGCGAAGTCGTCACGGTCATGGAGTCGTACCGCGACACGCCGGCGGTGCAGAGCGTCGAGAAGCTGGCCGTCAGCGGCGAGGACGAGAGCGGGTTCGCGCCCGTCGGGGCGGTGGTGAAGCTGAGCGGGGTACAAGCCCCCGCCCTACAGCGGACGGACTACCTGCTGGCCTCGGCCGACGGATCGGTCGCGCGCACCGCGCCGGGCGACCTCAAGTTCGCCGGGCGCTTCGGCCTGTACGCCGAAGAGGGTGGCCAGCCCGTGGCGATCAGCCTCGTCGGCGGCACGGAGATCAGCAAGGGCAAGTTCGGCCTCAAGCTCGACCAGCCCGAATTCCGGGGCAAGATCACGAAGGTGGACCGCAAACTCGGAGTCGCCACCGTGTCGCCCGCCCCGCCGGTTGTGGAGGCGATTGTCGGCCAAACCGTGTTCCTCACCAATGACAAGCGCCGGCTGGCGTACAAGGTGCTCGGGGCGAAGCCTGTGCCGAACGGCGTGGAGCTGACCCTCGACATGGACGCCCGCATCGGCACCGGGCGGGTCACGGGCACGGCGGACTTCACGGTTAGGACGAGCACGCCGTTCACGCTGCAGCGCTACGCCTACTACGAGGGCGCGCGCGTCGTCAACGCCAGGGGCGATGCCGAGTATCGCATCAATGAGGTGCGCGGCGGCCAGGGCGCGATGATTGACCGCGACTTGCACAAGGAGGCCACCGCGGCCAAGCTCGCCGAGCAGTTCCCCAACGACTCGTGGTTCGAGGTCTACGACTACGGCGTCGGGGACGAGGTCGTGTGGCCGTATGCGGTGAGCGTGCGCCGGGTGGGGCCGGGCATCTACCAGGTCAAGGCGCCGGTGCCGGTGGTGCTGAACCTGCCGAAGTAGCCCTCACCCCGCCCGAAGGGTGGGGTAGGGGAAGACGAGGAGCACGAACATGAGCAGCTTCCTGACTCTCGACGACATGACGCTATCTACGGGCAAGCGGGCCCGCCTTTACCGCCTCCTCTACGGTCACGGGCCGGGCAACGGCACTGCGCTGTTCCTGCCCATTGACCAGGGGCTCGAGCATGGGCCGGTGGACTTCTTCCCCAATCCCCCGAGCAAGGACCCCGCGTTCCAGTGCGAGTTGGCTCTACGCGGCGGCTACACCGGCCTCGTCTTTCAGATCGGGCTGGCGGAGAAGTACATGCACGCCTACGCCGGGCGCGTGCCGCTGGTGCTCAAGCTCAACGGCAAGACGACCATCCCGTCCGACGACGAGGCCTTCTCGCCGCAGTGCGCGACGGTCGAGGACGCCGTGCGCCTCGGGGCCGATGCGGTCGGGTATACGCTGTATGTGGGCTCGCCCGCGCAGGCCGAGGACTTCCAGCAGTTCGCCGACCTCCGCGCCGAGGCCGAGGCGCTCGGGATGCCCGTGATCGTGTGGGCCTACCCGCGTGGGTCGGCGATCGAGGAGAAGGGCGGGCGCGACTCGATCTATGCCGTGGACTACGCCGCGCGCACCGCCTGCGAGCTGGGCGCCGATGTTGTGAAGATCAACCTGCCGAAGCTGGACAACCTCGCGGCCCTGCCCAAGCCCTACAATGCGCTGGCCGACGACGAGGCCGCGGCGGTGCGACGGGTCGTGGAGTCCGCCGGCAGGACGCTGGTGCTGTTCTCGGGCGGGTCGAAGCTCGGGGACGACGACCTGATGGCCAAGGCGCACCTGTGCATGGGCGCCGGGGCCACGGGGCTGATCTTCGGCCGCAACATGTGGCAGCGGCCCATGGACGAGGCGCTGGCCATCACCGCCCGCATCAAGACCGAAGTGATGTCCCAATACCCACGGGAGCTGCGAGGATAGGAGTCGCATAGGCGGGTTCGTCCCCGCACCCGCCACTCGTGCCACACTGCAACCACTGCGGGTTCGGGGACGAACCCGCCTACGAGGAGTGAGCCATGTCCACCAAACACCAACCGCTGATTGTCGGCCTGCAGGGCAGCCCGCGCGATGCGGGCAACACGGCGCTGCTGCTGGACGCGGCGCTGCAGGGCGCGGCCGAGGCCGGCGCCCGCGTCGTCAAGTTCAGGCTCAATGACATGAACATCCGCGCGTGCCAGGGCTGCGGGGGCTGCTACGAGACCGGCCGCTGCGTCATGCGCGACGACATGGACCAAGTCTACGAGGCGCTCGAGCACATGGACGCCCTTGTCGTCGCCTCGCCGGTCTACTTCGGGGGCGTGACCGCGCAGTTGAAGGCCATGATTGACCGCTGCCAGCCGTTCTGGGCGCGTAAGTATGTGACCAAGAACCCCGTGTCGGCCGACAACCGCCGCCGCGACCTGCTGCTCCTGTCGGTGCTCGGGCATGACAAGGCCGACCTGATCGAGGGCCTCCGCGTCAACATCAGGTACTTCCATGATGTGCTGACGCTGGACGGCGAGTACACCGAACTGATCTTCCCGAAAGTGGAGCACGCCGGCGAGATCGGCGACCACTGGGAAGCGCTGGGCCAGGCCCGCGAAGCCGGTACGCGGCTCGTGCACTAGGACCCGGCGGACCCGGGAGTCCATGGCACACGATCATGGTGTGGAACTGGGGGCCACCGACGCCGACAAGTCACGTCGGCTGATCTTCGCGACCGCCGTCACGGTCGGCATCCTCGTGGCGGAAGTCATCGGTTCCTGGCTGAGTGGCAGCCTGGCGCTCCTGTCGGACGCCGCCCATGTCTTCGCCGATGTGCTGGCCCTGACGCTCAGCCTGCTCGCCTTGCGCCTGGCCTGCCGCGTCCCCACCGCGACCCGCACCTACGGCCTGCACCGCGCCGAGATCTTCGCGGCCCTCCTGAACGGCCTCACCCTCCTGGTCATCGCCGGGCTCATCGGCCATGAGGCCTGGCAACGTTTCCTCGCCCCGCCGGAGATCAAGACGGTTCAGATGCTCGTCGTCGCGCTGGTCGGGCTGGCGGCCAACGCCCTGGTACTGACGCGGCTGTCGGGGCATCATCACGACCTGAACATGCGCGGGGCCTACCTGCACGTGCTGGGGGATCTACTCGCGTCGGTCGGGGTCGTGGCCGGGGCGCTGGTCATGCAACTCACCGGCTGGTACATGGCCGACCCGATCATCTCGGCCCTGATCGGCCTACTGATCCTCGGCAGCGCGTGGCGGCTGCTGTCCGAGTCCGTCCACATCCTGCTGCTGGGCGTGCCGCGGCACCTGGACGTGAGTGCCATCGCGGCGGCGATGCACCAGGTGGCCGATGTCGTGGACATCCACAATGTGCGGCTGTGGGCGCCCTGCTCCAATGTGGCGATCCTCAGCGCCCATGTGGTGACCTGTGCGGCGGACGAGGCGCAGCGGGTGCGGGTGCGCGAGGAACTCCGTCACGTGCTGGCCCACACCTTCGGGATTACGGAGGTGACGTTGGAACTGGAGGAGTCGGCCTGTCCGGCCAACGGCCTGATCGAGCCGGTGCCCCACCCCGAACCCCACGAGCACCAGCACGATCACTGAGCCATCGAAGGCTCGTGCCGCGTCGTCTGTAGGGCGGGGGCTTGTACCCATACGCGCTAACTTAAGGGTTGATTTACCGCCCCGTATTGTGATAGTGTGGC
>CAZZDO010000087.1:8739-15281 GCA_964653205.1 uncultured Armatimonadia bacterium | reverse complement strand
CACCCCGCCGCCAGCGTCTCCGCTCCGCGATGCGGTGGCCCGCGCTCTCGTCCCGGCTCTCAGCCCTGCTCCTGCAGTTCCGCGAACAGCGCCCGCACGGCGCTGTAGAACACCTCTTCCCACTCCGGCGCCAGCAGGCACTCGTTCACTTCGTAGCCGCCCCGGGGGTAGTACGAGGCCGGCGCCGCGTAGTGCAGATACCCGTTGGTCAGCGCGACGACAAACGTGTGGGGGAACGGGGACATCCGCTTCACGTTCAGGCCCACTTCCGTGAGCATCTCCATGGGCGCGGCGACCAGCACCCCGTCGCCGATCTTCAGGGCCCGGAGTTCCGCGCTGATCGTGGGCGTGCCGACGCCGTCAATCACTTCCTGGTGCTTCTTCAGCATCGAGATCTTCAGCTCGTTGCGGGTCATCTCTTCCATGATCCAGATGCGCTCGAGGTACTTCTCGATCTCCAGGCGGTTGCGTTCGTCCTCTTCCGCCAGCGCGTTGTCCCCGATCTCCGCGGCCTTGAGATAGCGGTAGGAGAGGTTGGCGGGGTACTCGGGGCTCAGGGCATAGCGCAGGTAGAGCGGCAGGAACTCCTTGAAGCTGAGCAGGTAGGCGTACGCGGTGCACAGCGAGGCCCGCAGTTCGTTCTGCCGCTGATCCAGGCGCGCCAGCACGTCGGGGATGTCCGTCCGCAGGGGGAACTGCACCGTCCGGGTGGCGAGGCCCAGCCGGCCCGGGCCGGGAACCACGTCGGCGTAGCCGGCCAGCGCGCTCTGCGCCAGCCGGGTACCGAACTCCGTGACGCGACGGCGGTTGCTGTGGTCCGCCACGGTCACCTCGTTGACGTCCCCCCCCGCGCCCTGCAGGAAGAAGGCCATGACCCCGCCGCCGATGGTATCCTCCAGGTAATGCCGGGCGACCCCCACATGGTCGGCGGTGACATGCCCCACGTTCCCCTGCGGCGAGCCCTGCAAGAGGTGGGTGGCGAAGTTGTAGACGACCGCGAGCGGGCGGCCATCGAGCCGGTCCACCCGCAGCAGGCCGATCTCGGGATCAACCGGCCGCAGGCCGGCAATGTCCTCCTCGCGCGGATACGGGGGCAGGGTGTAGTCGGTCCCGTCCTTGAGCATGATGGTCCGGTTGAAGGTGAGCGTGTTCTCGTGGCCGCGGCCGACGCCCACCACGGCCGGCGCCATGTTGCCGAGGGCCTCCCCCACCGCCGCTGCAATGCGCTCGATCTGCGCGGCGTCGTCGCACAACATGCGCGGGGTCTGGTGCACATGGGAAGCGCTGACGCTCACGGACTCCGCGGGCAGGTCGCATTCCGCGGCCAGGCGGGCGCGCAGGTTCGGCATGAAGTCGTCCGCGCTGTCGCTCAGAATGTCCTGGCTGATGCTCCGGGCGCCGATCGCCGTGACATCCACGGTCACGAGCACCAGCTTGGTCCCGCCATCGTCCAGCACCAGGACCCGTGCCGACAGCGGGTCGTCCACGACCAGCCGTGTACCGAGATACTCCCGGGGGATGTGCTTCTTCGCCTTCTCCGGCAGCAACTCGTCGTAGGTGCCGCCGGGCTCGCAGGTGATGTCAACCATGGCAACGCCGGCCTGCAGGACGATCTCATTCTCGCTGTGTTGAGTGGACATTTGGCCTCTCGCCTTCTGTTGAGGAACTTCATGTGTGTCTTGCGCTGTCGGGCGGGGGCTCCTACTCCGCAACCGCCTTCGCGCACCCCGCCGCCAGCGCCGCCGCGCCCAGCTTCCCGCTCAGCACGAACAGCGGCTGGATGCCGATCTCCCACACCTTCTTCGCGTCCGCGCGCGGGTCGTTCCCCATCACATCCAGCACCGTCACCCCCACCGGCAGCTTCGTCAGGTTCAGATGCTTGCGCCCCGTGACCGCCGCGTCGTCATACACCGCCCACACGCGCCGGTCCGGGCCGTCGAAGACCCGCTGCACGATGCCCTCCAGCGGCTTCTCCTCCAGGCACGTGAGGCCGTCCATGCAGTAGGCCGTCGTCGCCGTCGCCACCGCCGCCGGGGTCGGCGTGCGGTCGTAGCCGATCAGCAGCGATTGGTAGCCGCCGTGGTAGGCCAGCGTGTCGGTGTTGTGCATCTGGTAGACGAAGAACTTGCTGATGCCCTGCCGCGCGTGTTCGAGCCACACGCGCGCGCCGAAGGCCGCGGCGCGCTCGTTCTTCTCCGCCGTGACCTCCGGCAGGTCGGGGTACATGCTGTTGGCCGGTAGCTCGCCGTTCGTGCCCTCCGTGTTCCAGCACTCCGTCACCTGTGGCGGCCACTGCTGCTTGTGTTCCGGCAACTCGGCCGCGAAGGGCAGCGTCCCGCCGCCGCAGAGGCCGTTGGGGTAGCTGTGGAAGCTGAAGATGTCTATGTTCCTGCGGGCGTCCTCGGCCAGCTTCGCACCCCACCCCGGGTTGCTGACATCGGCGCACCAGCCGACCACCTTCGCGTCCGGGTTCCCGCGCTTGATCCCCGCGTAGCCGGCCTTCAGGATGTCGTTGAAGTGGTTGACGCCCCCGCTGAAGAACGTGGCCATGTACGGCTCGTTCCATAGCTCCCAGTAGTCAATCCGGCCGGCGTAGTGCTGCGCCGTGGCCGCGCAGTAGTTGCCGTACGCCTCGATGTTCAGCGGCGCCGCTCCTTCGGTCTTCACCTTCGCCCACTCCGGCTCGTGATCGGGCAGCCCCAGCAGGTTCAGCCCTGTCTGCCGCAGCCCGTCGAGCACCGCGTCATGCCACTGCAGTTCGCCCGGCTTCGGTTCGTTGGCCGACCACTTGGTAATCAGGCTGCAGTCGTGGGCCCGCGTCCAGGTGAAGCCCAGCTTTGCGATGTAGCGCGCGAGGCAGGGCCGGATCGCGATATGCGTGCCGAACATGCCCCGCGCGCCGGTGTGGCGGATCGGCGGCACGATCGCGAACAGCATCTGCTGCGGCGCCGCCAGCTTCGCGTCCACCGGCTTGAGGTCCACCCGGAACAGCCCGTGGCGCTTGAGGTCCAGCGTGAACAGCGTCTCCTTGCCGACGGTCAGCCCGAGCGTCTTCTTCCAGACGACGCGGTCGGGGTAGGCCGTGATCGTGACCTCGACCGGCGCCTGCCGGAGCGGAGTCGTGTCGGCGGCGGCCAGCAGGAGATTGAGCGGCACCTTCTGCCCCCACGTCAGCAGGTTGCCCCCGTCCTGGCCGATGTCGGCGTACAACTCCAGGGGAGCGGCCGGCTTGTAGGCGGTGGCAGCGTCCGCCTGCTCGAACGTCAGCCCGTCCACGTACACGACGCCCTGCTGGGTGGCGCCCGGGGCGATCTGGATCATGACCTTGACGGGCGCCGTCGGGTCCGCCGCGCCCGGCGGCGGCTCCGGCGTGCAGGTGAACGACGCCCACTGCCATTCCGTCGTCAGCTTCGGGTAGACATACCCCTTCTTGACCGTCTCCAGGTGCCGCCCGCTCCACCAGTACTGCAGCGCGATGCTGCCGGGGAACCCATCGTGGGAGGCCATCATCCAGGCGGAGACAGTGAGGGGCTGGCCGGGAATGACGTCGTAGATGAGGCTGCGGACGCAGCCCTGCCCGGCGTGCTCGGCGCTGGGCACGGCCAGGCAGTACTGGCCGACTTTCCCGCCGGTGGCGCGATACATCTGCGGGTCTTCCCAGTCGGCCTCCACGCCCTCCCAGACGCCGTTGCGGTTCCAGCCGAAGAAGCCCAGCGACCACAACCGGTCCCGCCGCCCCTCGAACGAGGAGCGCGGCAGCATGTTGCCGACGACGGGCTTCACGGGCGGTACGGCAGTCCCGCAGGGCAGCGGCTCCGTGGACTCCTCGACCTTGAGGTCGTCAATCCAGATTGTCCCGAGCGAGCCGCCCTCCCAGCACACGCCCACATCCCCGGGCACGTCCTCAGCGCACTTGCCGCCGAAGGAGAACTGCTGCCAGCCGGGCCTGATCGGCTCGTATCCGCCCCAGACGTACACGGTCCACGGGTAGCCAATCTTGCGCACATAGCACCGCACCGGCCCCTCCAGCCCGTCGCTCTTGAGCCAGTAGGAGATGCGGTAGTAGTGGTCTTTCTTGAGGGTGAGCTTGGTGTAGAAGAACTGCATGCCCCCCGAGGCGATGCCGCGCACCTTGATCATCTGCGCCGTGCCCGGCCGACCGGTGCTCTTGTCGGCTTGCAGCACCATGTCCTTGCGGCCCCACTGCCAGTTGTTGGCGCAGCCGTCCTGGACTTGCTGCTCGCCCGCGGAATAGGGGCCCTCGAAGTCGCAGGAGGCAACGGCGGTGGCAGCTTGGGCCTGCGCGCACGGCGCGAGCGCAACCAGACACGGCAACACGATCAGACATGTCCGCCGGTTCATGTGCGTAGGTCCTCCACCTCAGTCGGTAGGCCCTCAAAGACGTTGTCCGCCAACGCGACGCTCTCAACCTTGGCCCCGATCCGAAGGCCAATTGTCATCAGTCCTGGCTGCGTGCAGCGGAAGCGGTTGTGCCGCACCACATTCCCGTGGACAGGTGCGCTCATGTCAATCCCGACCCCGGGCGTATCCGCGTTGCCGATGTCCTCGAACAGGTTGCCCTCGACCACGTTGTCATGCGCCGCCTGGTGGGGCGGGTCGTCACGGTACACCAGCCCGGTCGTGCAGCGCCGGAAGGTGTTGCCGCGCATGATGTTGTCCGTGTCGCGGTGGCCGATGCTTGTGGCGCTGCCGCAGTCCTCGATGACATTGCCCTCGGCCACGCCGTACTTGACGCCCCAGCACCACGCCAGCCCGTGCGAGGTGATGTTGCGGATCGCGTTGTTGCGGATGATCGGCCGCTGCGACCCGCTCCCGGCGTGGATGCCCTGCACGCACCGGTCGAACGTGGACTCCTCGATGGTCACGTCGTGCGCCACCTGGAAGCTCAGCCCGTCGCTGTTCACGTTGCTCACGTGCAGATGGTGCAGATGCACCCGCTCACAGTCCTGGAAGTACAGCCCCCCGGCGTGGTTGCCACTCAGATAGACGTTCTGGTCGAAGTTGCCGTCAATCCGCAGATGCGCCACCTCGACATCGTGGATCCAGTTACCGACCACGTAGGAGAAAATCGTGGTTGCGGTCGGGTCTTTGCCGATCCAGAGGTTGGCGAGATGAATGGGATGCCCCGCGGCGTTGGTGAGGTTGTCCAGCCACAGCCGGTTCCCCTCGATCGCGGTGATGGTGAAGACCTGGATCTGTTCGCTGCCATAGTGGGGGCAGATGCCGCTGAGCAGCACGCCTCCGCCGACGCGGAACGGGCTGACATCGGCCACGACAACATGCCGGTCGTACCAGTCGGAGTCCTCGATGATCGGCACGGTGGCGGACGCCGGCTTGAACAGCAGCGTGTCCTCGCCACTGCCGAGCAGCCGCACGCCGCTGCGCAGACGGACCGAGTTGTGCAGCGTGTAGGTCCCGGGCTCGAGCTGCACGGTCCCCCCGCCATGCGCGGCGACGGTCTCGATGGCGCCCTGGATGATCCGGTCATCGGCCAGGTGGCCGTCGCCGGGGGCGACGGTAAGCGTGAGGTCCATGCTGGGTGCACTCCTGCGAAGTGGATGCGGCGCACGGGTCTCCAGGCCCGCGGGAGAGCCGCGCTCCCGGCGGGCGCGATGAGCCCCGCCGCTACGGGCGGCTAGATCGCCCCCAGTGCCTTGAGCATCTCCAGCGCGATGACGAGGTGGCCGCTGTGCGACGGGTGCACCGGCTCGGGGCAGAAGGCGTCGGCATCGCGGAAGGTCAGGTGATGCTGGTAGACGTCCTGCATCCGCACCAGCAGCGCGTTGTACTTCGCGGCCATGTCGTGCACGGTGCCGATGTATTCGGGCAGCAGGTCCAGCACAAGCTTGCGGCTGGTGTCGCGCGAGGACAGGCTGATGTAGAAGGGCTCGAGCAGGATGAGCTTCGCGGGCGTCTCCTTGGTCACGCGCTCCAGCAGCCACTCGTAGTTGTCGCGGTATTGCTGCGGCGAGACCTTGATGGCCGGGTCGGGGTTGAACAGGTGGCGGTGCAGGTCGTTGATGCCGATGAGCAGCGACATCCAGTCGGGCTGCACGCGGATGGTGTCATCGTCCCACCGCTCCCGCAGGTCGGCCGTCGTGTTGCCGCCGATGCCCTTGTTGACGTAGCTGATCTGCCGTTCGGGATAGAGGGCGGTGACCATCTCCGTCACGAACTTGGCGTAGCCGCCGCCGAGCGGGGCCGCGGCATCGCGGCGGCCGCAATCAGTGATGCTGTCGCCCTGGAACAGGAACGTCTGTCCGTCTTGCACGAGGAAATCCGCCATCATGGCCTCCCAACAGGCTGCGTCGCGATCTGGGGTCGGTAGCCCGCGGTGCGCGGGCAGGGAGGCGGTTCGCCGGGGCGGGCGGTCGCACCTGCCCCTGACGCGGGTAGAGCGGGGGTCCCGCCCGCCCCGGTCCGTCAGGTAGAGCGGGCGTCCCGCCCGCCCTGATCCGTCAGGTAGAGCGGGCGTCCCGCCCGCCCTGATCCGTCGGGTAGAGCGGGCGTCCCGCCCGCCC
>CAZZDO010000087.1:2129-8639 GCA_964653205.1 uncultured Armatimonadia bacterium | reverse complement strand
AGCGGGCGTCCCGCCCGCCCTGATCCGTCGGGTAGAGCGGGCGTCCCGCCCGCCCTGATCCGTCGGGTAGAGCGGGCGTCCCGCCCGCCCCGGTGGCCTTCGGCGGGCGAGACGCCGGCTCTACCTCCCTGCCCTGCGCCCCACAGCCCCTTCGCCTGTCTGGCGGTCTATGGTATAATCATGACTGGACAGGCCGCCTCACGTTGCTTCGGAGGCGGCCTGAGTGCAACCCATGACCCGGACGACGATCGAGGCCGTCACCCAGCATGTGTCGGGGTACTGGCCGGGAGTTGACCCTCAACTCCTGGTGGGGGCGTATGACTTTGCCGCCCACATGCACGAGGGCCAGAAGCGCCTGTCCGGCGACCCCTATATTGTCCACCCCCTCGAAGTAGGCAACATCCTCGCGATGGTCGAGAGCGACCCGTCTTCCGTGGCGGGTGGGCTACTGCACGACACCGTCGAGGACACCCGCGCCGAGATCGGGGACATCGAGGAGCACTTTGGCAGCACCGTAGCCCGGCTGGTGGCCGGCGTCACCAACCTGTCGAAGCTCGACTTCGCCAGCAAGCAGGAAGAGCAGGCCCGCAACCTGCGCAAGATGTTCCTGGCGATGGCCGAAGACCCCCGCGTCATTCTCATCAAGCTCAGCGACCGCACGCACAACATGCGCACGCTGCAGCCCCTGCCCCCCGAGCGGCAGGAGGCGACGGCGAAGGAGACCCTGCACATCTTCGCCCCGCTGGCCCACCGCCTGGGCATCTGGCGGCTGAAGTGGGAGTTGGAGGACCTCTCGCTCAAGTACCTCGAGCCCGGCAAGTACGGCGAGATCGCGCGGTTGGTGGGGGTGTCGCGGACCGAGCGGGAGAAGCTCATCGCTCACGCGACGGGGATGCTCGAGGAGCGGTTGGCCCACGCCGGTGTCACCGCGCGGGTGCAGGGCCGGGCCAAGCACCTCTACAGCATCTACCAGAAGATGTCGCGCCAACATGTGGACTTCTCGCAGATCACCGACCTGTCGGCCCTGCGGGTGATCGTGCCGACCGAGCAGGACTGCTACGCCGCCCTCGGCGTCGTGCACGAGCTGTGGATGCCCATCCACGGGATGTTCACCGACTACATCGCCAAGCCCAAGGCGAACAACTACCAGTCGCTGCACACGAAGGTCGTGGGGCCCAACGGGCAGGTGCTGGAGGTGCAGATCCGCACCGAGGTGATGCACAACCGGGCGGAGTATGGCGTGGCGGCCCACTGGCGCTACAAGGAGGGCGGCTGCGAAGACGCGCGCTTTGACGAGCAGGTGTCGTGGGTGCGGCAGCTCCTGGAGCTGGACTCGGACCTGACCGAAAGCCACGAGTTCCTCGAGTTGCTGCAACTGGACCTGTTCGAGGACCAGGTGTTCGTCTTCACCCCCAAGGGCGATGTCATTGACCTGCCGGCCAGCAGCGGGCCGCTCGACTTCGCCTACCGCATCCACACCGAGGTCGGCAACCACTGCGTGGGCGCGAAGGTCAACGGGCGGCGGGTGGGGCTGGACTACCAGTTCAAGAACGGCGACGTGGCGGAGATCATCACCTCGCCGCAGGCCGAGCCGACCCACAACTGGCTGCGGATCATCCAGAGTTCGGGGGGCAAGTCGAAGGTGCGGCGGTTCCTGCGCTCCAAGGCGCGGGAGGACAACATCGCGGCCGGGCGGGAGAGCCTCGAACGGGCGCTGACCCGCCTGCCGGCCCACCAGCGCCAGGACATCCACCCCGACCACCACCACGCGGTGGCCGAGCACCTCGGCTACGCCGACTTCGACTCGCTGCTGGCCGCCATCGGCTTTGGCGACATCGAGACGGACACGGTGGTCGCCCACCTGCTCGAACGCGATCAGCGGCCCGTCTCGCTGGTCGAGGAGGCGCAGCAGCTCTCGCTGCCGGGCACGCCCGACAGGGCGGCCGGTGGACCGCTGCCGGTGAAGGCCGGGAACGTCGCGGGGTTCTACTCCCGCCTGTCCAAGTGCTGCAACCCCCTGCCCGGCGACGAGATCGTCGGCTACATCACCCGCGGCAAGGGCCTGGCCATCCACCGGGCGGACTGCAAGAACGTGCTCTACCGCGCCCACGGCGAGCCCTCGCGCATCGTGCCGCTCACGTGGGGCAGCGATGACGCGCAGAGCGCGTACACCCAGGACCTCGAGTTGGTGGCGGTGGACCGCACCGGCCTGTTCTCGCACATAACGGCCATCGTCTCCGACAGCGGCATAGACATCCGCGACGTGGAAGCCCACACCCTCGACAACCACCTCGCGCATCTGCACCTGACGCTGGCCATCCGGCAGCGACAGGACCTCGACCACCTCCTCGAACGCCTCGCGCAGCTCATTGACGTGGTGGCGGTCAGACAAGTGGAGACGAAGGGCCAACAAGGCGCGCGATAGATCGCGTGCTACTGCGGCGGACGGCCTGCCGGCTGGAAGCCGGCGCTCCCAGGGCCGAGAAGGTGAACCCGCCGCCACGCCGAACAGCCCCCCGACGTGATCACCCGACGCACAGGAGGACTCCCATGCCGCGACGGAAGCGGATCTTCTCCCAGGAAGAGGCTTGTCTGGCGCGAATGAAGGCCTGCAAGCCGCTGCACACCTGCGAGGCCAGGAACCCCGAGGAATGGAAGGCGTGGCGCAAGACCTTCAAGCGCGAACTGCTCAAGTTCCTCGGCCCCGACCCCGAGCCCGTGCCGCCGAACCTTGAGGTGCTCGAACGCACCGACATGGGCGACTACATCCGGGAGAAGGTCGTCTACGACACCGACCCGTTCAACTCCGTGCCCGCGTGGATTCTGACCCCCAAGGGCCTCGCGCCGGGTCAGAAGGTCCCGGGCATTCTCATCTCCCACGGCCACGGCCCCGGCAAGAACCCCAGCGTCGGTCTGGACAACGAGGGCAAGCCCTACGAGGACTACAGCCACGCCATGGCCGTGCAATTCACCCAGCGCGGCTATGTGACCATCGCGCCGGACTGGCGCGGTTTCGGCGAGCGGCTCGACCGCGATGCGTTCGTGCGCCGGCCCTCGCGCGACGGCTGCAATGTCGCCTACATGGCCAACGGCTACTTCGGCTTCCAATACCTGAACCTGCAGGTCTGGGACGCCAAACGGACGCTGGATGTGCTGCAGAGCCGGCCGGAAGTGAACCCCAAGCGCCTGGGGATGATCGGCTGCTCGTTCGGCGGGACGATGACGACCTACGCCTCGGCCCTGGACGACCGCATCACCGCCTGTGTGATCATCTGCTACCTGAGCACGCTGGCCGGGGCGTTCTCGCAGATGGGCAACTTCTGCGGCGCGCAGTACATGCACGGGCTGGGGCGCATCGGGGACATCTACGACGTGGCGTCCCTCATCGCCCCGCGGCCGATGCTGGCGGAGATCGGCGAGCACGACATGTGCTTCCTGGTGGATGACGCGATGAAGGCCTACCGGCATGTGAAGGCCTGCTACAAGGCGGCGGGCGTCCCGGAGCGGTGCGATGTAGACCGCTTCCCCGGCGGGCACGAGTTCAGCGGGCGCAAGGCGTTCGCGTGGTTCGATAAGTGGCTGAAGGGGTGATCTCGCCGGCCCCTGCGGGGCGGCGGGAAGGATAGGACCAAGGCGAGGAGGGGTGGGGCCTGGGAGTCCACCAGCTTACGCTGGTGGCAAGGCACGTCGGCCCCTGCGGGGCGCACGACGCTTCGAACGGTGGAGTTGGGCCCTCTGCCTTAGGGGAGGGCCGTGGCCGTATGCCCCGAAGGGGCCAGCGTACATGGCCACCAGCGCAAGCTGGTGGATTCAGCGGTGGCCCCCTCTCCCCTCCTTGCGGCGGGGAGAACGGCAACGGCTGCGGGGCGTGCGCCGTCGCCCCACTGACCTTGAGCGAGAGGCATGTTGTGCACATCACCTCCGACTGGCACATCCACACCATCCACTCTTGCGACAGCGCCTCGCTGCCGATGGCGGAGATCCCGCAGGCGGCCGCGCGGCATGGCTTCGTCGCCTGTGGTGTGACCGACCACATCCACACGCCCTTCAACCTCCCCGACCTCGTCGCCTCGCGGGCGGCGTGGGAGGCCTGTGAGCCGGGGCCGAGCTTCCACTTCGGGGTCGAGGTCAGCTCCGTGTCGGAGTGGGAGCTGGACCAACTGGCGCGCGGGCTGGCCGAGGGGGCCACATACGGCTTGCGCAGCGGCGGCCCGGCGTGGGCCGCGCCGGCGATCGGCATCACCGAGGAGCAGCTTGCCGAACTCCACGTCGAGTACGTCGTGGCCGGGACGCACTGGCCGCTGTATGTGCCGCTTCAGCCCGAGGCCGTCACGCGCGACTACCACCGGCAGAACATGTTCCTGGCCACCCACCCGCTGGTGGACATCGTCGCCCACCCGTGGTGGTGGCACGGCCACTGGCAGAGCGCGGCGGGGATGTTCGACACCGACCCGTGGTTCAACGACTTCGGGCGCATCCCGGCCTCGATGCACGACGAGTTCGCCGCGGCGGCCCTCGCGCATGGCACGGCCGTGGAAGTGAACCTCGAGGCGATGCTGCTGAACCGCTCGTACCCCGAGGCGTTCCGGCGGCATTATGTGGACTATCTCGCGGACCTGCACGGGCGCGGCGTGACGCTGGCGCTCGGGTCGGACTGCCACTCGCCACACTATGACATTCGGCTGGACGAGGCGGCGGCGATGCTGGAGGACGCGGGGCTGGGGGACGTGGACTGGTGGGTTCTGCCGGACCGCACCGACGACGAGGAGTGAGACAGGCCATGCCCAGGCGATTGCTGTTCATCGGCGCCGGGAATCTGGCGGCCTACCGCGGCCAGTGCTTCCAGAGGATGCCGGAGGTCGCGCTCGCCGGCGTCGTGTCGCGGACAGAAGCCTCCGCGCGGAAGCTGGCGGAGGCCCTGGACATCCCCGTGTCCGGCACGGACGTGGCGGCGATCGCCGAGCAGGTGCGTCCGGATGCCGTGGTCGTCACGACCGTCAACTGCGAGCACCACCGGCACATCATGTGGGCGCTGGAACGCGACCTCGATGTCTTCGTCGAGGGGCCGATGGTCGTGAACTCCGTGCAGGCCGAGCAGGTCGTGGAGCTGGCGCAGGCCCGGGGGCGGATCGTCGAGGTGGGCTTCCAGCGGCGCTACCACCCCGTCATCGCCCGCGCCCGGGACTTGATCCAGGGCGGGGCGTACGGCCCGCTCGTGTACGGCGAAGTGGAGTTCCTGTGGCACATGGCCCCGCCGCCGGGGGAACCGCTGCCCTGGTATCTCGACGCGGCGGTGAGCGGCGGTATGGCCGTGTGCCACATGAGCTATGGGCTCAACACGCTGCGCTGGGTGATGGGCGACCCAGCGCGGGTATTTGCGGCGGGCAACAGCCTGGCCTTCACGGCCGCGCAGGCGGGCACCGACATGCTGCTGGTGACGCTGATGTATGAGGGCGGGTCGGTGACGCAGATCGCGGCGAACTTCTCGGCGCCCGACGGCTTCCCCAGCGGCGTGATGAAGGCGCACTGTGTCAGCGGCGGCTTCTCGCTGCAGATCATCAACGACGTGGCCGGCACTTTCTGGGAGGGTAACGACGTTATGGAAGTAACGCCACCGGCGGCGGAGGCGGGCGACGCCAAGTGGGGCGCGGACGATCTGAACGCCCAGTGCGCCGCGTTCGCGCAGGCCCTCCAGAGCAGGACGGGACTGCTCAATTCCCCGGAAGATAGCCTGTTCGAGTTGCGTCTCATTGAGAGTGCGCTGCAATCAGTGCGGACGCAAGAGGCCATGCCGGTGGTCGGCATCTGAACGAGAGAGGTCACGATGAAGCGAATCGGGTTCGTGCTGGTGGTTGTGGCGTTGTCGGCAGTGTGGCTGTCGGCAGCGCACGCGGAAGACAGTCCGTTGACGGCGATGCGGACGGCCATGCAGGGCGCGCTCGCCCAGGGGGATGTCGCGACGGCCCGGCAAGAGGCGCACAAGATCCTCGAGGCCGCGGCGGCCCTCGCGGCCGACAAGCTGACGGCGGAGGATCAGTGGGCCCTCGGGCTCGCGCACGTGCAGGTGGGCGCGGAACTGGTGGACCAAGCCGTCAAAAGCGGGAAGCTGAGCGACGAGCAGGCGGCGCAGGCGAAGGAACTCCTGGCCAAGCTGGCCCCGCCGCAGCCGCCCGTGATCGTCGTGGGCAAGGGCGAGAAGATCAACCTCGAGGACTACCTCGTTGCCGGCAAGACGACCATCGTGGACTTCTACAGCGACTTCTGCCCGCCGTGCCGGGCGCTGGGCCCGCACCTGGAGAAGCTCGCGCAGACGCGCGAGGACATCCGCGTGGTCAAGGTGGACATCAACCGCCCGGGGCGCCAGGGGATTGACTTCGACTCGCCCGTAGCGCGGCAGTTCAACCTCGAGAGCATCCCGCACCTGCAGGTGTACGCCCCGGACAAGCAGTTGCAGGCCGAGGGTGACGCGGCGTTCGCCAAGGTCCTGGCGTGGTGCGGGTTGCAGTAGAC
>CAZZDO010000087.1:0-2029 GCA_964653205.1 uncultured Armatimonadia bacterium | reverse complement strand
TGCTCGACGAGATGCGCACCTGGGAGATCATTGACTGCCACGAGCATCTCCCGCCCGAAAGCGTCCGCCTTAGCCAGCCCGTGGACGCCCTCACGCTCTTCTCCCATTACACCCACAACGACCTCATCACCGCCGGCATGAGCCGTGAGGACTACGACTGCACCCAGGACCACACGCGCCCGCTGCGCGAACGCTGGGCGCTGGTCAAGCCCTACTGGGAACGCATCCGCTTCACCGGCTACTCCCGCCCGATCCTCTACGCCCTGCAGCGCTTCTACGAGGCCGACGACCTGACCGACGACACGGTCGAGCCCGTGAGCGAGCGCATGGCGACGGCCAACACGCCCGGCCTGTACGAGCGCGTCATGCGTGTGGCGTGCCGCATCCGCGTGTGCCTCACGCAGATCGGGCGCGTCCCCGAGGAGAACCAGGACCTGCTGGTGCCGATCCTCCCGCTGGATCAGTTCGCGCGCGTGCCGGGGCTGTACGAGATGGGCGATCAGGCGAGCCTGCAGGGCGTCCGCACCCTCGCGGACTATCTGGAGATCGTGCAGGCCAACCTCCGGTGCGCGAAAGCCCAGGGCGTGGTCGGCCTCAAGATGATGAGCGCGGTGCTGCCACCGGAGGACGCGGCCGCGGCGGCGACGGCGTGGGCGGCCCTGCGCGCCGGGAAGGAGCATGACGCCGGGGCGCTGGCGACGTACCTGCGCCACCAGGTGCTCGAACTCGCCGCCGAAGAGGAGCTGACCGTCGCCGTCCACTGCGGCATCATCTGGACGAACTGGCAGGACTTCACGACGCTGCACCCGCGCCACATGATCCCCACCATCCTGACCCACCGCCGCACGCGCTTCGACTTGTACCATGCCGGCATCCCCTGGCTGCGCGAAACCGGTGTCATCGCCAAGGGCTACCCGAACGTGTGGCTAAACCTGTGCTGGTGCCACATCATCTCCCCGCAGATGAGCATGGCGGCGCTGAACGAATGGCTCGACCTGGTGCCGTACACCAAGATCCTGGGGTTCGGCGGCGATTACAGCAAGCCGGTGGAGAAGGTGTACGGGCACCTGCAACTGGCGCTGGAGGACATCGCGACGGTGCTGGCCGGGCGGGTGGAGCAGGGGTGGATGAATGAGAACCAGGCGCTGGCCGTCGCCCACGCGTGGCTGTGGGACAATGCGGTCGAGTTGTATCGGCTGAAGGTCTGAAGAGCTGGGAACGGGGAACGACAGTCGTCGCGATCTGAGACAGGATGATTGGGGGTGGGGGGCGAACTACGTTCTACCACCGAAGGGAGAGTGCCATCATGCGTCGTGGGTTCACGCTCATCGAACTGTTGGTGGTCATCGCCATCATCGCGATTCTGGCCGCCATTCTCTTCCCCGTGTTCGCCAAGGCCCGCGAGAAGGCCCGGCAGGCGAGCTGCCTGGCCAACCTCAAGCAACTGGGCCTGGCGCTGATGCAGTACACGCAGGACTATGACGAGCGGTACGTCACGAGCCACTACGCCGACTCGCAGTTGAGCCCGCCCGGGCCGTTCTGGGCCTCGGCGGTCTACCCGTATGTCAAGAACAGCCAGGTCTACAACTGCCCCACCGGCGGCGGGCGCGGCACGACGACCACGATGACGTACAACAACTGGACGTTCTTCGTCACGCCGCACTACGGCTTCAACGACTATATCGGCGGGCTGTCCATGGCGCAACTCACGAAGCCGGCCGAGACGGTCGCCATCGCCGACTGTTCCCACCAGGTGTTCGCCAGCCACGTGGACCGGATCGCGTGGGCGAATAGCGGCGACGGCGTGCTCTACCCGCCCAGCGGTCACACGAGCGCGGAGTACATGAACGACCGGTATTCGCGGCACAACGGCGGGGAGAACATCACGTTCGCCGACGGGCACGCGAAGTGGATGTCCTCGCTGACCATCCACGGAACGCCGAGTCTGGTGACGCCGTAAGCCGTTCCCCTCCCCGTGGGGAGGGGGCAGGGGGTGGGACGCCGTTCGCCGTTCCCCCTCCCCGTGGGG
>CAZZDO010000086.1:12205-15303 GCA_964653205.1 uncultured Armatimonadia bacterium | reverse complement strand
AGCGTCGGATCGTCCGCGAGCTTGAAGGTGACGTAGTACTCCACCTGGTCCATCAGGTATGTCGCGCCACACTCGCTGGAGTTCTCCAGGAACATCCCGCAGATGCCCGACTTGTGGTAGAGCTTGACCTGCTCGACGCACTGGTGGGCGAAGAACCCCGGCCAGTACGCGTAGTTGCCGTACTTGGCGTTCAGCGCCGGGAAGCAGTAGTAGAGCCACAGGTAGACCGGCCGGTCATGGGGCTGCGCCCATTCGCGCAGCACCCGCCGGTCGTTGGCCTCCATCGAGGGGCACCACCAGTTGCGCGTGTGCAGGCAAAGCTGCACCGCCACGTTCTTCTCGGGCTTGATCTTCGCGGGGTAGTAGGCGTAGGTCGAATAGGCGAGTTGGCCGATCCACTTGTCGGGGTGGGTCTTGGCGACTTCGCGCGCGATCTTGTTGGTGAAGTTGTAGATGTAGTCACTCGCCCAGCCGTTGTTGAACTGCGGGTTGTCCTTCTCGGAGGCATTCAACTCGGCCTGGCAGCGCGGGCACTTGCACCAGCTGGAGTTGTCCATCGGCACGAGGCCGAAGATGTCGCCGCTGGCCGCCGCCCCGGGCTTGCTGCCCTTGCCGTCGAAGTAGTCCCGCGCATCCTGCACGACCTGGGCGATGAACTCCGGGTTCGTGAAGCACATCTGCGGGGGCTTGCCGGTGTACCCTTGGGCGAACCAATCCGGATGGTCCGTCAGGTAGCGGTCGTAGTAGCCGTAGAAGGAATGGTTGATGGTCATGGGCGTGCCGCCCAGGCGCATCCGCAGCTTCCAGACGTGGTTGTCGCGCGCGGGCACGGGCTCTTTGGGCGTGGGCATGTAGAGCTGCGCCCCGGCGATCCAGCGGTAGGCCATCTTGACCTGCCGCTGCAGGTCCTTGCCGCGCGCGATGAGCGTCTCCGTCTCCGGGCACACGATCCCGATCTCCCCCGGCGCGTACCAGCGCACGTCGCAGTAGCGTTCGAGGAAGTCGTACACGGCGTTGAGGGTGCCGTTGCTCTGGAAGACGCCCGGCGGGGCGAAGCGGAACTCGCCCTTACTGGCGGCGTTGACTGCGAACTTCCCGGCTTCGTCCAGGTGCATGAGCAGCAGCGTGTGGGCGTCCAGTTCGTACGGCCCGCCGGCCGCGCCACTGGTCGGCGTGCGCACATCGTTGGTGAGGCGCACCTCGTCAATCTTGCCGACGAAGCAGTTCCCGACTTGCCCGCCGCCGCCGACCGCGTAGCCGCCGATGCCCACGTGCGTGCCCCGGCAGCTTGTCTTCACATAGTCGCTCGTGCCGACGCTCTGGCCGTCAATGAACAACTCCATCTTCCCGGCCGCGGCGTCGTGGGTGCCGACGACGTGATGCCAGCCCTCGGCCAACTCCCCCGAGCGGCAGCCGTGGCCCTTCTTGCTGTCCCAACTCACGTACGAGATGCAACTGCTGTTGGCGTCGCGCTGGATGATGTGATAGGTCCACGGGTCGCCGCTGTCCAGGCGCAGGATCGTGCCGTGCTTCTCGAACTTCTCGGCCGGGATCCACACCCACGCCTCCATCGTCCCGGCGTCGTCGTCGAACATGAAGTCGCTGGCCGGGATGACCTGCGCGCCGGCAAACTCCTGGGCCTGGCCGAACTTCCCGGCCACGGTCTTCGGCGTCGTGTCCACGCCCTCGCCGGTGGCGTCGCAGCCCATCAGGATCAGCGCGTCCGGGCGGAAGCGTATGCAGTGCTCCTGGTCCTTGAAGTCCGCGGCGCGCAAGCCCAGCTTGCGCGTGGCAGCGCTGTCGCCGATGAGGATGCGCGGGCCCTGCACTGCCGCGTCATCGGGGACGACCGGGAGCGTCGCGCCGGTGATCCTGCGGACGTGGTACTGCAACTCGGACGCGGCGAAGCCGGCCGCGGGGCTGGGGTCGGCGGCGATGACGATGGTCGCGGCCGGCGCGCCGGCCTTCGTCAGCGTGAAGGAGCCGGCGTGGGCCGCCGCCGTCAGGGCGCACGTCAGTGACAGCATGGTCAGCAGTCGGGACATGATGCGCCTCCGCGAGTGGTAGGATAGGAGTAGAATTGCCCGCCGCGCGGGGCGAGACCTGCCGGGGGGGGCTCGTCCCTCGCCCCTCCGTGCGGCACCCTCTCGCGCGGGTAGAGCGGGCGCCCCGCCCGCCGACGGTCGCCGGCGCGGGCGAGACCCCCGCTCTACCCACCGGTAGCGCAACCACGACCCCGCGCCGCTGTCTCAACGATTACGAGGAGCGACCAGCATGTCTGCATCGGGACGAGTGCTCATCACGGGGTGTGCCGGCTTCATCGGGTCGCATCTGGCCCAGGCGCTGCTGCGCCGCGGGGATGAGGTCGTTGGCCTGGACAACTTCGACCCCTACTACCCGCGCCCGGACAAGGAGCGCAACCTCGCGCTCGTGCGCGAGGTCGGCGACCTCGCCTTCGCCGAGGGTGACATTCGCGATGCCGACCTGTTGGCCCGGGTCATGGCCGAGCACCGGCCCACGGCGGTCGCGCACATCGCGGCGCTGGCGGGCGTGCGGCCTTCGGTGCAGACGCCCGACCGCTACATGGATGTGAACGTGACGGGCACGGCGCGGGTGCTCGAGGCCGCGCGGCAGGCCGGCGTCGGGCGCGTCGTCTTCGCCTCCTCGTCCTCCGTCTACGGCGGGGACAACGAAGTGCCCTTCAGCGAAGACCAGCCCACCACGAGCCCGCTGTCGCCGTACGCGGCCTCAAAGATCGCCGCCGAGGCGCTCGGCCACGCCTTCCACCATCTGTACGACCTGCCGTGCGTGTGCCTGCGGTTCTTCACGGTGTACGGCCCGCGCCAGCGGCCCGACCTGGCCATCCACAAGTTCACCCCGCTCATCCTCGCCGGCCAGCCCATCCCCGTCTTCGGCGACGGGACGACCAGCCGCGACTACACCTTCGTCGAGGACATCGTGCGCGGGATCATCGCGGCGCTGGACAGCGACGTGGACTGGTCGGTCGTGAACCTCGGCGGGCACCAGCCGGTCACGCTCAACGAGCTGGTGGCGGCGCTGGAGCGGGCGCTGGGCAAAGAGGCCATCATCGAGCGGCT
>CAZZDO010000086.1:2366-12105 GCA_964653205.1 uncultured Armatimonadia bacterium | reverse complement strand
ACCGCGACCGTCCCAGGTTAGCGCCACCTGGTCAATACTCGCCCAACTCGTGCCCCAGCTCCAGGTAGCGGACGAGGTTGCGCGCGGCGCGTTCGGGGAGCGGGTGTTCGTACGGGGCCGCGCACGGGCACAGGATGAACCCCCCGCCCGGCTTGCCCGCCGCCATCGCCTCGCGCACGAGGCTCTCCACCAGCTCCAGTGACCCCCGCGCCAACTCGTCGTACTGGATGTTGCCGATGAGGCACACCTCGTCCCCGATCAGTCGCTTGGCGGCGGCGAGGTCCACATCGCCCATCGGCGGGGGCTCGAGGACGTTCAGCCCGTGCAGCCCCATGTCCCGGAACGCCTCGAGGAACTGCCAGACCTTGCCGTGAGAGTGTACGAGGATGAGCTTGTCGCTCGCGTCTGCGGCGCAGCCGTTCTCACGGATGTATGTGAAGAGCTGGCGGTCGTAGTGGGAGACGAACTCCTCGAAGTCGCGCGGCGACATGAGCGGCGGGATACAGTACTCCGGCCCGTTGAAGTAGATGACATCCACCGGCGAGCGGCAGACTTCGCGCACCTGGTCCATGATCCGCCGGAAGCACTCGTCGTAGTAGCTGCGCAGCAGGCCGCGCTCGCGCACCGTCCAGATCGCCACCTCCTCCTCGGCGATGAAGCCCGTGCAACACGCCGGGTCCAGCATCACCGCCTGCGTCGTGATCGCCTCGCCGTGCTCCGCCTGCGCCTGCTCCACCGCCGACCAGTCCATCGCCGGGGGGACATACGGGAGCGACAGCCACTTGTCAATGTCGGCCGGTTCGGCGATCCAGCGCTTCAGTTCCCCCCGCGCCCCGGCGCGATGGACGGAGGTCAGCGGGCCGGCGGGCGTCGCGACGGTGTACTCCGTGCTGCCATCGGGCAGCCCGCGCTGGCCGACCTCAATCGGCGTCCCCGTCAGCAGAAAGCCAAGAGGCACGTGCCACGACCAGGACACATCGGCGTAGCGATTCATGGCGTCGAGCACGGGGGCGTAGCTGGGGTCGGCGGTGCAGGCGTCGGTGGGGTCGTGGGGGTTGATGAAGATCGTCACCGGCACGCGGTCAGGCTGGCCGCAGCGCAGGGCGGTAAGCAGGCGTTGGCGGCTGGTCATGCAATCGCTCCACTGCGGCGGGACGATTGAACGGCACGGGTCTGCGTCACCGTGCTTGAGGTGCACGTGGGAGTCGAGGATCATGGGGCGGAAGTTGGCCGCGCCCGCCGGAACCTCCTTCAGCGGGGCCAGAGCTACGCCATCCCACCCTCTCGCCATCCAGGCCGGAAAACAGGTATTGACAATCGAACACGTGTTCGATATACTCCCCTCCGGTCTGGACGAGGGAGGGGATCCTCATGCGCATTGCGTCCCTCGAAGCCTACAACGCACCACCGCAGTTGATTCGTGTCTGGGAAGAAGCTTATGGTCAGGACCTGCTGCCGGTCCAGGAGGCCGCGGTGGCCCGCCACGGCGTGCTCGCCGGCCGCAACCTGATCGTGCAGGCGCCCACCAGCGCCGGCAAAACCCTCATCGGCGAGATGGCGGCCACCCGCGCCGCACTCGCCGGCCGCAAAGTCCTCTACCTCGTGCCCACCAAGGCCCTGGCCGAGGACAAGTTCGCCCACTTCACCGCTCTCTACAGCGCCCTGGGCCTGCGCATCATCGTCACCACCCGCGACCGGCGGCAGGACGACCGCCGCTTCACCAGCGGCGACTTCGACCTCGCCATCGCCATCCCCGAAAAGGTCCGGGCTCTCTGGGCGCGGTCGGGCGTCTCGCAGTTCCTCGGCCTCGCGGTCGTGGACGAGTTGCAGACGCTCTCCGAACCCGAGCGCGGCCCGTGCCTGGAACTGCTCCTCGGGGAGTTGCGCCGCCTCGCGCAAGCCCGCGGCCGCGCGGGCCTGCAGATCGTCGGCCTCTCGGCCTGCCTCGGCGCCTCACCGCAGTTGGCCGAATATCTTGACGCCGAGTGGCTCGAGACCGCGGAGCGCCCCGTCGAGCTGCGCAAGGGCGTGCTCGTGGGTGACTGCTTCCGCTATGTGGACGCCCACGGCCGCATGGCCGAAGAGCGCCTTGCCGGCCTCGCCCCCGGCGCCGACGACGACCCAAGCGGCACGGCGGCGCGCCTGGCGTTGTACTTCGCCCGCCGCGGCGAGCCCACGATCCTCTTCGTCCGCGACCGGGCGACGGCGCTGCACCTGGCGCTGGCCGTGGCCGAGGGGTTGGAGGGGCCGCATACGCCGGAGGCCGGAAGGCCGGAGACGTATCCGGCCCCCGGCGGGCCGGATGCCGGCGATGCGGCCGCCGGCATGCGGCCCCTCCTCGCCGACCTCGAACGCACCGCCGTCCGCGAGCAACTCCAGCGCCTCATGGCCCGCGGCGTCGCCTTCCACAGCGCCGACCTGCAGTGCGAGGACCGCCGCGCCGTCGAGCAGGCCTTCGCGGCCGGGCGCGTGACCGTCCTGTGCTCCACGCCGACGCTGGCTCTCGGCGTGAACCTCCCGGCGCGCAACGTCATCATTGACCCGCAGGGCTGGCAGAGCGAGATCGCGGGCGCGCCCTCGGCCCTCTCCCCCATCTCGCGGTCGGATTTCGAGAACCGCGCGGGCCGCGCCGGGCGCATCGGCTCGGGCGGCTTCGGCCGGGGCCTCCTCCTCGCCGGCTCCGAGCTGGCCGCCGACACGCTCGCGGCGCGCTACCTGCACGGGCTCTTCAGTCCGCCCGAACCCGCGCTCATGGCTCTGCCCCCGGCCGAGACGGCGCTGACCATCGCCGCCGGCGCGGCCATGCGCGGCGCCTCGCTCGACGAAGTCTACGCCGGCACCTACAGCGCCTACGTCCTCCGCCACACGGCGCTGCCGCCCAGCATCGCGCAGGCCGTGGCGCGCTGCCTGGACAGTGGGCTCCTGCGCCACGTGGGCGACACGATCGTGCCCACGTCGCTGGGCCAGAAGGCCGCCGCCGCGGGGGTATCCTTCGACACCTTCTGCTGGCTGGCCGAGTGGGCCGCGACGCCCCGCCCGCCGACGGAACTGGAGGCGACCTTCATCGCCGCCATGACCGCCGAGGCCCGCGAGGCCGCGCCCCTCGGCGGCGGCGGGCGCAACGACTACCTTGAGGCCCTGCGCCGTCACGCCGAGGACGTGGATCAGGACGGCGAGCTGCTCGAGCGCTTGCTGGGCGACCAGCGCCACGACTGGCGCGTCCGCGAGCGCGCCGCACGCCTCGTGCTGGCCCTGTACCGCTGGCTCGGCAGCGAAGACACCTACGACGTGGAGCGCGGCGTGCGGCTGGCGGCTGCCCGCCTGGAGGGCCTCGGTGAAGTCATCGGCTGGCTGGTGGAGACGCTGGCGGACCTCGGCATCGAGCAGGGCTGGCGATCCGCCGAGGCCGAACGCCTCCGCCGCCATGCCGAATGCCTTGGCCACGGTATCACCCCCGACGAGCTGGCCCTCGCGCGGCTGACATGCTTCACGCTGGGCCGCGATCATGCGCGCCAACTGGCGGCGGCGGGCCTGCAGAGCGCGGCGGACCTCGTGGCCGCCGGGCCGGAGCGCCTCGCGGAGATCGTGCCCGCTCCGGTCGCCCGCGACGTGCTCCGCGCGGCCGCGCACCGCCCCGCCCCCGACGGCCCTCCCGGCGCTGGCGATTAGCCCGGACCGCCCGGACTTCGCCGTCTTCTACGGCCACGAGATCTCCCTGCGCCCCGCGGAGTTCCGGATGCTCCACACCCTCGCCGAAAAGCCGGGCAAATGCGTCAGCTACGACATACTTTACACGCGCATGTGGGGCGAGGCGCTGGCCGAACCGGGGCAGATCTACGCCCACCGCAGCCGTCTGTGCGGCAAGCTCGCCCGCGCCTTCCCCGAACGCGACGCGAAGCGGATCGTCATGACGATCCCGAAGCACGGGCTGATGCTCAACCTCCCGCCCCAGGAGGTGGTTGTGAACTGATGGCGGGATCGCGAGATGAGGAGATGGCGCGATGGCGAGAGCATGGGGAGTCGTGCCGTTCGCCCCGGAGGGGCCGGCGTACCTTGCCACCAGCGTGAGCTGGTGGACTCCAGGCCCGCCCCTCCCTCCTTCCCTCATCCTGACTCCGGCAGGACCACCCGCCTGCCGCGACGAACGCCCCCTCATGCCGACCGACCTGCACCTCGCGCTGCAGCAGCACTACGCGGGCGCCGACGGCGCCGTCGAGGCGCTCGTCGAGGGCTACCGCGCCGACGCGCTCCGCGACGGCGTCATCTACGAGATCCAGACGGGGGCCTTCGGCTCGATCCGCGACAAGCTCCGCCACCTCCTGCGCAAGCATCCGGTCGTGCTCGTCTACCCCGTGCCGGCGCGCAAGGTGATCGTGTACGTGGACGGCGAGGGCCGGGAGGTCTCGTCCCGCCGCTCACCGCGGCGCGGCGCGCTCACGGACGTGTTCATGCAGCTCTTGCACCTGCACGACCTGCCAGGGCACCGGCGCCTGTCGCTGGAGATCGTCCTGATCCACGAGCGCGAGCTGCGCCGCCGCGACGGCATGGGCAGTTGGCGGCGGCAGGGCGTGTCGCTGGTCGGGCGCGAACTCGTGGAGATCGTGGAGGTGCGGCGGTTCGACCACCCGCGCGAACTCGCGGCGCTCCTGCCTGACGACCTCCCGCGCGACTTCACGGTCGCGGAGCTGCGTGAGGCGCTCAAGCTGCGCCAGCCCCTCGCGGGGCGGATGGCCTACGCGCTATGGAAGCTGGGGGTCGTCAAGCGCGTGGGCAAGCGGGGCAACGCGCACGTGTACCGGCGCGTCGGGAAGGGAACGCGCCCCGCCGCGCCCGACCAAGGGGAGGAAGAGGGGGCGGCCTGAGTCCACGGGCTCACGCCCGTGGCAATACACGCCGGCCCCTTCGGGGCGAACGGCGCGGCCGTACCCGAATCCCGAGTCCCCTCCCGTTCCCCGTTCCCCGTTCCCGACGTTCCCCGTTCCCGACGTTCCCGCCGTTGCCTCACCCAATCGTCTCCATGTCCGCATACTCGAACACGCCCGACATCGCCCGGTTCAGCGTCGAGTACCCGGCCTCTTCCGCCGCGGCCAGCGGATTGAGCCCCGCGCAGATGACCAGCCCCATGCGATCCACGCCGACTTCCATCTCCATCAGCGGCCGGCTCTCGGCGCCGATGGCCACCACGCCGCGCAGCCGCCACGCCGACAGCCGGTCCACCAGCTGCATCACATGCTCCCGGGCGATGGCCGGGCACATGCGGAAGCCCGCCCCCACCTTGCCCCGCCCGGCGCTGACCACCTGCTGCACGCTCGTGGCCTTGCCCTTGATGAACACCTCCACCGGGTCAATCGAGGTGCCGCCGTACCGGATGATGTCGGTGAACCGCACCGGCTCGTACCCCGCTACTTCGACGAGGCCCCCGAACTCGGACTGCACCGGTATGCCGTGGCTGAGCAGCACGCCGTTGAGCGTCACCGCCGACACCGTGCCGAGGCCGACCATGCCTCGGGGGACGGTGTGGTCGCCGAGCTTCTGCCCGGGGTGGAAGACCGCGACGAGGTCGCTCGTGGCCCAGCGCGACAGGAACACCGGCCGCATGACCTTCATGGCCGCGTCGAACTCATTCTGGCGGAAGAGCGAGAGGTTGATGACGATCTGGCCGCGCCCGGCTTCCAGGTCAAAGCGCGTGAGATACGCCAGCGTCTCGATGCGGGCGAAGGTCAGGGCGACCTGGTCGGCGACACGGGCGTTGGCGAGTTCGGCCTCGCCGGCCTCGGTCAGCTCGCGCCCGGCGCGCCCGAGGTTCCGCGTCAGCCCCAGTTCGTCGAGCGCCTGCAGGTGGTAGCGGATGGCGCGCTCGGTCAGCTCGATGCCGTGGGAGCGGAGTTGGCGGGAGATGACGGCGGCGCCGACGGGGCCGCCGTGCTCACCCAGGATGCGCAGTATGGCGAATTCTTTCCGGCCGATTTCCGGCAATGACCTCACCCTTTCGGGCTATTTCGGTGCCATCGCTTCCGGTTATGCGGAAGGACTGGCGCGGTCCAAGTGTTTCGCACTTGTTTCAGATGGCAATTTTTCCGCTCATTTCCCCTTGAAACGGTTCTACGCCAGGATTATAGTACGGAACCATTCTTCCGGCAATTGGTTTCCGTCAAAGAGAACCCCCCATGCAAAACATGCACCGCCTCCCGCCCTTCAAGATCCCGGCCGCCTGCGGCACCTGCGGCATCCTCGACCGCACGGGCGCCCGCTTCTCCGGCGCGGATGTCGTCCGCGGCATGGCCAACATGCACGAACGCGGCAACGGCCTCGGCGCCGGCTTCGTCGCGTATGGCATCTACCCCGAGCACGCGGATGACTACTGCCTGCACCTGATGTGTTCGGACGGCCTCGACCGCGCGCGGGACTATCTCGCCAGCGTGATGACCATCAACCACGAGGAGCCGATCCCGACCCAGACCACGCCCACGATCACCGACGAGCCCGTGCTCTGGCGCTTCTTCGTCCAGCCGAAGCCCGAGAAGTTCGGCTCACTCGGTGAACAGGACTACATGGTTGCCTGCATCATGACGCTCAACCGCGACGTGGACGGCGCGTACGTCGCCTCCAGCGGCAAGAACATGGGCATCTTCAAGGGCGTCGGCTATCCCGAGCCCATCGCCGACTACTACCTGATCCCCGACTACGACGGCTACATGTGGATCTCCCACACCCGCTTCCCGACCAACACAGGCGCCTGGTGGGGCGGGGCGCATCCGTTCGGCGTGCTCGAGTGGTCCATCGTCCACAACGGCGAGCTGTCCAGCTACGGCGTGAACCAGCGGTACGTGAAGTCCTTCGGCTACGAGTGCACGCTGATGACCGACTCGGAAGTCATCAGCTACATGCTGGACCTGCTGTGCCGCAAGCACAACCTCTCGATCGAGATGGCGGCGCTGGCGATGGCGGCTCCGGAGTGGGACGAGATTGACGAAGAGCCCGACCCGCAGCGCAAGGCCCTGCTGACGGCGATGCGGCAGACGTATCCGGGCGCGCTGCTCAACGGCCCGTTCGGGGTCATCGCCGGCCACAACGGCGGGATGTTCGGGATGAGCGACCGGCTGAAGCTGCGCCCGCTCGCCGCCGCGACGAAGGGCGACCGCGCGTACATCGCCAGCGAAGAAGCGGCGATCTGGGCCGTAGACGGCAAGCCGGACGAGGCCTGGCCGATTGACGCCGGCACCCCGGTCCGCTTCGACCTTCTGTAGGTCGTACGAGTGGCTTCCAGCCGCGAGACCGTTGGTCGCAGCCCCTCGCGGCTGGAAGCCGCTCGTACGGATCGCTTGAGAGTCGTTGCCACACCAGGAGGAACCAGAAGTGCCCCTTTCCCTCATCGGCGGAGAATTCGTCGTCAAGCGCGACCCGGACCTGTGCATCGAGTGCGGCGTCTGCACCCGCCAGTGCTCCTACGACGCGCAGAAGATTGACCCTGAGGATGGCACGATCAGCACCGACTGCCACAACTGCGTCGGCTGCCTCCGCTGCGCCTCGCTGTGCCCGACCGGCGCGCTCACCATCACCGAGCGCGAACTGACCGGCCGCTCGCACCCCAACTGGACCTACGGCGCCCAGCGCGCCCTGCAGCGCCAGGCCGAAAGCGGCGGCATGCTCCTCACCGGCATGGGCAGCGACAAGCCCCACCGCAGCTACTGGGACAAGCTGCTCATCAACGCCTCGCAGGTCACCAACCCCTCGATTGATCCGCTGCGCGAGCCGATGGAGCTGCGCACCTTCCTGGGCGCCAAACCCGACCAGCTCGAGTTCGACGAGGCGGGCCACGTCATCACGGAGATGAACCCGCAGCTCGACCTGCACGTGCCCGTCATGTTCTCGGCCATGTCGTACGGCTCGATCAGCTTCAACACCTGCATCTCGCTCGCCCGCGCCGCGCAGGCCGCCGGGACGTACTTCAACACCGGCGAGGGCGGGCTGCACCGCGACCTGTATCCCTTCGCCGACCACGCCATCGTGCAGGTCGCGTCGGGGCGCTTCGGCGTGACGCCGGAATATCTGCAGGCCGGCGCGGCCGTCGAGATCAAGATCGGCCAGGGCGCCAAGCCCGGCATCGGCGGCCATCTGCCCGGCGAGAAGGTCTCCGCCGAAATCTCCGCCACGCGCATGATCCCCATCGGCTCGGACGCCATCTCGCCCGCGCCGCACCATGACATCTACTCGATCGAAGATCTCAAGCAGCTCATCTACGCGCTGAAGGAAGCCACCGACTACCAGAAGCCGATCTCGGTGAAGATCGCGGCCGTTAACAACGTCGTGCCGATCGCCTCGGGCGCCGTCCGCGCCGGGGCGGACATCGTGGCCATTGACGGCCTGATGGGCGGCTCGGGCGCGACGCCCACGGTCATCCGCGACAACGTGGGCATCCCCATCGAGTTCGCCATCGCCGCGGTGGACAGCCGCCTGCGCACCGAGGGCATCCGCCACCGTGCGTCGCTGGTGGCGGCCGGGGGCTTCCGCAACAGCGCCGACATCATCAAGGCCATCGCGCTCGGCGCCGACGCCGTCTACATCGGCACTTCCGCCCTGATCGCGCTGGGCTGCCACATGTGCCAGAAGTGCTACACGGGCAAGTGCACGTGGGGCATCGCCACCCAGGACCCGTACCTGACCAAGCGCCTGAACCCCGAGATCGGCACCAAGCGCCTGACGAACCTGCTGCGCGCGTGGGCCCTGGAGATGAAGGAGATGCTCGGCGGGATGGGCATGAACAGCATTGACAGCCTGCGCGGCAACCGCGAGATGCTGCGCGGGGTGGGGCTGACCAAGGAAGAGATGGACATTCTCGAGGTCGAGCCGGCGGGGAGGTAACGGCACCCACCCCCCGGCCTTCGGCCGGACCCCTCCCCACAGGGGAGGGGGAACCGGGTAAGAACGTTGACTGGATTCCATGAGACGTTCTTGGGGAGCAAAGCCATCGGCCAGCACCAGGTGCCATCGACGACCACAAACGGAACTAACAAGTGACCCCGCCCCCGTGGGGAGGGAAACCCGGCAGAGACGTTAGCTGGATTCCGTGTGACGTTCTCTTGGGGAGCAAAGCCATCGGCCAGCACCAGGTGCCATCGAGGACCACAAACAGAGCTAACAAGTAACCCCTCCCCCGCGGGGAGGGGTCGGCCCGAAGGGCCGGGGGTGGGTGCCGTAAGGGAGCAACCATGAAACGAATCTACGCCAAAGAAGACGTCTGCATCGGCTGCCGCCTGTGCGAGATCTACTGCATCTTCGAGCACTCCGGCCACCACACCCTCGTCAAGGCCTTCTCGGACCAGGAGGGCCTGCCCGAGCCGGCCGTGCGCGTCGAGGAAGATGGCGCGATCTCCTTCGCGCTGCAGTGTCGCCACTGCGAGGACGCCCCCTGCCTGGCCGCGTGCATCGCCGGGGCCATGACGCGCGACCCGCAGACCGGCGCGGTCAAGCATGACGAGGAGAAGTGCGTGGGCTGCTGGAGTTGCATCATGGTCTGCCCGTTCGGCGCCATCCGCACCAACATGGAGACCCACAAGGTCGGCAGCAAGTGCGACCTGTGCGCCGGCAAGGACACGCCCGCCTGCGTGGCCCACTGCCCGAACGAGGCGCTGGTGTACGAGTAGGGGCTGTGGAGGGGCCGCGCTTCAGCCGGCCCCGGCACGCGAGACAGACTGGGGCCGTTCGGAGGGGCCGCGCTTCAGCCGGCCCCGGCACGCGA
>CAZZDO010000086.1:0-2266 GCA_964653205.1 uncultured Armatimonadia bacterium | reverse complement strand
ACAGACTGGGGCCGTTCGGAGGGGCCGCGCTTCAGCCGGCCCCGGCACGCGAGACAGACTGGGGCCGGCTGAAGCGCGGCCCCTCCGAACGACCCCCAAAGCGGGTATGTCAACATGAGCGAAAAGCGTTACGACTATCTCATCCTGGGCAACTCGACCGCCGCCGTGGCGGCGGTTGAGGCCATCCGCGCGGTGGACGCCGACGGCACGCTCGCCGTCGTGTCCGACCAGCCCAACCACGTCTACAGCCCGCCGCTGATCACGTACGTGCTGGCCGGCAAGATCGCTGAGGACAAGCTGTACACGCGTGCGCGCGACTTCTACGTCCAGTACAAGGCGGACACGTACTTCGGCGTGCCCGCCACGCAACTGCGGCCCGACGAGCGCCAGGTCGTGCTGGGCTCCGGCGCGACGCTGGGCTACGGCAAGCTGCTGCTGGCCACCGGCGGCACGCCGATAGTCCCGCCGCTGCCGGGAGTGGAACTCCAGGGCGTCTTCACCTTCACGCGCCATGACGACATGGTGCGTGTGCGCGAGTTCATCCAGCAGCACAAGGTCACGTCCGCCGTCGTCATCGGCGGGGGCATGATCGGCGTCAAGGTCGCCGAGGCCTTCGCCGCCATCGGCCTGGAGACGACCATCGTCGAACTGCTGGACCGCGTGCTGGCCCAGGCGCTGGACGAGACCGGCTCGACGATGGCCAAGCGCGCGCTGGAGGCCGATGGCATTCGCGTGCTGACCGGCTCGGGCGTGACGAGCATCGGCGGGAGCGACGGGCGCGTGCAGAGCGTGACGCTCGACAGCGGCTCGCGGCTGCCGGCGCAACTCGTGGTCGTGGCCGTCGGCGTGCGGCCCAACGTGCAACTGGCGCACGAGGCCGGCCTTCCCGTCAACCGTGGCGTGCTCGTGGACGACCACATGCGCACCGGCGCGGCCGATGTCTTCGCCGCGGGCGACGTGGCCGAGGCGTACGACCCGCTCATCGGCGAGGCTCGCCCCATTGCCATCTGGCCGGCGGCGTCGCTGCAGGGCGAGGTCGCGGGGATGAACATGGCCGGCCAGGAGGCCGCATACGACGGCAGCATCCCGATGAACTCCATCCAGGTCTGCGGCCTGCCCACCATCTCGGTGGGCCTCACGGCGGCGCCGGAGGGGTGCGAGACGCTCGAGTACCGCACCCCGGACGGCAAGAGCTACCGTCGCATGTTCATCGTGAACGACCGCATCGTCGGCGCGATCTTCGTGGGCGACATTGACCGGGCCGGCATCATCACCGGTCTGATTCGCGGGGCGATTGATGTCAGCAGCTTCCGCGAGAAGCTCATCCAGCGCGACCTGGGGCTGCTGTCGCTGCCCAAGCAGTACCGCCGGCACATCGTCAGCGGGCCCGGCATCGAGGTGTAGCAAGCACCGCACGAGCGGCTTCCAGCCGCGAGCACGGGCCCACGAAGCGTTCGTACAGAGGACAAACGTATGCGCATAGACGCCGCCAACCTCCACTACCGCCAGCTCAACGAGCAGATCAAGGCGGCCGTCGCCGCCGGCGAGACGCAGTTCGATCTCGCCAATGTCTGCGGCCACCGCTACCTGGGCTGCGGCATCCACTCGGTGATCACCGTCAACATTGACGGTATCCCCGGCAACGACCTGGGCGCCTTCATGGGCGGGCCCCGGCTGTTCTGCCAGGGCAACGCCCAGGACGGCATCGCCAACACGATGGATGACGGGCTGGTCGTCGTGCCCGGCCACGCGGGCGATGTCATGGGCTACTCGATGCGCGGGGGCTGCGTGTACGTGCGCGGCAACGCCGGCTATCGCATCGGCATCCACATGAAGTCCTACGAGGGCAAGGAGCCGACGGTCGTGATCGGCGGGCGCGTGCGGGACTTCTGCGGGGAATACCTCGCGGGCGGCAAGCTCGTCATCCTCGGGCTGGACCTGCCCCCCGGCGAGCCCATCGTCGGCCGCTACTGCGCCACCGGCATGCACGGCGGCACGCTGTATGTGCGCGGGGAAGTACCGCCGCAGAACGTGCGGCCGGGCATCGCCGTGGACGAGGCCAACGAGGATGACACGGCCACGCTGCGCGACCTGCTGGCGCCGTACTGCGCGCAGTTCGGGCTGCCGCTCGATGAGATCGCCGGCGCGCCCTTCACGCGGCTGACGGCCCGCACGAGCCGGCCGTTCGGGCAGTTGTACGCGTATTAGGGATTAGGGATTGGGGGGCGTACGATCTCTGGGTATCCATCCCGCCCTCCGGGGGCCT
>CAZZDO010000085.1:0-15321 GCA_964653205.1 uncultured Armatimonadia bacterium | reverse complement strand
AGGCACACGTACTTGTTGTTGATCTGGCAGTGGCCGCACTTGCCCACGCCGCACTTCATGTGCCGCTCCAGCGACAGGATGATGTTCTCATCCGCGAGTGACTTGTTCTTGCACTCCAGGATGACGAACCGGTACATGATGGGCGGGCCCACGACCACAGTCCGGGTCTTGGGGGCGTCGAGTTCGAGGTCGGGGAAGAGCGTCGTGATGACACCGACATGCCCGGACCAGTCCGGGTGAGGGCGGTCAATGGTCAGGCGCAGGTCCACGGCGTCGCTGGCCTGCCACGTCTCGATCTCGTCGCGGAACAGCATCTCCTGGGGGGTCTTCATGCCGTACAGGATCGTGAAGTTGTTGTAGTCGAAGCGGTTGCACATGATGTGGTGGATCAGCGGGCGCACCGGCACCAGGCCGATGCCGCCGGCCACGATCAGCACATCCTGCCCCTTGAGGCAGTCATCGGGGAAGCCGTTGCCGAAGGGCCCGCGGATGCCCACCAGGGCCCCCTCCTTGAGGTTGTGCAGCGCGGCGGTCACATTGCCGACCTTGCGCACGCACAGCTCGAAGGTGGGGTCTTCGCAGGGCGCCGAGGCGACCGAGATGGGCGCTTCGCCGATGCCGGGGAGTGAGATCTCCACGAACTGCCCGGCGCGATGCCCCAGGGGCTGGCCGTCCTCGAAGCGGAACTGGAAGAGCGTCTCCAGCGGCGTCTGCGGCGCGATCTTCTCCAGCACGGCCAGCTTGGGCACGTAGAGTTGGCGGTTGGATTCACACTGGCAAGTGGCGGCCATCAGCCTTGCCTCCCTTCGGCTTCAACGATCAGGTCGTTGAGGACCTCGACCGGGTCAATGTGCACCAGGCACTGGCGCACGCAGCGCCCGCAGCCGCAGCAGAACGGCCGACCGTGCTTGGTGAACAGGTAGGAGTACTTGCGGTAGAAGCGGTGCCGCAGGCGTTCCTCACGTTCCTCGCGGAAGTTCTCCCCCCCGGCCACCTTGCCGAAGGCCTCCAGCATGCAGCCGTCCCACTCGCGCTCCTTGGTGCCCCGGTCCAGGCTCAGTGCCATCTGGTCGAGCACGTTGAAGCAGTAGCAGGTGGGACAGACGAGGTTGCACGTACCGCAGCTATAGCACTTCTCCGCGTGCTCTTCCCAGTGCTTGCTGTTCTCCAGACCCGACAGGAGCATCGGCAGGCTGTGGACCTCGACGTTCACCCTCGACGTCTCCTGGATCTTGCGCGCCAGGCGCTCCTTGACCTCGGCCAACTCGGCGGCCGTGGCCTCGCGGGTCGGGAGCCCCTCGAGCATCTGCGCGCCGGCCTCCGTGACCGTCTCGGCCACATAGCCGCCGGTGATCGGGCTCAAGAACAGGTCGTAGCCGTCGTTGGGTGAGGCGGTGCCCATCGAGCCGCAGAAGCAGTACTTGTCGGGCTTGCAGTCCACCCCGACGATGCGCATCTGGCTGCGCCGCGCCTCGTAGTTGGGGTCCACATTCTGATCGGAGAAGGCCAGGTCCAGCGCCCTGAGGCCATAAATGTCACAGGGGTGCGCGCCGAAGATGACGAGCGGCTCGCTCTCCACCACGGCTTCCATGACGGGGCGCTCGGTCAACTCGTAGCGCAGCAGCTTCTCCACCGGCGGGAAGGCATACTTCTTGGCCGGCAGGGTGGTGCTGATATACTCCAGGTCCACGTCACACGGGTCCTTCACATCCGCGAAGGCCCATTGTTCCGTGCCTTCGCGGCGCTGGGGTCCCACCACTCGGCCCTCAGCCATCAGCTTGGCCAGGAGCTGCGGAATCACTTCGCAGCCAATCACCTGTAACGCCATCAAGATACCTCCTTAGGCGGCTTGTTGTGCCGCCACCGCTATGGTGCGGCCCGGAGAGTGACAGGGGCACTCTCACCGGCGGTGAGCCATTGCGCAGGCCACATTGCCGCGACACCTGCCACGACTGGGGGGACGTGTCGGGGGCCGGCGCTGCTGAGCGCTCGACCGGCCAACGTGCCTCGTCACATCACCTCCCCTGCCCATGGTGGTGCGCCCGGGGCCATACCCGGGCGCGGCAGCAACACGCCACGCCTCCACCCGCACGCCGGTGTGAACCGGGACGCGGCGGCGGCAAGCAATGAGCCCACCCGTGCCTGCGCATGCGCGCACGCGAGGGTGGGCTCCGTAGTGCCTCTCGGTCCGGGTTGGGGTTCAGCAGCCATGACGCTTCTGACCATCCCGTTGTGCAGGGCGGCGCGCCCCCCGCGCGGCGCCCTGTCGCTGCGGTCAAGGATCGACGGCATACTCACAGGTCTTGATGATGACCGTCTCGCCGCCGCAAAGTCGTACGTCCTCCCCGCCACAGGCGGGGCAGACCATGTCCTCGCCCAGCGCTGAGGTCTCCTGGCACCCGTTGCAGGTGCCCAGGAGCGGCACCACCTCGAGCCGCAACTCGATCTGGGGCAGGCCTTCGTGCTCACAGACGTGGTCTAGATTCGCCTGCAAAGCCTCCTGGCTGGTGCCCCCCAGTTCGGCGACCATGACTGTGATGGCGCGAGGGATGGCCTGTCCGGGGCGCTCCGGGTGGTGCAGTACGGTGTCCAGTATGTGGTCGGCCAGTCCGTGCTCGTGCATGTGGGGAGTGGTGTCAGTGGCGCGATTCAGGCTGCGAAGAGTATATTTGTGACAAAATTCACAATCTCATTCACCAGTCTATTCCTTTTTCCCGCCCTTGTCAACCCGTCTTGCGAACACGGATTACTGACCTGATTCCGGGGTTCCGGAACGGGCGCGAAGGAACGAGGTGCGGCTATCGGGAATAGCCATTTTGCAGTGTCAGGCGGTCGTCAATAGCGTCACTTCAGCAAACCGCAGACTGCACCATTCAGGACATGGAGCCCGACATGAGTCCCCTGCCGACGCCACACGCAAACTGGTCCCCCGAGCACACAGCCGCCGCGGCGGCGGAGATCATTCAGCCCGCCGCAGTGAGCGCCTTGCTCGAGGAGACCGCCACCGTCAGCGCGGGGGATCTGCGAGACATCCTCTTCGAGGCCGCCCGGGGGCGGGGCCTGTCGTTGCCCCAGGCCGCCACGTTGCTGCAGGTCACTGATGCAGCGGCGCGGGAGCGCATCACGACGACCGCACAGCAGGTGCATGAGCACACCTTCGCCCGGCGGGTCCGGCTGTCCGAGCCCGTATGCCCGACCAACCGGTGTGTCAACGACTGCCTCTATTGCCCCTTGCGGCGCTCCAACACGCAACTGCGCCGGCGCACCACCGCGGCGCGGGACTTGCAGCGTGAGGTGATCCCGCTGCTCGACGAGGGCTACCGCCACCTCACGCTTGTGTTCGGTGACAGCCGCATCGGCCCCCAATATGTGCGCGACGTGGTGGACGCCGTCTATGCGCTCCGCTCGCGCACCGGCCGCGTGCAGCGCGTGGACCTGAACTTGAACGCCTCGGCGCCGGACGAACTGGCGGTCCTGGCCGAGGTGGAGCGCCTCGGCACCTACCATCTCTACCAGGAGACGTACGACCCGGAGACCTACGCCCGCATGCATCCAGACGGGCCGAAGGCCAACTACGCCTGGCGCCTGACCAGTCACGACCGCGCCTGCCAGGCGGGGCTGCGTGATCTGGGCCTGGGCGTCCTGCTGGGCCTGCACGACCTCCGCTTCGACGTGCTGGCGCTGCTCACCCACGCCCACTACCTGCTGGCCACCTACCGGCCGGGCGCCCTGACGGTGTCGTATCCACGCCTGATCGCCACCCCCGGAGCCCCCGGCTCAACTGAGACCCAGTGGCTGGTCAACGACGACGACTTCGCCTTCGTCGTCGCCGTAACGCGGCTGGCCCTGCCCCTGACCGACATCATCCTCAACACCCCGGCCCCCGCCGAGGTGCGCCGTGCCCTCTACGCGATCGGCATCTCGCATGTCAGTGTCGGTTCGGCGAGCTACCCGGGCGTGTACAGCGCGGACGGCGCGCCGGAGGGCGCCGGGCGTCTGACCATCGGCCGCCCCCGCAACCTCGAAACGCTCGTCTACCGCATGTCCGAGGTCGGCTTCGTCCCCGACTTCCATGCCGGGGCCAGTGACCTGGACCCGGCGGCCGCCGGCGACGACCCGCAGGCGGCGCGCCAGGCCCTGGACCGCAAGGCGGCCAACTCCCTGCTGGCTCTCAAAGAGTACCTGATGGACTACGCCTCCGAAGACACGCAGACGATCGCGGCGGGGGTGATTCAGGACGAGTTGGCGCGGCTGTCCAAGAAGGTCCGTGACCAGACCCTCGAGCGGATGGAGGAGACGGAGGCAGGCTTCCGCGGTCAGCGGCTGTAGGCGCCGCGTCACTGTAGGGCGAAGCGCAGCCGGGGGCTTGTACCCCGCCCCGCGTGGCAACCAGTGAACGGATGGGCGGGGTACAAGCCCCCGCCCTACAGTGACGACAAACACATTCCCAACTCGCATCGAGCGCAGCACCTCCTTGACTGAGACACCACTGCAGCACACAGACCAGGCGGCACGCCCGCGGCTCGCCCTGACGCGGCGGGCCTTGGTGGTTGGCCTGGTGCTGGTGGGCCTGCTTGCGTGGGCCACGCCATACAACGACTACGCCATCGGCGCGACGCTGATGGCGGGCAACTACCTGCCCATCGGCGGCTTCTTCCTGGTCGTGCTGCTGATCGTCGCCGTCAACGGGCTGCTGCGGCTGTTCCGCAGCAAGCGGGCCCTGCGCCCGGCCGAGTTGATCGCCATCTGGTGCATGATCGCCACGGCTTCGAGCATCCCGGGCTCGGGACTCATGCGCTTCGTCGTGCCGCACCCGATCGCCCCGGCGTACTACGCCACGCCCGAGAACCACTGGGAAGACCGCATCCTGCCTCTCCTGCCCGCGCCGCTGATCATCACCGATCATGCGGCGGTGAAGGGCTTCTTCGAGGGCTCGCCCGACGGGCGGGTGCCGTGGGGGCTGTGGTTCGCCCCGCTGGCCACCTACGGGCTCTTCGTGCTGGCGCTCTACGCCTCATTCTTCTGCCTGAGTTCGTTGCTGCACCGGCAGTGGGCCGAACGTGAGCGCTTCACGTTCCCGCTGGCCACGTTCCCCGTGGAGATGGCCGAGGCGCCGCGCCCCGGCCACGCCCTCGGGACCCTCTGGAGCAACTGGCTGCTGTGGGTGCCGATCATCATCCTGACGCTCATCCACACCAATAACGGCCTGCGGCAGTTCGTGCCCGGGCTGCCGCTCATCAACCTCTACAACCACCCGGTCCGCTTCTTTGTCGGGCGGCCCTGGAACACGCTCAACGGCCTGCGCACCCCGATGTACCCTCTGGTCATCGGCGTCGCGTTCCTGCTCAAGAACGAGACTCTGTTCAGCCTCTGGTGCTTCTATCTGCTCTTTCAGGGGGAACGGGTGATCGCCACGGCCCTGGGCCTGTCCCCGGGGAACACGATGATCGGCTACGGCTGGCCGGCGTTCGGGTCGCAACAGGCCGCCGGCATGGCCCTCGGCCTCGTCGTGTGGGTCATTCGCAACGCCCGGGGGACGATGCGCGACCTCCTCGCCCCCGGCTACCACGAGCGCGAGGGCCGCGAAGGCATGGCGCCCCGCAGCGCCCTCTACGGCCTCGCCGGCAGCCTCGCCGTCATGTACCTATGGTTGTGGCAACTGGGCGGCAACGCCCTCGTCCCGCTCTTCACGTTGGCGTTCGGCTTTGCGGCGTACATCGTGCTCAGTTGGCTGGTGGCCCAGGGCGGGGTGCTGTTCCTGCAAGCGCCGTGGTCGGGCGCGGAGATGGCCAGCAGCCTCTTCGGCTTCCGCAGCTTCAGCCCGCGCAGCATCATGGTCGGCACGCAGATCGAGAGCATCGTGATGCTCGACCTGCGCGAGTTCACGCTGCCCCACCTGCTCAACAGCCAGAAGTTCGCCGACAACGTGAGCCTCAACGCCCGTGGCCTGCTCGCGGCGATTGCGGTGGCGATGGCGCTCACGCTGGTCATCGCGGGGCGGCAGTCGGTGGCCCTGCCGTACCGCTACGGCGCCTCGACGATGTACGACAAGTGGGCCTACCTGAACTCCCCCCAGCGCCCCCTGCAGTTCCTGTCCAGCCAACTGCTCAAGCCGACGCCGGCTTCGGCGAGCGCCTGGAAGCACATGATCGGCGGCGGGCTGGCCTTCTGGGGGCTGATGATGCTGTACACCCGCTTCGTCGGCTTCCCCCTCCACCCGGCCGCCTTCATCTTCGCCTGCGGCTACCCGATGCAGTGCTTCTGGTTCTCGTACCTGCTGGCGTGGATCATCAAGTCCCTCGTGATGCGCTACGGCGGGCAGAAGCTCTACCACCGGCTGCGGCCGTTCGCCTACGGGATGATCCTGGGGGATACGCTCAACGGGGCGGCGTGGATCATCGTGGGGCTGATCACGCGCAAGGCGTATGCGGTGCTGCCGGGGTAAGGCACGGCCGCCACACAGAGAGAGGGTTCACCAGATGCCAAGACTGCTGTATCTCATCCCCCTGTTCGCTGCTGTCTCAGTCGCCCTCGCGGAGCCGAAGATCATAGTTGACCACGCGGAGTCCCTCTCGCCCGAGCGACTCACCTACGCCCTCGACGTCCCGCCGTTCTCGGTCGAGCACCAGGTGCGGCTGGCGCTCGAGGCCCACATCAAGTGGCCGCGACTTTCCGGCTCCAACCCGTGGATCAGCATCTACGTCAACGGCAACCAGCTCGGGCTCGAAAGTCTGCTGAACAAGCCCAATACCTTCGCCCTGCGCAACGGCGTGGACCTGACGTGGTTCCACACCGGGCGGTGGCGGCTGCTGTACTCGCCGGACTTCTCGGCCGCCCTGGACGAGAAGGACAGCCCCTACTCCATTGATGCGAAGGACGAGCCGTATCGGTTCGTCTTCGACATCACGCGGCACGTGAAGCCGGGGGCGAACCAACTGGTCATTGACCACCTCAAGGTCCTGCAGGACCCGGACACGCTCATGCTGCGGAACGTGGCGGTCGAGGTCGGCACGTTCATCGAGCCGCCGCGGACGGATGTGGTCGAGCCGGCGCCAACGGGGCCGCTGCCGACCATTGTCGCCACGGTGCCGCCGCCCACACCGATCAAGGCCACCGCCCATGACGGCACGATTGACGTGCCCATCGGCGATCAGACCCTCAGGGTGCGCACCCGCGTGAGCCTGCCCGGCGGCGGCTGGCGTGAGGCGCGGGCGACCGGCCCGACCACCTTCACGGCCGGCCCGTGCCGCTTCGCGCGGCAGGTGACGCCCTGTGCGGATCACGTCCATGTCGCCGACACGCTGACCAACACCACCGACCAGCTCATCGGGGTGATGTTCGAGCACGCGGCCGACCTGGGCCAGGCGCCCGAAGCCGTCTACCTGGCCGGGCGCAAGTCGTTCAGCGCGGCCGCCAACGCCTGGGAGCCGGCGCACCCCAGCGTCTTCGCCCAGTTCAAGCAACTCGGCGTCGGCCTCGTCGCGGAGGATGACGTGTTCCGCGTCCACGTCCGCAGTCTCCACGATGCCAAGACCTTCGGTCTCGCGGACGACCGGCTGGGCCTGGCGCCGAACAGCAGCGTCACGCTCGAGTGGTCCATCTACCCGAGGCCACAGGGCGACTACTGGGCCTTCGTCAACGCCGTGCGGCGCAACTGGGATGTCAACTACACCATCCCCGGGGCCTTCATCTTCGCCCACAAGTGGAAGTCTGGCCTGACCGGCGAGCAGTACGCCCAGTGGATGCATGAGCGCGGCGTCAAGTACATCTGCGGGGGCATCGCCAAGTACAAGGACGGGCTGTATGCCCACGGCACCGGCATTCTCTTCGCGCCCGAGTTCGTGGCACAGGAGCGCGACTGGACGCAGAAGATGAAGGCCGCCGATCCGTCGCTCGTGCCCATCGCGTACTTCCACGCGCAGTGCTGCACCGAGCCCGACGGCCGCACCAAGTACGCCGACTCGCGCCTGCTGGACGGCAGCGGCAAGCAGATCGAGTACCCCCACGGCCAGGTGCTGCCCATGTACGTCCCGATCGAGGGCAACAGCTACGGCAAGGCGATTTGGAGGTACGTGGATTGCCTCATCAACGACATTGGTGTGAAGGGGATCTACTGGGACGAGATGAGCTACAGCGTCCAGCAGGTGGCGTCGCACCTGCCGTGGGACGGGCACACGGTGGCCATTGACCGGGCCACCCACCAGGTGACGGACAAGCTCACGAGCATCCCGCTGATCATGCAGCCGCTCGCCCTCAAGATCGTGGACCACATCCGCGGCAAGGGCCTGTTCTTCATGGCCAACACCCAGGCCCACACGCGCACGATGATGCAGCAGAAGCTCGTGCGGTTTGTCGAGACGGGCACGTACTCGGCACTGGCCGAGACCAACCTGGGCTGCCCGCTCGGGCTGGGGAACCACTCCAACGAGGACACGCACGCCGAGAGCGCCACCCATGTGCGCGAGCTGCTCAAGCGCGGCGCGGTCTACTACGGGCACTACTACAGCCGCGACGCGGCGCCGTGGAACTACACCTCGGTGATGTTCCCGATCACGCCCGAGCAGATCGGGCCGGGCTATGTGCTGGGGCAGGAGCGCATCCACACGGCCGTCTCGGGCCGCTTCGGCTTCCCCGACGGCGCGGCGGCGGACGTGTACGTGGTCAATGGCAACGGCGAGCGCGTCGAGGGGATGGCGCAGGAAGTGACGGAGGGCGGCAAGCGGCGGTACGAGATCCGCATGCCGGGCGATCACTTCGCGGTGCTGGTGCGCAAGTAGCGCAGGTCACGGCGTTGGCACCCGGTACCGCACCACGTCCGAGATCCGCAGGTTGTCCAGCAGCATGCCCGGCGCGCCGATCCGCAGTTCCGGCCCCACCGTCCGCAGCAGCTTCGGCTGGCTCTGCCACCCGATCAGCTTGCCATCCACGAAGAGCTGCATGCCCGCTTCATCCCAGCAGGCCGCCGCGTGCCGCCAACACGGCTGCCAACTCCCCGCGTAGCCCATCGCCGTGACGCCGGACACGTGCCCCCACCCGCTGCTGAACCCGATGCCGACGTGGGCGTACTGGTTCTTGCCGAGCCAGAAGCCCTGCGGCCCGGGCACTGACACAAACGGCTGCCCCACGTTGTTGTTGCCCGGCGCCATCAGCTTGACCCACACCTCGACCGTGCCGCGCGGGGCGCTCAGGTTCTCGTCCGCCGAGCAGGCCACGTACGCCTCCGGCCCCAGCTTCAGCACCTTGCCGAAGCCCGGCATGCCCTCGTCCGCATACGCCACCTGACCGCCGACATAGAAGGCATCTTCATTGAGGGGCTCCTCGAAGTCCAGCAGCAGCAGCGTGCGCTCGTCGCGCGTGAGGGGCTTCGTGGGGGGCAGCGCCAGCGCCGGGAAGGCCGGGTGGGTGAGGGTGACATCATCAATGAAGCACTCCGTCGCGCCCTGATTGGTGAAGTCCAGCACCCACTTCGTGCAGCCCTCCGGCGGCGTCCACGTGGCGGACAGCTCGGCCCATTGCGCCGGCACGTCCACCGTCTGGGCCGGCAGGTGCTTCCATTGGTCCGTGGTCGCGTCACAGGCGCCGACCGACAGCTTGCCCTGCCCGCGCGCCCAGAACCGAACTGTCCACGGTTGGCGGTCCGGGACGGGCAGCGTCGCATAGCGTAGCCAGCACTGGCCCTGCTTCGCGGCGAACTGCACGGCCCGCGCGCCGGTGTGCGCCTGCGCCGGATCGTCCGGTAGCTTTGCCGCCGCGCCCCACTGGCCCCACAGGTTCCAGGTGCGCGGGAGCCATGCGTCCGGCGGGGCAGCCTGCCCGGACTTGGCCAGTTCAGCCGTCGGCGTCGGCGGCTCGACCAACTCAAACGAGCCGTTCGGGAGGACGTTCTGCCCGAAGGCGCAGGAGCACAGGACGAGCAAGACAACGCACACCGGGGTCAGCCCCCTACGCGACCGCTCCGCGGTCGCTCGGGGACAGACCCCTCGCCATCTGGCCATCTCGCCCTCCCGCCATCTCCTCCTCATCACTTCACCCCCCACAGCCCCGCCTTGCGTTGCTTGGCGATGAACCCCAGGTTGTCCAGGAACATGCGGTGGCGGGCGTTGCCCTCGAAGTTCCCCAGCTTTGCCAGCCCCTCGCCGATCAGCTTGCCGTTCACCAGGTTCTGGGCATAGTAGATGTCCCCGATGGCGACGTAAGCGATGCGCTGCCCCGCGGCGTTTTCGGTGACGACATCATCCAGGATGCTGACCTTCTTGCCCACGACCATGTCCCGGTGCGCGGCCATGGCCTGCGGGTAGTACGGGTGGTCCGGCGGCAGGCCTTCGCAACCGATGTAGTAGATGTCCTGCACCTGCGTCCCGAGCTGCACCTTGAGGCCCGCCGTGCCGATGACATCGGTGACGATGCCCTCGCGCGGACGGCTGATCGCGCCCGTGATCCCGGCCAGCACCGGCACGCAGCCGTCGCTGTCGGGCGTCTTCACGAAGTCCACATCGCGGATGACCTTCTCGGGGTGGGGGTTGGTCCACTCGCACGCAGGGAGGACGATGCTCGGGCGCATCGGGTTGGCGCCGGTCCACGCGATGAAGCCCCCGCCGCGCGCGAGCGAGTCTGCGTGCTTGATCGGGTCGTCCCACCAGTCCATGATCTGCCGTCCCAGCACGATGGGGACCTCAACCGTCGTGCCGTCCTCGTAATTGACCCGATAGACGAACGGCTTCTCACAGCCCCAGGCCATGGAGTGCAGGAAGAACAGCACGTCCGCGCGCTGGCCGATCTTGAGGCCCTTCACTTCGCGCGGCAGGTCGGTGTTGGCCGCATTCGTCGAGTAAAGCGTGATGGCCGCCTTCGGGCTGGCGATCTGGAAGGGAATACCCTCGAACGTCTGTCGCCCGGTCGGCAGGGCGCGCATGTCATTCTCGCCCTGGTTGGTCCAGCCGACGATCCCTGCGGCCTTGTCGTCCTTGAGGCCGCGGTTGGCGTACGGGCCGAGGTCCACGGTGAAGAAGTCATAGCGTTGCAGGCGCTGCTTGCGCGCCAGTTGCGCCCCGCCGGAACTGCGCAGTGTGGAGCCCAGATTCGTCAGCAGCAGGCTGCGCAACCGCGCCACGGTGACGGCGCAGTCGGCCACCGGTTGGTCGAGGCGGAACTGGCTGAGCGCCACGTAGCCCTTCCCGCACGGCGCCTGCAGCAGCGCGCCCGGCCGCGTCAGTTGCCGCACCTGGGCCGCGTCGGCGTCGGCGGGGCTGCAATAGCAGTCGGCGATGTACTCCGCCGCCGGCGCGCCGCCGTAGTAGTGCGACCACCAGTTCCCTTCATGGCGCGTGACGGCCAGGAAGGCGTTCGAGCCCCAGAACAGCTCGTGGTTAGAGACCCCCGCCAGCAGCCCCACGTTGTCGCTGCGGATGACCTTGATCTGGATGTCATCCGGCTCGTCCTTCAGCGGGAAGAGGCGCAACCTCGCGCCGAGCGCCGCCTCGGCCTGCTTCTGTCTCTCCGGTGTCACGCGATGTAGCAGCACATGCCCGCCGGCTTCCGCGAAGCTCCGCAGCACCGGCACGAGCGCGTCGTCCAGCGCCGACGCGGCGTCCACGATCGCCACTGCGTAGGCGCGCCGGTCCTCCGGCACGCGCGCGTCGGAGACCGACGCGCCTACGCGGAGCAGTTCCTCCGCCTTGCCGGTCAGGTCGTCGCAGGCCAGGCGGCTGTCATCGAGAGCCTTGCGCAGCGGCGCGTCGGCCCCGGCGAAGAGCGCCGTATTGGCTGGCCGGCGGAAGGGCTCCGGCGCGGCGAGATAGTTCAGCAGGTTCTGCAACATGACCCCGGCCGGCGGGGCCACACCGACCTTGTCGGTCAGGAGCATCTGGCAGAGGATGATGCTGCCCTGCCCCTCGTACTCCTCCAAGAGCGGCGTCTCCAGGATCCCCTCGCCCGTGCCGACATCCACCAGCGGCAGGCAGTTGCCGGCCGAGGGCTTGCGGTAGTTGCCGATGCTCACATTGTGGTCAGGCGCCCACCACCAGAAGTCCTCCGGCGCCAGGCCCTGCAGCAGCGGGTGGTCGGTCGCGCGCGGGTAGGCGAGGGTCGTCTTGCGGTCCTTGGCCGTCGCGAGCGGCGTAGGCAGGAAGTCCGGCGGCTGGGACTGCTCGAGGATCACGAGCTTCCCACCGCCGCGCACGAAGGCGATCAACTCTTCCCGCCACGGCCCCTCCGGCGGCTGCTTGAGGGCGTCACGCCCGAGCAGCAGCGCCCCCTCCGCCGGGGCCTGGAGCTGTGCGACTGGCGTGAACGGCAACCCCACGCGCTTGAGCATCGCCGCCGTGTCCCCGACGGGGTCGCACACCGCCAGCTTCAGCCCCGGCGGCGCCTGCAGCTTCAGCGGCGGGGAGAGGCGCCAGTCGCGCGTCTCGGTGTGGACCAGCCTGCCCTCATCGAGCAGTTCAAGCTTCAGCGTGGCCACCGTCGGCTGCCTGACGGTCGGGAGGGGCACTTCCAGCTTCAGCCGCTTCAGTTCCGCCGGCGCGAGCTTGAGCATGAGGCTGGCCCCCGCCTTGCTGCCCGCGCCGACCAGCGCCCAGCGCAGCGTCAAGTTCGCTGGCCGCCGCACATCATTGTGGACGTTCACATCCCGGGTCACGGTCGTGCCGCCGTAGAAGCTGCGGTCCTCCTGCTTGAGGACGACCGTCTGCGGCGGGATCAGGGAGAGGGTGTTGTAGATGTCAATCAGCGCGAACTCGACATCGCGGAAACCGTTGACGAAGAACTGGGACGACTCGTTCCAGGCCCGCCCATAGGGCACCGTGTTGGCGTATGTCGCATCGCCGACGATGATGCTCGCGCCATAGGGCTTGTGCAGCGTGGCCGGCCAGAAGGCCTCGCCGACCGTCAGCGGCTTTTCGCCCAGCGTGATCGGCCCCATCGAATATGGCACGACGGTCTTGCCGTCCAGCGGCCCCCAGAAGGCGCCCTCGGGTACGTCGGGGTGGCCCTCCAGTTCGCGCGGGTAGTGCAGCGCGTGATGCTCCCAGCCGCCCATCAGGTCCCCGTCGGCTTCCCACTCGATGGGCCGGCGCATCAGGTCGAACTCGCGCATCGTCTTGACGATCTTGACCTGCCAGCGGTTGCCCAGCACCTTGGCGGCCTCGCCCTGGTAGATCCACCCCCACATGTTCTCGTTCCCGGCACTCCACATGTTCACCGAGGCGTAGTTCTTGTAGGTGTCCATCACGTGCAACTCATGCGCGAGCACGGCGTTCCAGAAGCGCTGGTCGAAGGTGAAGTTGACCTGATTGCACTCGCTCTCCAGCTTGACCATCAGGCCGACTTCGTCGGCCACGTCGCATACTTCGCGCACACCGGCCTGGCCGTGCGTGCGGGCGAGTTGCACGTCGGCGAAGTACACCGAACGCATCTGCCACTCCCACAGGCTCTCCAGCCGGCGCGCCGGGTCCGCCTGCCCGACGGTGCGGCTGCTGCTCGCCGCGCCGCCGGACCACTGGCTGCGGAGCTTCACCCGCGTGCCGTTGAGGACAAACGCGATGCCCTCAATCCACATCTCGCGGAAGCCGAAGCGGTCCAGCCGCCGGTCCGCCGTTCCCGTGGCGGGCGTGAGGTCGGTCTGCAGGCCGTACAGGTACGGGGCCTCCGGCCACCAGTACCGCGCGTTGGGCCACGGCGCCTCGACCGTCTGCAGGACCGTCTGCCGCGGGGGCAACTGCACCTCGACCGGCCCCAGGCTCTTGATGGCCTTCCCGGCGTCGAGCACCACCGGCGCCAGCGTCGCGGTCCGCGCCTGGGCCGTGTCGTTGCGCAGCCGATAGCGCAGCGTCAGCTTCTTGTTGCGCACGCTGGTGACGATGAAGACGTCATCCACGGTGACGGCAGGTCGCGCCTGCAGAGTGACCGGACCGCCGAGGCCCACGTTGGCCGCCGCGCTGTAGCCCGCCACGTCAGTCATGCGGTCCTTGTAGACCGGCTCCTCGCCGGCCTTGACGCGCTCCTGGTTGGCCGGGGAGTAGGCGATCCAATCGCGCACCGCCACCAGCACGTCATGGCGCTGGCCCGGCCTGTAGGCGGCGGTGATGTCCACCGTGAAGGGCTGCGAGCCGTGCAACTCGTGCCCGACCGCCTGGCCGTTCACGTACACCCAGGCCTCGGTCATCGCCTGGTCGAAGCTCAGCAGGATGCGGTCGCCGGTGAGGTAGGGCGGGGCGTCGAAGCTGCGGCGGTACCACGCGCAGTGGCCGTCCTTGTTCGGCTGCAGCGAGGGCACGCTGATCTTCTGCCACTTGGAGTCGGCAGGCGGGGCACTCCCCGGTTCGGCGCCGGGGACGAAGCACATCTCCCACTCACCGTTGAGGCAGAAGGTCGGGCGCGGCTGATCCACGACATCGTCCACAAGGTAGCGCACCAGCCGCAACGGCGGCGCGACGCCCTCGGCGCTCGCCGTGACGGTAAAGCGACAGCGCTGCCGGTCCGGCCGGGTGAAGCTCCAGGTCAGCGTCCGCCGCTCGTTGGGCTGCAGCGTGATCGCCTCGGTCTTGTCCAACAGCACCCGCTGCAGGTAGTCCACGGCCTGCACGCGCAGATTGAGGGCGCGTGGCAGCGCCCCGGGGTGGTACAACTCACAGCCCTGCGTGACCGCGTTCCCCTCGCGCTGGGGGTCGAGCATCTTGCCCTCGAGCCAGTAGGGCATGGGCTTGCCCCAGCCCGGGACGCCCAGCTCCTGTACCCCATCCGTCGGCGGCTGGCGGTAGATGCGCAACGGGCCGACCACGAGGTTGGCCCCATCGGGCGCGAACACCGCCATGAGGCTGTCGCCGGGCTTCAGCGGCAGCACCCCGGTGGTCATCTCGGCCTGGTAGTGGCGCGCGTCCGCAGCCTGCTCCGGATGGACCGGCGCGGAGTGGTTCTGCCAGTAGGCCCAGGTGTCGTTGTGGTACAGGGGGATCTGGTGGGTGTAGAACTCGGAGAAGGCCAGGTACGTGCGTGCGGCGACGAGCAGGCCGACCACGTAGTTGCCGGCGGGCAGGCCCGGAGGAACGGTCCACTGCAGGCGCGACTTGGCCTCGCGGCGGCCGCCGAGGTTCACGCCATCGCGGCCGGGGCCGAAGTAGTCCTTGAGGGTTGCCGGCGGGCCGGGCTTGGCGTCAATGACGGCTACGGCCTCGGTCGTCCTCAACTCCACCTCGGGCGGAGCCGCCAGCGCGGCAATGGCCGGCAGTAGGAGGGCAAGCGACAGGAGAGTGCGCATGAGGACCTCCGGAGCGGCAGGTTGCCTGCAGGCGGATGTTTCCCGCTGCCCGGTCGCCAATCCTGCCC
>CAZZDO010000084.1:11293-15335 GCA_964653205.1 uncultured Armatimonadia bacterium | reverse complement strand
TCCGCCGCCGGGCGCTCCTTCGCCTTGTCCGCCTCGGCCGCGGCCTTCGTTGCGGCCTCGCGGTCGTGGGCCATCTCCTCGACCGTCTTGGTGTGCAGCTTGTGCCCGGCGGTCGGTCGCAGCGGCACCAGCGGGCCCTGCGCCAGACGCTGCTTTGCCGCCGCGATCGCCGGCCCGTACTGCGGCAGCCACTGCGCCTGCGCCACCAGCATCTCATCCACCATCTGCCAGACCTCTGGCGGGTTGCACACCGCCGCCGTCAGCGGGTCGAGCAGCATCGCCTGCCGCAGCAGCATGTCGTCGCCCTTCACCGCGGCTTCGACGGCCAGGCGCTGGACGCTGATCGTGTTGTTCAGCACCGCCGCGCAGCCGAGCGGCAGGTCGCCGATGACCGGCATGTGCAGCCCCAGCCGGTCCACATAGCCGGGCGCCTCGATCACGCAGTCATCCGGCAGATTCGTGATGACCCCGCGGTTGCGCGTGTTGAAGTGCCCGCGGTAGACGCGCCCCGTTTCCATGGACTCGATGATGTACGAGCCGTGCTCGTGGCCGCGCTGGTCCGGCTCGAACGTCCACGGCGGCTGCTGCATCCAGTTGGGGAAGTCGTGCTCGAACCAGTTGCGGCCCTCGGTGCACACCCGCAGGTAGCCGCCCGTCTCCCCGTTGATCCACACGCCGAGGTCAATCCAGTTCTCGATGTCCTCCGGGCGCTTGCGATACCAGGGCAGGTACTCGCTCAGGTGCCCGTTGCTCTCGGTCGAGAAGTAGCCGAAGCGGCGCATCATGTCCATGCGTGCCTTCTCGGTCTTGCTCAGCGTCTCGTGGTGCTCGAAGGCCTCCAGGATCCTGCCGGTGAGGTCCTCGCCCTTGTGCTCGACCCGGATGTACCACGTCTGGTGGTTGACCCCGGCGCAGACAACGTCGAGCTCCTCCCACGGAATGCCCAGGGCGCTGCCGATCATCCAGATGCCGCCCTCGACGCCGTGGCACAGGCCGATGGTGTTGACGCCATGCCCGTACTCCAGGCACGCCCACGTGTTCATCGCCATCGGGTTGGAGTGGCTGATGAACACGCAGCCGGGCTTGGCGACTTCGCTGATGTCCTTGCAGAAGTCCAGCAGCGCGGGGATGGTGCGCTGGGCGTACATGATCCCGCCGGGGGCCAGCGTGTCGCCGACGCACTGGTCCACGCCGTACTTGAGCGGGATGTCAATGTCCGTCTCGAACGCCTCCAACCCCCCGACGCGCACGAAGCACAGGACGTAGTCGGCATCGCGGAAGGCCTCGCGGCGGTCGGTGGTGGCCGAGACCTTCGCGGGCAGGCCCGAGGCCTTGAGGTCCCGGTCCACGAGCTGGTACACCATGTCGAGGTTCTGCTCATTGATGTCGGTGAAGGCAAACTCGGTGTCGCGCAACTCCGGCACACAGAGAATGGCGCGGACCTGTCCGCGGGTGAAGCCGATCGAGCCGGCTCCGATGACGGCGACTTTGATGGGCATGGGCATCTCCTGGGATGAGAATGGCGTCTGGTCTGGTTCTCCCTGCATCAAGCCGATTACCGACAGAAGCGGGCTACTCCCCCACCTCCAGCAACCCCACAAACCCCTCCTCATCCAGCACCGTGACCCCCAACTCCTGCGCCTTGGTCAGCTTTGAGCCGGGGTCGGCGCCGGCCACGACGTAGTCGGTCTTCTTGCTGACACTCCCGGTCACTTTGCCGCCGCGTTGCTTGATGGCCTCCGTGGCGGACTCGCGGGAGAAGGCATCGAGCGTGCCAGTCAAGACGAACGTCTTGCCGTCCAGCGTCTGCGGCACGTCCGCGAGCGAGACGCTCGCGCTCCGCGGTTGCACACCGGCCGCCAGCAGCCTCTCGACCACCTCGCGGTTCTGCTCGGCCGCGAAGAAGCTCGTAACCTGCTGGGCAATCTCCGGGCCGATGCCCGCGACCGCCTCCAGTTCCTCCTGGCTCGCGTTCATGATCGCCCGGATGTCGCAGAAGTGGCCGGCCAGCAGTTCGGCCACGGTGGCCCCGACGTGGATGATGCCCAGCCCGTAGATGAAGCGCGCCAGGCTTGTGTCCTTGCTCTGCTCGATGGCGGCCAGCAGGTTGTCGGCCGACTTGTCGCCCATGCGCTCGAGGCTGACGAGTTGCTCCTTCGTCAGCGCGTAGAGGTCGTACAGGTGATGGACCATCCCATTGCCGGTCAGGATGGCGGCCCACTTCTCGCCGAGGCCCTCGATGTCCAGCGCGCCGCGTGAGGCGTAGTGCTCAATGCGCCCCTCAAGCTGCGCGGGGCAGTCGGCGGAGGGGCATTTCGTGACCACCTCGCCCTCTTCGCGCACCACGGGCGTGCCGCACACCGGGCAGTGGTCGGGGAGATGATACGGGACGGTCCCCTCCGGCCGACGCTCCTTGATGACCATGACGACCTGCGGGATGACGTCGCCGGCGCGCTGCACGAGGACGGTGTCGCGCTCGCGGATGTCCTTGCGGTCAATCTCGTCCTGGTTGTGCAGGCTGGCGCGGCTGACCGTGACGCCGCCGATGTGCACGGGTTCGAGCACCGCGATGGGCGTGATCGCGCCGGTGCGTCCGACGCTGGGCAGAATCTCGCGGATGACCGTCGTCTCCTGGCGCGGCGGGAACTTGAAGGCGACGGCCCAGCGGGGGCTGCGGCTGCGCGCGCCTAACTCGTCCTGCAGGCGCCGGTCGTTAACCTTGATGACGACCCCGTCAATCTCGTACGGCAGGCTGTCGCGCTGCGCCAGCATCTCGGCGTGGTAGGCCAGCACCTCGTCCACGTCCGTGCATGGCCGACCAAGATCGTTGACCGGCAGGCCCAGCGCGCGCAGGCCCTCGCTCAATTCCTCCTGCGTGGCGAAGTCAGGCCCGTCCATGACGCCGATGTCATAGCAGAACAGCGCCAGCGGGCGTGACGCGGTGATGGAGGAGTCGAGTTGTCGCAGGGACCCGGCGGCAGCATTGCGCGGGTTGGCGAAGGGCGGCTCGCCGGCTTCCTCGCGTCGCCGGTTGAGGGCCTCGAAGTCGGCGATGCGCATGTAGATTTCGCCACGGACTTCGAGGTGGGACGGAACGGGCCGTGGCCGTGGGAGGGGCCGGATATCATCCGGCCCGCCGTTCGGGGCGGATGCCTCGTCCAAGCCGGGGAGCCGGGACGCGCCAGTGACGGCGGGCCGGATGATATCCGGCCCCTCCAACGCCCCTGCCCCGTCCACATGCAGCCGCAGCGGCACCTGCTTGATCGTCCGCACGTTGTCGGTGACGTTCTCCCCCGTGATGCCGTCGCCACGGGTGGCGGCCACTTCCAGCACACCGCCGACGTATACGAGTTCAACGGCCAGCCCGTCGAACTTCGGCTCGGCCCAGTAGGCCACCGGGCCGGCGCTGGCCTTCGCGCAGGTGTCGGCGAAGTTGCGCAACTCCTCCGCGGCGAAGATGCTCTGCAGGCTCATCATCGGCTGGGAGTGCGTGACGGCCCCGAGCTCCTGGCGGACGGGCGCGCCCACGCGCTGAGTCGGGGAGTCCGGCGTCACCAGCTCGGGGTACGCCGCCTCCAGCTCCTGCAACTCGACCATCAGGCGGTCGTACTCGGCGTCGCTGAGGGTCGGCTGATCCAGGACGTAGTAGCGGTGGTTGGCTTCGTTGAGCGCGGCGCGCAGCTCTCTAGCGCGCTGGCGGACGTCTTGGTCCATTTGCCACCTCGTGTGGCATCGGCCGGGGGTAGCCTTCAGTTCCCCTGTTGGAGGCCGGTTTCCTGCCCATCGGGGGAGGTATTGGGCGGTGAAGGGGCGCAATGGCCGCCGTAGCAGAGACTGCCTCGGAGAGGGGAGTCGGCATGACGGAGATCACTGAACGCGACCGGCGCATGGCGCAGCAGTGCCTGATCTGCCCGGTGTGCGCCACGGCCCGGCGCAGGCAGCGCGGGTTCGCCTTCTGGTTCGTCAAGAAGATCGAGGGCAACGTCTGCCCCTACTGCAAAGCGTACGAGAAGGTGTACGGCAAGAAGGCGCACGAGCCGGA
>CAZZDO010000084.1:0-11193 GCA_964653205.1 uncultured Armatimonadia bacterium | reverse complement strand
TCGCCCTCCGCCTGCCAGTCGCCGCCCTGGCCCTTGGCCGCCAGGTCCTCGACCTGCTTGAGCACCGCCTCCACCTTCGGCTTCAGCGCGACCCCGTCGTCCGCGGCATCGTTCAGCAGTTGCGCCGCCTCCGCCTTCAGCTTGGCCACGTCCACCTCGCGCACCAGCCCCGGGCGGAAGTCCAGCGCCAGAAGCTGCGCCAGGTCCTCGCTGCCGTGGGCCTGCAGGTACGCTTCCGCGTCGGCGTTCTTGCTGCCGGCAAAGTCGTACAGGCCGAAGCGCAGGCTGCCAGCTTCGGGCTTGACCATCAGGTCGGTGTTGACGGCATAGCCACCGATGCCGACCTTCCCGCCCAGCAGCGCCGTCTGCTCGGCGATGATAGCGCACGGCCCCTCCCCTTCCCCCTTGGCCACATCGAAGATCGTGTCATAGTACAGCAGCCAGGGGTCCTTGCCGGGCACGAGTTCAAGGGTGGTGGGCTCCTGCTGATCGGTGCGCGGGGTCTTCACGTGGCGCTCGCCCTGGCGCTGCCGGGCGGCGGTGAAGAAGCTGGGGTAACAGCGGAACTTGACCGTCACGTTCTTGAGCGTGGCCCCCGCGCGCGGCTGCCACTTGAGCAGGCACAGGACGTGGTTCTGGCCGGGCAGCAGGAGGATGCGCAACGAGACCTCGGCGTCGGGGTGTGACCAGATCACCTGGAAGCCCCCCCGCGCGCCCGTCTCGGTCAGGCGCATCTCCTTGACGTCCTGCCGCACCACGTCCTTCCCGTTGATGTCCATGGTCAGGAAGCCACTGTGATACCAGTTGCAGACCGAGGGCGACGGCATGCCGAAGTTGCCCTCGGAGGACGGGTGCTCGCCGTGGTGCGCCGGGTCCTGGCAGCCGCTGTACTGGAAGCCGTACTTCTGTACCGCGTTCTGCAGCGAGAGGTGGCGGACCAGGATCTGGTGCCCCGAACACTGGTGAGTGGAAGGCCCGATGCGGCCGCCATCGTCGTAGGCGCTGACTTGCTCGGGCTGAGCCGGCTGGGCCCACGCGGCCAGAGGCAAGAGGACGGATACCGCCAGCAGATGCCGCACTGTCGTGTGCATGGTTGTCTCCTGTAGCGGCGCGATTCATCGCGCCCTCCCACCCCCGGGCGCGATAAATCGCGCCACTACCACGGCTACTGCACCTTCCAGCTAGCCTCGGCGCTGAGGCGACTGAAGGGCTCCGTGGCCCTAACGCGCCACGTGCCGGGCGCGTCGTTGTACGCCACCGGCACCTGCACCTGCGCCTTGCCGCCGGTGAGGACCTTGACGCACCGACCCCACAGCGGCTGGTCGCCCGACGGCGTGAAGACCTCGACGTACACCGTCGGCTTCTCCTTCGCCTTCGCCGGCAGCGGGAGAGTGATCGTGGCCGTGACGGCCTGCCCGCGCTTCGGCGCGGCGGTGTCTACCGCGACCTTGAGGCCCTGGAGCTTGTAGGGCAGCGCCAGGTAGAAGCTCGGCCGCCCCCACCGTAGCTTCGTGTCGAAGGAGCGCGGCTGGCCGAGGTACTTGCCGTTGCGCAGGTCGTACACGTGCATCGCCCCGCGCATCGTGACGCGCGCCGGGACCGGCTCGCCGGCGATGGTGCCGCTCTTGGGCCCGAACCACGCGTTCTTCATCTGCCGCCAGACGCCGAAGACGAGAGCGTCACCGTTGCGCCAGAAGCGCGTCTCGGTGGACGGCAGAGCGCCCCCGGAGGGCGAGGCAACCTGCAGCGGCGGGCGCGTCCCGGCGAAGCGGTACAGCGCCGCCAGCGCATCGCGGGCGCCGGTCGCCCCCTCGTCCTCCTCCTTGGGCGTCTGCAACTGGAAGTTCAACAGTACGGCTTTGCCCTTGCCGAACTGGTTGACGAGGCCCACCGGCACCTCGCCGGCCATGCACAGCGCCTTCGCGCTGTCCGCGCGCACTCCCGGGTCCACGCGCGTCGCCAGCTTGAGGTCGAGCGTCTCGTTGCCCAGCGCGCCCTTCAACTCCAGCTCCGCCGGCTGCGCCTTGCCGCGCCCCTGGCGCTTGATGCCGAACACGTCATCAAGCAGGCCCGGGGTGACGGCCTTGACGTGGCCGTCGTAGATCGCCGGGCGCACGTCGGCGATGACCGTGCCGCCGTTCTGAACGAACTGGCGGATGGCCTGCGCGTCGGCGGGGCTGATCGCCTGGGCCATGGGCAGGCACAGGACCTGGAACTCGCCATTGGTCAGGACGCCCTTGGCCAGCATCCCGCTGGTGACAAAGCGCGCGTCCTGGCCCAGCTCGTAGGTCATCTGCTGCCATGTCTCGGTGGCCTGGTGGGGCTGGACGTAGGTGCCGCCGTCCTCGATGCCTCCGGCCAGCGCCGAGGGCAGCGAGTACAGGATGCCGATGCCGCTGTGCTCCCACTGCGAGTTGAGCAGCAGGTCGCCGAGACCTTCGCGCACCGGCTTCATCTCGTTGAGGAAGTCGGCGGTGCACTCGAAGTAGTCAATCGTCGGCGAGATCACGCCGCGCCACGAGCCGATGCCATCCCACATCCAGTACCAACTGCTGTCCAGGCCCTTCATCACCATGCGCCAGGCCGCGTCGGAGAGGGCGTCGCCGGTCTTGGAGTAGCCCATCCAGTTCGAGCGGATCTGCTCCCGCGCCGCCACCGAACGCACGATGTCGTCGCCGATGCTCGGATAGGGCCCGTAGAAGCCGTTGTAGGCCAGGATCTCGTCGTAGTCGTCGCCGAAGCCACCGGTCCCCTCAAAGCCCGTGATGCCCTCCGGGTCGAGCAGCTTGTACTTGTCCCCGAAGCGGCCGGAGAACTGCGCCAGGTTGTGCCGGGCGAAGGCTTCGCGGTCGAACCAGCGCGGCGGGCAGCTCTGGCGCGCCTGCAACTCCATGTTGTCGGTGGGCGACTTGATGTTCACTTCGTCGAAGGACGCGTACTTCTCGCCCCACGAGGCATTCAGCTTGTCAATCGTGCCGTACTGCCCCTGCAGCCACTTGCGGTACGCCGCGATGCACGCCGGGTCCACGCAGCAGCCCTTCGTGACGCCCTCGTCGCCCAGCGAGTAAACAAACACCCCCTGCTTGCGCAGGTTGATCTGGTTGTCCACGATCTTCTGGACGTACTCGCTGACCTCCGGCTCGTGGTTCCAGCACACCGGCTTCATGACTCCATTCTCGTCCTTGGGGTCGAGGATGCGGGTGCTGTACGGCACGAGCGAGGCATCGCACATGCGCATCACGGACGGCTGCTTGGTGAGGCCGAAGCTGCCCAGCAGGCACGTGTTGTAACCCACGTCCTGCAGGTGCCGCCAGGCGTAGTAGCCCAGCACATCCTGCGGCCCGTCCCACATGACGAAGTTGAACTGCCCATGGCGGCGCTTGGGGACGGTGAACTCGGCGTCGCGGGCTTCGACTTCGCCCGCGCCGTCGAGCACCACCGCCTCCGCTCGCATGACGATCGTGTCGGCCGGGCCGGCGGTGTAGGTGAACGGGTAGTCGGTCTGGTTGGCGGCCGGGGTGAACTCCTGCTGGCTGAGGATGCGGTTGTACGAGTCACGGAAGCGCAGCACGAGGCGGGCGCTCTTGGGCAGGACCCCGCGGACACTCACCAGCCCGCTGATCTTCTGCCCGCGCTCCACGAAGTCCGTCTCGGTCGTGACGCCGCCGACGCCGAAGGGGCTCTCAATCGTCAGCAGCCTGGCGCCGGAGGTCTCCACGCCGCTCTTGCTCTTGACGATGGCGGACAGGTAGTAATCACCGGCGCGCAGGCGGGGCAGGATCACGGGCACGACCGCCGGGGCGTCCGGCTTCAGCTCAACGGCCAGCGGCTTGCCGAGGTCAATGTCCATCCCGTCGTCCGCGCGGCGCAGGCTGAACACCACCGTAGCCGACACGTTCCTGGTGCTGGTGATGACGACGTCACCCGGCAGGGCCTTGTCCTCCCGGCCGAGGCGCACGTCTTCGTCCGAGAGCATCGTCTTGAGGCCGACCGCGCTCTCCTTGCCCGCCGCCCACTGCGCGGCGCGACCGACGGCCAGCATCCGGTAGTCGTACTCCGCCAGGTTGCGCCAGGTGAAGGGCCGCGATGGCGACAGCGCGTGGGCCCCGTAGTTGAGCCACACACCCCGACCCTTCCCGAGCTTGTAGGCGTTGATGTAGTCGCCCGGCTTCATCCACTTGCCGGCCTCGGCGCCCGGCAGCGTGGGGACGGCCTGTAGCAGCGCGTCCGGGGTGGGCTTGACCTGCCGCTTGGCGACCATGAACTCGTTGCCCGGCCCGATGCACACGAGCCCGGCGCCGTCCACGACCTGCTTGAGGATCTCGTACTGCATCTTGGCCGGCAGCTTGTCCAGGCCGAAGCCCGCGATGAAGATGATGTCATGGGGTTTGGCCAGCAGACGCTCGGCGCGGTCTTCGCCGAGCTTCCCGCCGTGGAAGCACCACTTGCTGCCGCCGCCGCTGTCCACGATGGCGCCCTCGGGCTCGATGTCAAACCGCTGGCACAGCTCTACGGCCTCGCGGTAGCGAGTGCCGCATTCGGTCCAGTCGGGACCGTAGCCGCCCCCATAGACAAAGAACAGCGCCCGCAACTTCCCGCCGCTGTACGGCTTGCCCCACGCGAGATGTGGGGTGACGAACTTGCTCTCCAGGGAGAGGTCCGACTCGAGCTCTTCAGCCGTCGTGGCCGCAGTGCAGGGCACGAGGCAGACGACGAAGAGCGTCAGCGTACAGATGACAGCCAGTGCGGTGCGCATCTCATTCCTCCGACGTGTGGGCGGCGTTGGGGACCGCTTCGGCACGGTCCCGTCTTTGACCTTCCTGTTCCGGCACACAAGGGAATCTGAGGGTCGAGGCCAACGTATCTTCGGGGGTCGTCCTGGGGTAGTCAGGGGATTGCGGGGGGCATCAGACCGGCACGCTGCGGATCAGCTCGACCAGCTTGCTCGCCACCGCCTCGACGGAGTACAACGCCACCACCCGCTCCCGCCCTCGCTGCCCCATCTCGCGCCGCAGGGCCGCGTCCCCCGACAGCTTCAGGATCGCTTCCGCCAGCGCCCCCACGTCCCCCTCGGGGTAGAGCAACCCGCCCTGGGTGCTCTCGATGAACTCGGGGATGAAGCCGGAGTTCGAGCCGACCACCGGCACCCCGCACGCCATGGCCTCCCCCAACACGCGGCCGAACTGCTCCTTCCAGCGCGGCGTGCTGCGGGAGGGCAGCACGAGGACGTCGAGCGAGCGATACCAGTCCGCCATCTGGTCATGCGGCACTTCCGCCCACCGCACCGCTTCAGCCATCCCGGGAAGCCCGGCGACAAGCGCCAGCAGACGCTTCTTCTGCGGGCCGTCGCCGGCGATGAGCAACTCCACCGGCTGTTGCTCGCGCACCTGCGCCACGGCGTGGACGAGATCGTCCACGCCCTTTTCGGGCACGAGGCGCCCGGCGTAGCCGACACGGAAGGGCCTGTTCCCCGCCTCTTCCGGCCCATCGGCAGGCTGGAAGGCGGCGACGTCAATCGGGTAGTGAACGACCATCGCGGGTTGGCGGTAGCGCTTCTCGCGGGCGACGGCGAGGCACTCTTCCGAGGTGGCCGCGGCGGCCGAGGTCGAGCGGAAAAGGCCGCGCTCGATCAGCGAGAACGGGAAGGGGTACTGCTTGAGGATGTTCTGCCGCAGCGTGATGATCGTCTGGAAGCTCATGATGGCCTGGATGCCCAGGATCTGCCAGGCGACCAGGCTGTGGGGGTCTTCGTCCAGGAAGAGGATGTCCGGGACCTCATGCGTCAGCGCCGGGCCGAGATCGCTGTAGGTGTGCAGATGCAGGCTGCCCGACCAGTAGACGCGGACGCCGACGGCCTGCTGGGCCAGCTCCGGCAGGGCCGCAAAGTCGAGGCGGCCGTGCAGGGACGACTTCCAGCGCCGCGGGGCGACCAGCCGCAGGCTGATGTCGGGGTCCAGCTCAATCACCTTCGCCCACACCCGCTGGTTGGCGGGCAGGACGCAGGCGTGGCTGATGACAGTGAGGTTGATCGGCTTCATGGATGTGGTTGTACCGTCGCCGTCAGGGCTGCCTCGATCTCCGCCGCCTGCCGCTCCCACGAGAACTGCAGGGCCGCGGCGTGGGCGGCTTCCCCCATGCGGGCCCGGAGGTCCGCATCGCGCGCCAGCGTGTTGACCCGGGCCGCGATCTCGCCGGCGTCCTGACTGATCAGGAAGCCACTGACGCCGTCCTCAATGAGCCGCTCCGCCACGCCCACGCGGGTCATCACCACCGGCAGCCCACAGGCAGCAGCTTCGACAGCCACCAGCCCGAAGCCTTCCGCGTGCCCCGGAAAGAGCAACAGATCCGCGGCATGGTAGTACTCGTGCGGGCGGTCGGTCGCGGGGAGGAAGTGCAGCCGGTCCGCCACGCCCAGGCGCTCGGCCTGCGCGCGGAACGGCGCCGGATCGTCGCGCCCGGCCAGGCACAGGTGCACGTTCGCGTCCGTCTGCGCCAAGGCTTCGATGGAATACGTCGCTCCCTTCTCCAGCCACAACCCGCCCAGGAAGAGGGCCAGCACGTGCTCCTCTCGCAGGCCCATCTCCAGGCGGAGCCGCTGGCGGGCCGGGTCGCCGGGGTCAGGCCGGAAGACATCGTGATCCACGCCGTTCTCGCAGACGCTGATGCCCGCGCGCGGCACGTCGTGGTAGCGGCTCAGCAGATCGGCCAACTCCGCCGAAACGGCCAGCGTGCGACCTGCCAGGCAGCGGCGCACCGCCCGCCGCTCCAGCCGCACCACGATCCCGTACCACAGCGTGCGAATGAACTTCTCGGCAGCGGACGGCGGGCGGAGTTCCCAGTATACTTCTCGCGTCAACTCCCACCGCCGCGCCAGGCAGTTGTGTACCAGCGTGTGGGTCTGCTCGAGGGCGTTGCCGCCCTGCGCCAGCACCACGTCAAAATGCGAGCGGCCCAGGGCAAAGCCCGACGCGAACACGATCCACAGCGCCCGCACCATGAAGGAGCGGATCCCGGGCTCCCGGAGGCGATGGACGATGACTGTCTCGGGGATGTCGGTCGCGCGATAGCAGAACAGGTGCACCTCATGGCGGGCCACGAGGCGGTGCAGCAGTTCGGCCACCACCCGCTCCTGGCCGGCCACACGATTGACATCCTCAATGATGATGGCGATCTTCATGTCGTAGGAGCGCCAGCTTCCCGCGAGGGCCTGAGCCAGTCGAAGGCCAGCTGGCATGCCGTCCGGATCCCCGCCAGTCCTCCCGCAAGGCAAGCCCCCACCGGCCTCCCCCAGCCCGTCACCAGCGCCGTGAGCAGCCCCGGCTGCACCTTCGTGCCGATGAGCAACTGGTAGGCCGCCGCCACCGGTTTGCGGTACCACGGCAGGTGCTTGAGCAGCACATAGACGCGATCGTGAGCGTCGAGATAGGCGAGTTTGGGGTCGAGCAAGTCCCGCCCGCCCGGCGTGTCCGGGCGTGTCGCCGGGTAGTGATCCACCTTCGCCTGGGGGTCGAAGACGAGCCGGTAGCCCTGCCGCCGCACGCCCAGCGAGATGTCCGTGTCGTTCAGGTGCGGCCCGCGAATGCGCCGGTCGAAGGGCGGCAGCAGAGCCCGACGGAAGGACATGTTGACCCCCTTGAGGTGATCCGCGGCCCGAGGCTCGGGCGAGGTGCGGCAATGATGGCCCCCGATGATGCGTCCGTACCAGGTGACGAGGCCCACCCGCTTCACCCACGGCGGCTCGGGGCCCTCCGGCCCGCCGACAACATCGCGTCCGCCGGCCCCGCCCACCTGCGGGTTGTCGTAGTGGGCCGTCAGCCGCCGCAGCCAGTCCGGTCGCGGCACGCAGTCATCGTCCGGGAAGCAGACGACATCGCCCGTGGCGACCGCCAGGCCGGCGTTCATGGCGGCGATCTGGCCGGGTTCGGTGACGCTGGCCACCCTTACCGCCGCGTAGGCCTCAGCCGCCCGGCGCGTGTCCGCGTCCGTGTCGCGCGCGACCACGATGATCTCGTCGGGCACGCGCTCTCCCGCCAGCAGGCCGTCGAGGCAGCGCCGCAGGCTGTCGGGGCGGCCGTAGCTGGGAATGAGAGCGGTGACGGTCATGATGCTGCCGCCAGTATAGCCTGCCACCCCATCATCCTCAAGGGGGCGGCGGTCCGCGCGGCGAATGAACACCCGGTGTCTCAAGGAGGTCTGCCCATGCGCCTACACCACAGCCTGATCGCCTTCTGCATAGCCTTGTCCGGTTTGCACGCGGCGGAGCTGTACGTCGCCCCCGGCGGCAGTGATGTCTGGACGGGGCAACTGGCCGCGCCCAATGCGGCCCGTACGGATGGCCCGTTGGCCAGCCTGACGCGCGCGCGTGACCTCGCGCGCGCGGTGCGCCAGGGCCGGCCCGGGGAGCCGGTCACGATCACACTGCGCGGTGGCGCGTACCCGATGGGCGAGACGCTCACGCTGGGAGCGGAGGATTCCGGCACGGCGCAGGCGCCAGTCACCTGGCGGGCCATGCCGGGCGAGACGGTGCGATTGGTGGGCGGCGTGCCCCTGACCCGCTGGGAGCCGGTGAGCGATCCGGCCATCGTCCGACGCCTCGACGCGACAGCACGCGGTAAGGTCCGGCAAGCCGATCTCAAGGCCCTCGGCGTCACGGACTACGGGCAGATCGGGCCGGCCTCCGGTAAGCGCGCCGAGCTGTTCTGTGGGGGGCGGTACATGTCCCTCGCCCGCTACCCCAATGACGGCTGGCTGCGCATCGCCAGCGTTCCGCAGGAGGGTGAGCTGAAGTTCGCCGGGGACTTCCGCAACACGGAACCGACGCGCATCGGCGGGAAGATCGCGGGCAAGCACTACGGGCGCTTCTGCTACAGCGGCGACCGGCCGAGCCGCTGGCAGGACCCCTCGGACCTGTGGGTCCACGGCTACTGGGTCTGGGACTACCAGGACCAGTATCACCACGTGCAGCGTCTCGACACGGCGACGAAGGAGGTCTGGCCGGAGCCGCCCTACCACTTCTACGGCTACCATGAGAACGCCCGCTACCACTTCCTGAACGTGCTGGAGGAACTGGACGAGCCTGGCGAGTGGTACCTCGACCGGGGGACTGGCTGGCTGTACTTCTGGCCGCCGGCGCACGGTGCGGAGCAGGACGCCACCTTCGCCGTGCTGGGCACACCGCTGGTTGTGCTCGATAGCGTCAGTCACCTGCAGTGGTGCGGGATGACGTTGGAGGCCGGTCGCGCCGGGGGGATCGCCGTCAGGGGCGGGGACCATGTGACGATCGCTGGCTGCACGCTGCGCAATCTCGCCGATACGGCGATCGCAGTGACGGGCGGCACGAACCACCTGGTGCGCAGCTGCGACCTGTACGAATTGGGCGAGGGCGGGATTACGCTCGAGGGCGGTGACCGCAAGACGCTCACGCCCGGCGGCCACGCCGTCGAGAACTGCGACATCCACCACATCGGCCGCGTCAAGGCCCCGTACAAACCCGCCATCAACCTGTCCGGCGTGGGCCTGCGGGTGTCGCACTGCTACATCCACGACTGCCCGCACGGGGGCCTGGGCTACACCGGCAACGACCACGTCATCGAGTACTCCGACTTCACCCGCATCGGCTACGACGCCGGCGACACGGGCACCGTCTACACGGCCATGGACTACACCTACCGCGGGCACGTCATCCGCCACAACTACTTCCACGGCATTCACGCACCGCCGCAGGTGCATGTCGGCTCGATGACGGTGTACCTCGATCTGCCCGCCGGCGGGGTGCACGTGTACGGCAACGTGTTCTTCGACAACCAGCGAGCGTTCTTCACCAACAGCGGGCGCGACTGCCTGATCGAGAACAACATCTTCGTGAAGTGCGACCCGTCGGTCTACTTCAACTCGTGGCGCGACATGATGCTGTTCGAGAAGGGCGGGGCGTGGCGGATCTGGGAGCGGCTGCAGGAAATCGGGTATGAGCGGCCGCCGTACAGCACACGTTACCCGGAGTTGCTGCGCCTGTTCAAGGACGGTGACATCCGTATCCCCACCGGCAACGTGGTGCGCTGCAATGTCAGCACCGGCGGGTGGTTCCTCGGCCTGCACCCGCTCGTGGACTTCGAGGACGTGAAGGTCGAGCAGAACCTGATCGGCGACCGATTGCTCTTCGCCGGCTCGCCCACCGGCGACGGCAAGTCGGAGCGCTACTCCCAGGGCGACGCCGTCCTCACTCCGATCTGGGAGCAGGCCGGCAATGTAATGATCCAGGGCGATCCCGGCTTCGTGGATGCCGCACGCGAGGACTTCCGCCTCAAACCCGACTCGCCCGCGTGGAAGCTGGGATTCAGGCCCATCCCATTCGACCAAATCGGGCCGCAGACGGACGAGTACCGCAGGTCGCTGCCGCTGCCGGTGCCGATCATCCGGCCGGGCTCGCAGCACTTCCTGGGGCAAGTCGCGGTCGAGATACTGCTGTCGGCCCGCAGCCCCAAGGCCATGATCCGCTATACTCTCGACGGCATGGACCCGACCGCGAAGTCGGCCGCCTACAGCAAGCCGCTCGTGCTCAAGCAGACGGCTACACTCAAGGCTGCTGCCTTCCCGCCGCAGGGCGGGGCGCCATCCGGCGTCGCGGAAGCTACCTTCACCGGTGCGAACCTGAACGAGGGGCTCTACCTCAGCGATCTGCCGGCCGTGGACGTGCTCGCCCATCCGGACATGAAGCGCGACGCGGACTACACCGGGGGGAAGCTGGACGTGAACGGCAAGACCTACGCCAAGGGGCTGCTGATGTGCCCGGAGCAGACCGCGGAGGGTGGCGCCGGCCACGCCACGTGGCTCCTGACCGGCGGCCTGCGTCAGGCCCGGCGCTTCACGGCCACCATCGGCATTGAGGACATGATGTACCAGCACAACCTCGGCTCCGCGGTTTTCATCGTGGAGGTCTCGCGCGGGGGCAAGTGGGAGCGCCTCTTCGAGAGCAAAGTGCTCAGGCTCGGGCAGATCGAAGAGGTAGATGTGAGCATTGTGGGGGCGGAGATGCTGCGCCTGGTGACCACCGACGGCGGCGACAACATCAACGGCGATCACGCCGTCTGGGCGGAGGCGAGGCTGCGGTAGACGGGACCAGCATCACGTGCTTGGCAACACGGTCTGCAAGTACTTCCCCGTGTGTGAGCCCTCGGTCTGGGCCACTTGCTCCGG